>NZ_JAKRML010000008.1:0-195559 GCF_022346505.1 Achromobacter sp. ACRQX
CTTCTTGAACGCCATCGACAGGTCCTGCACCGCCTCGGCGGTCATCGGGCCTTTGACGAATTGATCAACCAGCTCGGCGGGAATCGCCGGCAGTTCCCTCAGCGGTGTCTTTTTCTTGGTAGCCATACATGCTCCTTGAGCAACATGTTAGGCCCCAAACACAAAATTTATGACACTCCCGACCGTCGACGCGCGCCGCCCATCACGGCCCCTCCCCCGTCGGCGAGCACCATTAGCAAACCGATCCCCACCATCGCGCAGCGCCCACCGCCACGACGTCCCACGGCTCCGATGCCGATTGCCGCCGCCCGGGCGGCAGCAATTCGGCGGCCTCGCAGATCCCCTGCCCTGACCACAGGTCTTGCAGCGCGCAAACCAAAGACCCTCGCAGCACGGCGTCGCGGTCACCGTGGGCGCGAGCGCCGTCGATGCGCCCGACGGAATCCGTAGGAGTCGCCGCAGGCGAGGACGAGGATGAGGATGGGGCAGTCCGGAGCGAAGGCTCCGGACCGCAATCGTGGGCGATCGTGCCCACGGTGACCGCGGCGTCGGGCGACCTACGAAGATCTGATATGACCTACGAAGATCTGATGCATCCTACAAAGATCTGCTGCAACCTACGAAGATAAAACCCACAAAACCGCCTACAACAACTTCCCAGGATTCATGATCCCCGCAGGATCCATCACCTTCTTGATCTCCCGCATCAACCGCAACTCCACCGCATCCTTGCTATGCAAGAAATGCTCCCGCTTCAACTGCCCGATCCCATGCTCGGCAGAAATACTCCCGCCATACCGATTCACTTCATCCAACACCGCATCCGTGATCGCCGCCCCATGCTCAGCGACCCAGTTGCGGTCTGCGCCTGCCGGGCGGGACAGGTTGTAGTGCAGGTTGCCGTCGCCGAAGTGGCCGAAGATGAAGGGGCGGATGTCGGGGTACAGCGCGCGTACGCGGGCTTCGGCGGTCTGCATGAAGTCGGGAATGCGTTCGATCGGTAGCGACACGTCGTGCTTCAGGTGCGGGCCGTCGGCGCGTTGGGCTTCGGAGATTTCCTCGCGCAGCTTCCACAGCGTCTGCAACTGCGCCAGTGACGCCGAGACCGCGGCGTCCAGGCACAGGCCGCGTTCCAGCGCCGTGCCGATGACGTTTTCGAGCAGCGTGTTCAGGGCGGTTTCGTCCGTCGTGTCGGCCAGTTCCACCAGCACGTAGGCCGGGTAGAGCTGTTCGAACGGTTCCTGCACGCCCTCGGCGTGCGTCAGCACCAGGTCCAGGCAATCGCCGGTGAAAAATTCAAACGCCTGCAGGCGCGCGCCGCATTGTTCGAACAGGATCTCGAAGAGTTGCAGCGCTTGCGCGGGCGATTCGACGGCGGCCAGCACGACCGAGCGCACGTCGGTGCGCGGGTAGAGGCGCAGCGCGACGGCGGTGATGATGCCCAGCGTGCCTTCGGAGCCGATGAGCAATTGCTTGAGGTCGTAGCCGGTGTTGTCTTTGCGCAGGGTGCGCAGGCCGTGGAAGATTTCGCCGGTGGGCAGCACCGCTTCCAGGCCCAGGACCAGTTCACGCGCCATGCCGTAGCGCACCACGTTCACGCCGCCGGCATTGGTGGCGACGTTGCCGCCGATCTGGCTGGAGTCTTCGGCGGCCAGGCTGAGCGGCAGCAGGCGGCCGGCGTCCTGGGCGGCGCGGCGCAGGTTGCCGAGGATGGCGCCGGCCTCGGCAACCATGGTGTTGGCCACGGTGTCGATGGCGCGCACGGCGTTCATGCGGTCCAGGCTGATGACGACGTTGCTGGCGCCGCCGTCAGGCGTGGCCCCGCCGCACAAGCCGGTGTTGCCGCCGCGCGGCACGACCGGCACGCCGGCTTCCTGGCACAAGGCGAGGCACGTGGCGACCTCGGCCGTCGTACGCGGGCGCACAACCGCCTGGGCCTGGCCGTTGTACAGGCCGCGCCAATCGGACAGCCACGGCGCGATGTCGGCCGGGTCGGTGAAGACGGTGTCGGGGCCCAGGGCTTGGACCAGCCGTTGAGAAAAGTCGGATGCGCTCATGAGATGTGGGATGCGGCGGGAGAGAGAAGATCGAGCTGCAGGCGGCCGGCGGCTTGCTGCAGGTGGCGGATGGCGGCCTGGCGGGCACGGTCCGGATCGCGGGCGCGGATGGCCTCGAACACGGCGACGTGTTCCTGGTGCACGGCGGCGGTCAGGCCGTCTTGCAGGCGGCTGTTGGACCGGGCGGTGCTGACCGCCAGGCGCAGCTGCAGGTTCAGGTATTGCAGCAGGTCCTGGTAGTAGCTGTTGTGCGTGGCGGTCGCGATGGCGACGTGGAAGGCGATGTCATGTTCGACGCCGGCCTCGGGGTGGTCCAGATGGGCTTGCAGCGAGGCGAGGGCTGACGCCATGGCGTCCAGGTCCTCCGGCGTGCTGCGGACAGCCGCCAGGGCGGCTGCGCCGCCTTCAAGTTCCATGCGCAGTTCGTAGACGCTGGCGAGCTTCTTGCGGTCGACCGCGATGCCGGTGGACACCTGAAAGCCTTGCGCCCCGGTGCGCGAGACGACCGTGCTGCCCGAACCCTGGCGGCTCTGGATCAGCCCTTGGGCGCGCAGGCGCTCCGTGGCTTCGCGGATGACGGCGGCGCTGACGCCATATTGCTCGGCCAGCACGCGTCCGGCCGGCAGCTTGGCGCCGACGGCGTGGACACCATCCGCGATGTCGCTGGCGAGCTGGCGGGCAACCTGCTCGGTGAGGGTGAGGCTCTTGGTCAACATGGGCGCATTATAGGCATATTTTTCAGGTTATCTGATAACTTTGTTGTTTCGTGAGGGGGCCGGTGCAACCCACCGGCGGGATCGGGAAGTGGGAACGCGTGGCGGAGTCGAAGCTGGAATGCGGCCGAACCGCGGTGGAGTTGCGTCTGGAATGCACCCGCTGCGCAACGGGCACGCCACACGCGGCACACAGCGCTGGACCGATTCGGACCAATTCGGACAGCCGCGCTCCCAATCAAGCCGCGACGGACGCGCTCTGCAATCCTTCGCTTTCCGCGATCTGCCCGCTCTGATCCACCACGCAGCAGCGGCCGCCCTGCGCCTTGGCGCGATACAGCGCGGCATCGGCGGAGTCCAGCGCGCCCTGCGGGGTGCGGTTGGCGCCGGACAGGATCGAGATGCCGATGGACAGGCCCACGCAGACGCGATTGCCGTCTGCCAGCGTGATGGGCTGCGAGACGTCTCGCAGCAGGTGTTCGCCCAGCCGCAGTGCGGCGGTGGCGTCGATGCCGGTGACCAGCACGATGAATTCGTCGCCGCCAATCCGCGCGGCGACGTCGTCCACGCGGAGCATGGCGCGCATGCGTTCCGCGATGGTCTTGAGCACCTGATCGCCCCCGGCGTGGCCGTGCGTGTCGTTGATGCGCTTGAAGTCGTCCATGTCCATGTAGAGCAGCGCCGCGGCGCTGTCATGGCCGCGTGCGCTGGAGCACACGCGTTCCAGCGCCGCCTGCAGGCCGGCGCGGTTGGCCAGGCCGGTCAGCGCGTCTTGGCTGGCGCGGCGATCACTGTCGCGCTCGGCCAACATGGTGGACACCAGGATGCGGTTCAGGCGGTGCGAGGCGATGACCATGCTGATCAGATAGAACGGAATCTGGATGAACACGATCGCCATGACCCATTCGCCGGTGAAGAGCGCGCCCAGGCACATGGGGCCAAGACTGAGGAAAATCATGGCGCCCACCAGGCGGGGCGCGCCGTAGTTCCGGAAGCAGATCCCGCCGGCCATGGCGCCGCAGGACACGCCAGCCAGTGTCGCGGCCAGCCAGTCGCCGTTCAATAAGGTGATGAAGACGCCATAGCCCACGCTGAACGCCCAGAATAGCGCCAGCAGAATGTAGAGATCGGTGTGGGTATTGCCGCCCTTGGGGGCCGCTCGCAGCGCGGATCGCAGGATGACGACGCGCACCAGCGCGAGCACCACCTCCAGGATCAGCCACGAGATATACAGCGGTTCGGGCCGCCGCCACGCGACGACGCCCGAGATCATCAGGGTGTTGATGACCCCGCCGGCAAAAATGGGAAGCGTGCCGAACAGACTGGCGATGAGCGCCGCGCGGATGTCCGCCGGCGTGTCATGCCCGGAATGCGTCAGCCAACGTGTCAGCCGCCACTTGGGCAGGCTGAACTTCAGTCCTGTATCCACGCCGTCATGTCCATGCCCCTCTACTCGAAATCAGTAGGCTGGCTGGCGTTATAGCAGGTATTTGAAACCTTTAGTATTGTTCTTGGGTTCAATACCGACAGACTTCAGGCGTGCCCCCGGTGGCCGCAGACCGCGCATTCGGGGTCACGTTGCACGTTGACGCTGCGCCATTGCATGGTGCGCACGTCCAGCCAGAGCAAGCGGCCGGACAGGCTTTCGCCCACGCCGGACAGCAGCTTCAGGGCTTCGGCGGCCTGCATGCTGCCGATGATGCCGACCACCGGCGCGAAGACGCCCATGGTGGCGCAGTTGGCTTCCTCGACGTCGTCGGCTTCAGGAAACAGGCAGTGGTAGCACGGCGCGTTGTCGTCGCGCAGGTCATAGACGCTGACCTGGCCGTCGAATCGGATGGCCGCGCCGGAGACCAGTGGCTTGCGGTGTTGCACGCAGGCGCGGTTGATGGCGTGGCGGGTAGTGAAGTTATCGGTGCAGTCCAGCACCAGGTCCGCCTGCGCGACGGCATCGGACAAGGCCTGGTCCTTCAGGCGCTCGACCCGGGCGTGAACGCGGGTCTGCGGATTGAAGGCGCCCAGCATGTCGCGGCCGGACTCGGCCTTGGGCCGGCCAACGCTTGCGGTGGTGTGCAGGATCTGGCGCTGCAGATTGCTAAGTTCGACGACGTCGTCGTCGGCCAGCGTGATGTCGCCCACGCCGGCGGTGGCCAGGTAGAGCGCGGCGGGCGAACCCAGACCGCCCGCCCCCACGATGAGCACACGCGCCGCCAGCAGTTTTTCCTGCCCTTCGATCCCGAGTTCGTCCAGCAGGATGTGGCGGGCGTAGCGCAGCAGTTGCTCGTCGTTCATTTGTCCTTGCTGGGCTCGACTCCGGTCGGCGTGATCTTCATGCGCTGGGGCGTTCCGCCGCCGGCCTTGGCGTCAGCCTTGGCCTGGGCCCGGGCCGAGCCCTTCTGCACCGGCTTGCCGGCCAGCAGGTTCAGGGCCTGCTGAAGCTGGAAGTCGTCCTTGCCGCCGAATTCAAACACCTTGGCCGGCAGTTCCACGTTGTCCTGGTCGGCGCTGGACTTGATTTCGTTGGTGGTCTGCTGGTTGGACAGGTGACGTTGCAGGTCGGCTTCGCGGGGCAGGCGGAACAGGTCGCCGTCGGCCGTATCGGCAACGACGTAGTCCGGTTCGATGCCGGTGGCCTGAATGGAACGGCCGCTGGGCGTGAAGTAGCGCGACGTGGTGAGCTTGACCGCGGTGGTTTCGGACAGCGGCAGGATCACCTGCACGGAGCCCTTGCCGAACGTGCGGTTGCCCAGCACCTTGGCGCGCTTGTGGTCTTGCAGCGCACCGGCCACGATCTCGGAGGCCGAGGCCGAACCCACGTTCACCAGCACCACCATCGGCACCGTCTTGGTCCAGGCCGGCAGGCCGGACAGGTAGTTGCTTTCGCCGCGGGCGTATTCCGACGGCGTCGCCAGGTACTTGTGGCGGGCGTCCGGCGTGCGGCCGTCCGTGGACACCACGAGCGCATCGGGCGGCAGGAACGCGCCGGAGACACCGATGGCGCTGGTCAGGAGGCCACCCGGGTCATTGCGCAGGTCCAGCACCAGGCCCTTGGGCGGTTCCTTCGCGCCCAGCTCCTTGAGCTGGCGGGCGAGGTCGGCGCCGGTCTTTTCCTGGAACTGGGCGACGCGCACGTACGCGATGCCGTTGTCCAGCATCTTGCTGCGCACGCTGCGCACCTTGATGATGTCGCGCACGATCTTCACGACGATCGGCTGCGGGCGATCGGCGCGCATGATCGTCAGGGTGATGGGCGACTTGGGCGCGCCACGCATGAGCTTGACCGCGTCGTTCAGGGTCATGCCCTTGGTGGGCGTGTCGTCGATCTTGATGATCAGGTCGCCCGCCATGACGCCGGCGCGGGCCGCGGGCGTGTCCTCGATGGGCGAGATGACCTTCACGAAGCCGTCTTCCGCGCCGACCTCGATGCCCAGGCCACCGAACTCGCCTTGCGTCGCGGTCTGCATTTCGCGGAACGCGTCGGCATCCAGGTAGGCGGAGTGGGGATCCAGGTTCGACACCATGCCGGAAATGGCATTGTCGATCAGGGTCTTGTCGTCGACGGCCTCGACGTAGTTGTTCTTGATGGCGGCAAAGACATTGCTCAGTTGCCTGAGCTCGTCCAGAGGCAGGGGGCTGCCACGCTGGGCGACCGCAGTCACGCCAACACTCAGCAACACACCAGCCACCGCACCGATGGCAATCAGACCGAAACCGCGAAACTTACGAGTGCCCATGCACACTTCCCGAATTTTGTTTTCGCCGATGGGTTTGGTAATTTACCAACGGTATTTTTCCAACGACATTCATTTACCGACAGCGTTTACGCCGATTGCATTCCAGCAAACCGGCTGCACCAGCCGTCACATCTACTGCGCCAGCCATTGGGCCGGGTCCACTGGAGCGCCACGATGGCGAATTTCAAAGTATAGGCCGGATTCCACTTGGCCGCCGGTTGCGCCCACGGTAGCAATAGTATCCCCGCCGGCCACCGCATCGCCCACCCGTTTGAGCAGACTTTGGTTGTAAGCATAGACGGTCAGGTACTGCTGGCCATGATCCACAATGATGAGGTTGCCAAAGCCGCGCAGCCAATCGGCGTAAACCACAGTACCGGGGGCCACTACCTTGACGGGCGTGCCCTCGGCCGCGCGCAGCACCACGCCGCGCCACACGCCGCCGTCCGGACGATCCACCCCGAACCTGCCCTGCACCTGGCCGCGCACCGGCATGGCCAGCCCATGACGCAGGCCGTTGCCGCCGCCGACCGGCGGCGCCTTGGCGGTCTGCTGGGCCGATGCACTGCGCGTTGGAGTGGCGGGCTCTTCAACAGGTTCCGCCTTTTTGGGGGGATCCGCGGGTTTTGTTGATGGCGGGGTATCGGCCGGGCCGCCGATGCGGGTCTGCCGCTGCTCGGCGGGACGCAGGCCGGCGGCGTCCGGGTCGGCCACGGCCACCGGGCCGCGGTTCTTCTGGGCTGCCGCTTCGACCTGTTCGCGCGCCTGGGCGGCCTCGCGGGCTTCGCTGTCGCGGCGCGCGCCGTCTTCGGCGGCCTTGCGGTCTGCCTCGGCCTTGCGGCGCGCGTCTTGCGACCGGCGTTCGGCCTCGGCGCGCTTTTTGGCCTCTTCGGCGGCGCGGCGGGCTTCTTCAGCCGCGCGGCGCGCTTCCTCGGCACGGCGGGCTTCTTCGGCGCGCTTGCGCGCTTCTTCGGCCTTGCGGGCTTCCTCGATCTGCTTGGCGATGGCCGCGTCCAGATCGGTGATCAGCCGCGACAGGCGCTGATCGTCGCGGCCGAGCTTGTTGGCCTCGGCGCGCTGGGCGGCGATCTGGCCTTCAAGCTGGGCAAGCAGGCTGGCGCGCTCTTTTTGCTGCGCGACCAGTGCGGTTTTCTGTTCGGAGGTTTCGGCGACCCCCTTTTCGATTTCGGCGCGGCGTTCGTCGGCCTGCGCCTGCAGGGCGGCCAGCCGGTCGATGTCGGTCCGCAGCGCCTTCACGGCGTCGGCCCGGGCACGGGACACGTAGTCCAGGTAGCCCAGATTGCGGCCCAGCACCTGGGGATCGTCGCCCGAGAGCAGCGCCGTCCAGGGCGACAGGCCGCTGGTGTATTGGGTGCGCAGCTGGTCGGCCAGTTCGACGCGGCGCTTGGCCAGCACGGCCTCCTGCGCGGTGATCTGCTTTTCCAGCGACGCGAGATCGGCCGTCGCCTTGCGGTTGGCGTCGGCCAGTTCCTTCAGGCGCAGGTTGATGCGGGAAATCGACGATTCCGACTGCTTGAGCGCGTCGGCGGCCTCTTTGCGGGCCGCCTCGCGGTCGTCGATGTCCTTTTGCAGACTCTCGATGCGGTCGCGCAAGGCGGCCTGCTGTTTTTCGGCGTCGGACTGACGCCCGGCGAGGTCACTGGGCGCGGCGCGCGCAGGCAGCGTCCCACTGGCCAACATGACCGCCAACAACAACCCCGCCGTGCGACGCATAGAGATATCAGTCCTTCTTGGCCTTGCCCTGAGCTGCGACCGCAGCCATGGCCGCCTCGATCTCGGCGGCATCGCCCAGATAATAGTGGCGGATCGGACGCAGGTCATCATCCAGTTCGTAGACCAGCGGCTGGCCGGTCGGGATGTTCAGGTTGACGATGTCGTCGTCCGACACGTTGTCCAGGTGCTTGATGAGGGCGCGCAGGCTGTTGCCGTGGGCGGCGATCAAGACCTTGCGGCCCGAGCGGATGGCCGGGGCGATGGAGTCGTTCCAGAACGGCAGCACGCGGGCCACGGTGTCCTTCAGGCACTCGGTGGCGGGCAGCTGGTCGGCCGGGATCTTGGCGTAGCGGCTGTCAAAGCGCGGATGGCGTTCGTCGTCCAGCGACAGCGGCTCCGGGGCGATGGCGTAGGCGCGGCGCCAGATCAGGACCTGCTCGTCACCGTACTTGGCGGCGGTTTCGGACTTGTTCAGGCCCTGCAGGGCGCCGTAGTGGCGTTCGTTCAGGCGCCAGTTCACGCCGACCGGGGTGTACATGGCGTCCATGGCGTCCAGGGCGATCCACAGGGTGCGGATGGCGCGCTTGAGGACTGAGGTGTAGGCCAGGTCGAAGGTGAAGCCTTCTTTCTTGAGCAGTTCGCCCGCCTTGCGGGCCTGTTCGCGGCCGGTGTCGGTCAGGTCGACGTCGGTCCAGCCGGTGAAACGGTTTTCAAGATTCCACTGGCTTTCACCGTGGCGCATCAGTACGAGTTTGTGCATGGTTTGGGGCGCCCGCCGGGCGGGTTAAAGTTGGAGGATGGTTAAGGAATGCGCTCATTTTATAATTGAGTGATTTTGCCCGTGATTTTGCCCCGGCGCACCGCGTCCATGTCCTGGACGCGTCGCATCAGGGTTCGCCCCTACCAGGCTGGCCGGAAGACTTGCCCACCCGCAAGCCGACGTAGCGCCCGCCGACGTACTACAGGAAGCCTTCGTGGACCTTTTGCAATTCTTGCTCGATAAAAACAACATCTTCATCGTCGCCGTCGCCGTGGTTTCCGGCGTGATGCTGATCATTCCCGCCCTGCGCAAGGGCCGGACCGGGTCCGCCATCAGCACGACTGAAGCCATCCAGATGGTCAACCAGCGCAATGCCGTGTGGGTCGACGTGCGCCCCGTCGAGCAATTCCAGGCCGGTCATATCGCTCAGGCACGAAACGTGCCGGCAGCCGACCTCGAGCAGAAGGCCGGCTCGCTGCCCAAGAACAAGC
The DNA here is from genome assembly GCF_022346505.1 of Achromobacter sp. ACRQX. NCBI lineage: Bacteria > Pseudomonadati > Pseudomonadota > Betaproteobacteria > Burkholderiales > Alcaligenaceae > Achromobacter > Achromobacter sp. ACRQX. Next base: position 9,490 of record NZ_JAKRML010000008.1, read on the forward strand.
CGCTGGTGGTGGTTTGCGACAATGGCCGCGATTCGGCCCGCGCCGCCGCCAAGCTGCGCGCCCAGGGATTCACCGACGTCGTGCCGCTGGAAGGCGGCATGCGTGCCTGGTCGGCCGCCAGCCTGCCGGTAACCCAGAAGGGTTGAAGCAGGGGGACTCGCCCCCATCTACCTATTCTTGTACCCACAGGAGCGCCCTATGAACAAAGTCGTCATGTACAGCAAGGACTATTGCCCCTATTGCTCCCGCGCCAAAGCGCTGCTCGAGCAGCGTGGCGTGGCCGACCTGGAAATCATCCAGATCGACCGCGAACCGTCCCAGCGCGATGTCATGATCGAACGCACCGGCCGGCGCACCGTCCCGCAGATCTTCATCGGCGATACCCATGTCGGCGGTTGCGACGACCTGATAGCCCTGGACCGCTCGGGTGGACTGACCCCCTTGCTGAACGGCTAATCGCCCCTTTTTGCCTCTCCCACCAACGGAAACACTCATGGCTGATCAAGACCAAAACACCCAGCAAGAAGGCGGCAACGACGCGCCCTCGTTCAATCTGCAGCGCGTCTACCTGAAAGACCTTTCGCTGGAAATGCCCAACGCGCCTCACGTGTTCCTGGAACAGGAAGCGCCGCAGGTCGAAGTAAGCATCACCGTGGGCGGCCAGCGCCTGGCCGAAACCGTGTTCGAAACCACGGTCACCGTCACCGTCACCACGCGCATCAACGACAAGGTCGTGTACCTGGTCGAAGGCACGCAAGCCGGCATCTTCGAAGCGGCCAACATCCCCGAAGAGCAACTCGACCCGCTGCTGGGCATTGTCTGCCCCACGATGCTGTACCCGTACCTGCGCGCCAACATCGCCGATGCGATCACCCGCACCTCGATGCCGCCGCTGCACCTGACCGAAGTCAACTTCCAGGCTCTGTACGAGCAACGCATCGCCGAACTGCAACAGCAGCAGGCCGCCGGCGCCAACGGTGCCGAATCGGGCATCATCCTGCCCCCCGGCGCCACCCGCCAGTAAGCACCCCGCGGCGCCCCATGAACCAACCCGCCGAGCCGCGCCTGCGCGTCGCCGTCCTGGGAGCGGGCAGTTGGGGCACCGCCCTGGCGGCGGCCGCCAGCCGCCGCCACCCCACCCAGCTCTGGGCGCGCGAAGCCGCGCAAGCGGCCGCCATGGCCGCCACCCAAGAAAATGCCCGCTATCTGCCGGGCATTTCCCTGCCCAAGACGCTGCAATATTCCTCTGATCTGGACGCCACGCTGCGCACCCTGCAGGACGACGCCGCGCGCCGTCTGATCGTGCTGGGCGTGCCCGTCGCGGGTCTCACGTCCATCTGCGAGGCGCTGTCGCAACGGCTGCCCGCACTGGGACTGCAAGACACGCCCATCGTCTGGACGTGCAAGGGCTTTGAGGCCGACACGGCCAGACTGCCCCACGAAATCATGCGCGAGGCCCTGCCCGGCGCGACCGGCGGCGCCCTGTCGGGCCCCTCGTTCGCGCGCGAAGTCGCGCAGGGCCTGCCCGTCGCCCTGACGGTCGCCAGCAGCAGCCCCGCCCTGCGCGAAGCCACCACCGCCGCCTTCCATGGCGCGGCGCTGCGCGTCTATGCCAGCACCGACCTGGTTGGCGTCGAAGTCGGCGGCGCGCTCAAGAACGTCATTGCAGTTGCCTGCGGCATTGGCGATGGCCTTGCGCTGGGAACCAATGCCCGCGCGGCCCTGATCACCCGCGGCCTGGCCGAGATGACCCGCTTTGGCGTCGCGCTGGGCGCACAGGCCGAAACCTTCGCCGGGCTGACCGGCCTAGGCGATCTGGTGCTGACCGCCACCGGCGAGCTGTCGCGCAACCGGCGCGTGGGCCTGGAGATCGGCGCGGGCCGCAAGCTGGCCGACATCCTGGCCAGTGGCATCACCGCCGAAGGCGTGCGCTGCGCCCGCGCCGCGCTGGACCGCGCCCGCGCCATCAATGTCGAATTGCCGATCACCGAAGCGGTGTGCGCCGTGCTGTTCGAAGGCGTCGCGCCCATGACCGCCGTCTCGGCCCTGCTGGCGCGGGATGCGCGCTATGAAGGACTGGGCGCCGGCTCCGGCGAGGCCATCGGCGCCGCCTAGATCGCGCCCGTCCATCCCGCTTCCACAACAAGACACGACACCCACCCCGAGGAGACATCCTTCATGACGCAAACCCGCAAGTTCCGGGTCGGCCCGCTGCTGCGTGGCCTTTGCCTGAGCCTGGCAGCCATCCTGCCCGTTGCCGCCCACGCCGACTGGCCCGAGCGCCCGATCCACATGGTCGTGCCCTTCCCGCCCGGCTCGTCGCCCGACATCCTGGCGCGCACGATTTCCGAGCCGCTGTCCCAGGCCCTGGGCCAGCCCATCGTGATCGACAACAAGCCGGGCGCCGGCGGCAACATCGGTACGCGTATGGTGTCGCAGGCCAAGCCCGACGGCTACACCCTGCTCTACACGATCAACGGCCCGCTGGTCACGGCGCCCACGCTCTATAAGAAGACACTGGGCTACGACCCGCTGACCGACCTGGAGCCGGTATCGCTGGTCGGCACCAGCCCCAACGTGCTGGTCGTGCCGGGCAACCTCAAGGTCGACAACGTCCAGGACTTCGTCAAGCTGGTCAAGGGCCGCGGCAACTCGCTGAATTACGGATCGGTCGGCCCGGGCAGCTCGGCCCACCTGGCCATGGAGATGTTCAAGGAACGCGCGGGCGTGGACCTGGCGCACATCCCGTATTCCGGCTTTCCGCAGGTCATCACCGCCATCATCGGCGGCGACGTGCAGGCTGGCTTCATGGTGCCGGCGATCGCCGTGCCGCAGGCGCGCGACGGCAAGGTCAAGCTGCTGGCCGTGACCAGCCTGCAGCCCAGTGACGCCCTGCCCGGCGTGCCCACCATGGCCTCGCAGGGCTATCCGGACTTTGAAGCCATCTCGTGGAATGCGATCCTGGCGCCGGCCGGTACGCCCACGCCGATCATTGAACGGCTCAACAGCGAACTGGCGCGCATCATCAATAGCGAGGCCGTGCGCAAGCAGCTGGCGCTGCAATACTTCACGCCGGCCCCGTCGACGCCGGAAGCCCTGACCAACCGCATCAAGAATGAAAAGGCGCGCTGGGACCAGGTGATCGACAAGCTGAAGCTGTCGCTGGACTGATCTTCAGACCGAGGGGCGGCGTCTATGCGCCCCCTTCGTAGCCCTGCTGGCGCCAGGCCTCGAACACCGTGACCGCCACGGCGTTCGACAGGTTCAGGCTGCGCTGGCCGGTGCGCATCGGCAGCCGCAGGCGCTGCTGCGGCGGAAACATCGCCTGATGCTCGTCCGACAGGCCCGCGCTTTCGCGACCAAACACGAACACATCCCCCGGCTTGAAACTGACGTCGGCCACGCTGCGCTGCGCGTGCGTGGTCAGCGCATAGATGCTGGACGCGACGGCGCCGGTGTCGTCCAGCGCCTCCTGCAGCGTGTCGTGCACGCGCACAGGCTGCCACTCGTGATAGTCCAGCCCCGCGCGCCGCATGCGGGCGTCATCCAGCTCGAACCCCAGGGGACGCACCAGATGCAGTTGCGCCCCGGTATTGGCGCACAAGCGGATGGCGTTGCCGGTGTTGGGAGGGATCTCCGGGCAGACGAGAATGACGTGGAACATGGTGCGGGCAGAGGTGGAAAGGTCCGTGGCCGGGAAGCGGCCGCGCGAGCGTGATTGTCGCCGATTTGGCGGCGGGGCCAGGAACCGCGACCCGACGGCGGTCCGGTGAAGGCGCGGATGCGGGCGCGGTTGCAAACGGCGGATGCAGGCCAGGATGCATGCGGGGGCACGGGCGGGGATGCGGGCGGGAAGCCAGGCACGATCCAGACGGCGATGCAGGCAGATCATGGCGTACGCGCGGCCACCAATACCGTCACGCTGGCCGCGCCTGCCGCCATCAGGGCAGTGGCCGCCGCGCCCACGGTACTGCCGGTGGTCATCACGTCGTCCACCACCGCCACATGACGCCCGCGAACCGGGCCGGTGCAGACAAAGAGACCCGCCGCCCCCCGCTGCCGCGCCCGCCGGCCTAGCGTGGCCTGGCGGGGCGTTTCGCGCCGCCGTGCAAGCAGGAGACGCGGCGCCGGCAGCGCCAGTTCGGCGGCCAGACTGCGCGCGATCTCGGCCGCCGGGTTCATGCCCCGCTGCCGCAGCGACGCCCGGCTGGCGGGAATGGGGACCAAGAGAAGATCGGGCGGCAGGAACCCGGTGCAGCGCCCGCAGTCGGCGGCGGTGTCAGAACCGCTTGATCCGGAAATGCCGGCGGCTTGCGCGCCGGACTGCGCCGCCGCCTCCCGCACCGCCTGCGCCATCATTCGCGCCAGCACCGGCGCCATGCTGAGCCGCAACTGCGTCTTCAGCATCAGCACCAGCGCATCGCCGGGCGGCGCATAGTCAAACGCCGTGATCGTGCGGCTGAACGCCTGCGGCTGCGCCAGACACGCCGCGCAATGCTGTCCGCCCCCTTGAAGGCGCAGCGCGCATCGCGGGCATCTTGCCAAGCCCCCCGGCGGTCCGGCCATGATGTCCGCCTGACACCCGGCGCACAGCCGCGCGCCCGCGACCCGTGCCCCGCACAACGGACAATCGCATCCCAGGCGCGACAACAACCGTCGCCCCATGTTCAGTAGGGACAATCGGAGCCTGCCGCCGGGATGGGCAATAATGTGAGCCATCCCAGATCAAACCATGCTCCGCCCCGGGAGATCCCGCGAGCGCGACCGAAATGTCCCTGCCAGAAACCGCAACGCCCCCCTCCCTGCCCCTCGTCACCGCCGACGTGCCGCGCCAGTTCGCGCGCCGCGGCGACCTGGCCGACGCCCAATTCCTTTATGGCGAAGTGGCGCGCCGCATGCTCGGCCGCCTGCAGTACATCCGCGTGCAACCGCAGGCCATGCTGGACGCCGGTTGCGGCGCCGGCGACAACCTGCCGCTGCTGCGCGAACGCTATCCCGACGCGGCCTACACCGGGCTGGACAACTGTGAGCCCTTGCTGGCGCAAGCGCGCCAGCGTCACGCGCCAGCCGGCCTGTCGGCCTGGATCGGCAAGCTGGCGCGGCGCGGCCCGGCCGCCCCCGCGTTCGTGAACGCCGATCTGGCCAACACGGGACTGCCGCCCGAATCGCTGGAACTGGTGTGGTCGAACATGGCCATGCACTGGCACCGCGAACCGCACGCCGTGCTGGCCGAATGGCGCCGCATCCTGAAAGTGGGCGGCCTGGCGATGTTTTCCTGTCTGGGACCGGCCACGCTGCGCGAATTGCGGCAGGCGCTGGCGGATGCCGGCCTGCGCACGGCCACGCCGTCCTTCGTGGACATGCACGACTTCGGCGACCTGCTGGTGGAAAACGGCTTTGCGGATCCGGTGATGGACCAGGAGATCCTGACGCTGACCTACCGCAGCCCCGAAAAGCTGCTGCAGGATGTGCGCGCCCTGGGCGGCAACCCGGCCGAAGGCCGCCGCGGCGGACTCGTGGGACGCGACTGGCGCGACCGCCTTTGCGCGGCGCTGGAAGCGCAACGCAATGCGGACGGCCTGATCGTCTTGAGTATCGAAGTGGCCTACGGCCACGCCTGGCGCGCCGCCGCGCATCGGACCGTGGCGGGCGAAACCCGCCTGTCCATCAGCGCGATCGGCGGCCGGCAGCGCGGAACCCTTTGACGACAGGGCCTGCAAAGCCGCCCTGAAAGATCGGTCTCCGAAAACAGGCCTGCATGCCGCGCCTCCGAAAGCAGGCCTGCATGCCTCGCCTGTGAAAAAGGCCCGCCAAGCGGGCCTCGCACGCACCCCTGCCGCAGCCTAGTGCAAGCGTTCCGGCACGGTCACGCCCGGCTCGGACGCGGACAGACCTTGCATGGGTTCGGACGTTGCCCGGATGCGGCGGCGAAGCACCGCGGTCGGCTCTGCCGGCGGCGCAACGGGCGCCGCCGTACCGCGCCACGCGTTCGACATGGCTTCCACCACCAGAGGCAAGTCGCGCAGGCGATGGTACTGGCTGCGCAGCCAGCGGGCGTCGTTGCCGGCGCGCATGGCGTCGTCGCGCAAGGCGGCGATCATGTCGCCCGTCCCCAGTTCCTCGGCCACCGGCATCAGACGCTGGAACAGCGCACGCATATGGTCGATCAGGCGCACGCGCTGCCCGTCGGGCGTGACGTAGCTGCCCTGCAGGCCAAAGCGGCAGGCCTGGAAGTGGTTGCTGCGATAGGACAGCCAGGCGTTGTCGCTGGGATCTTCCTCGCGCATCAGCAGCACGGACAGCGCTTGGGCAAACGCCGCCACCTGGCAGGCGCGCTCCACCGTCAGCGGCGTGTCGCAGACCCGGATTTCGACCGTGCCGAACTCGGGCTTGGGACGGATATCCCAGTACAAGTCCTTGATGCTCTCGGCCAGACCAAAAGCGCGAAGCTGGGACAGGTGGGCTTCAAACTGGTACCAGTCCTTGACCTCGGGCGGCATGTGGCCGGCCAGCGGAAAGCTGTTGACCGCATTCAGGCGCGAGCACGAGAACAGGGTGTCCACCCCCTCGCAGTACGGCGACGACGCCGTCAGCGCGATGAAGTGCGGCACGTAGGGCGAGAGTCGGCGCAGCAGCTTGATGGAATCGTCGCCGCTTTTCACGCCCAGATGGATGTGTTGGCCGAACACCGTAAATTGACGCGCCAGGTAACCGTACATTTCGGCCAGGTACTGGAAGCGCGGGGTATCCGAGATGGAGCGCTCTTGCCAGCGCATGAAGGGATGGGCGCCTCCGCCCGCCACCGACACGCCAACCGCATCCGCGGCTTCAACCAGGGCGTCGCGCATCTCGCGCATTTCGGCCAAGAGGCCCATGGGGTGCTCGTGCACCGAGGAGTTCAGTTCGATCATGGACCGCGTGATTTCGGGTTTTACGCGGTCGGCAATAGGATGGTTGGCCATTTGGGCCAACAGTTCGTCAGACGCTGCAGCAAGGTCAAAACTGCGGGGGTCGATCAGTTGCAGCTCGAGTTCGATGCCCAGGGTGTTGGGGGCCGACGAAATGAACGGGATTTGTTCCATCTCGGACTCCTTTGAATGTTTGATGAGGGTATGCGCCGTTCGACCTTGAAGCCCGGCAACCTCCCGGGGGGCACTAGACGGCGGCTTGTGAACGCATGATAGCCGCAGGTTTGTGGCAAAACGATTGAAAATCGTGACATTTGTGTGCAACATCGCGAATCATCCGGTTTTCCCCTCTAAGGAAAAGTAAGCAAGCGCTTACCGCCCAGGATTGGCGCGGGTTCTGGGCGAGCGCCCGCCGCGGAGCCAGAAAAGACGGGGATTTCCAAAGGGGACGGGATAACCCTAATTAGGGTTATCCCTGACGATTTCGGGGCGTAGCGGCGCCTATTTGCGCCAGAAGATCGGCGTGAAGAGCACCAGCACCGTCAGCAGTTCCAGCCGGCCGATCAGCATCGCAAAGGTGCAGACCCAGATCTGGAAGTCCGACAGCACCGCAAAGGTGCCCATGGGGCCCACCGGACCCAGGCCGGGCCCGGTGTTGTTCACGCTGGCGAAAACGGCCGAGAACGCCGTGATCGGGTCCAGGCCCGAGAGCAGCAGCAGGCTGGTGAACACGGCGATGGACAGGCCGTAAAACAGCATGAAGGCCAGCACGGACGACATGGTGCGCGTCTCCACCGCCCGGCCGTTGATCCGGACCGGGCTGACGGCATGCGGATGCAACATGGTGACCAGCTCATTGCGGGCCTGCTTGATCAGCAGGATGGCGCGGATCATCTTGATCCCGCCCCCCGTCGACCCCGCCGACGTCGCAAAGCCCGAGAGCAGCAGCATCGTCAGCGGCGCAAACAGCGGCCATTGGGCGAAGTCGGTATTGGCATAGCCGGTCGTGGTGGCCATGGAGATGGTGTTGAACATCCCGTAGCGCAGCGCTTCCAGCGGATCGGTGTAGACGTCCTTGATGAAGAGGTACACCGAGATGACCAGCCCGACCCCCAGCACGACGACCAGGTACGGAATGGCCTCCGGACAGCGCCAATAGGCGCGCGGACTGCGCTGGCGGAAGGCATTGAAGTGCGTGGCGAAGTTGATGCCCGCGATCAGCATGAACACCATCGCCACCATTTCGACCGCGACGGAGTCAAAGTGCGCGAAGCCGTCGTCCCAGGTGGAAAAGCCGCCCAGCCCCATGGTGGTGGCCATGTGGCACCACGCCTCGAACCAAGACAGCCCGGCCAGCCGGTACGCGATGAAGCAGAGGATGGAGAACACGAAATAGACCGCGTACAGCGCCTTGGCCGTGCTGGCGATGCGGGGCGTCAGGCGCTCGTCTTTCATGGGCCCCGGGGTCTCGGCCCGCACCACCTGATGCCCGCCGACGCCCAGCAGCGGCAGAATGGCGACGGCCAGCACCAGGATGCCCATGCCGCCGATCCAGATCAGCGTGGCCCGCCACAGGTTGATCGACGGCGGCAAGGTGTCCAGGTTGGTCAGGACCGTGGCGCCGGTGGTGGTCAGCCCGGACATCGCCTCGAAATAGGCGCCCGTGAAGGACAGCGGCAGCCCCGCGCCATGGAAGTACAGCAGCAGCGGAATGGCCGCCAGCAGCGGCAGACCTGCCCAGACGGCCGACACCAGCACGAAGCCGTCGCGCGCCCGCAATTCGCTGCGGTTGCGCCGGGTCAGCGCGGCCAGGCCGCCGCCGATGCCGACGGAAATCAGGAAGCCATCGCGGAAGGCGTCGCGCGCCGCGTCGCCGCCCACATAGGCGATGAACAGCGGGATCAGCATGGTGAGGGCGAACATCACCATGGTGAGGCCCAGGATGTACAGGGTGGCCAGGACGCGCTTCATGGAGGCTTATCCGGCCGCTCGCGGCCCACGCAAGGGGTGAACGGGGCGGCGCATCAGAAAAACGAGGCCGAAACCTGGAACAGCTTTTCCACGCGCGGCATCTGCTGGCGCGAGGGCACGAAGACGATGACGTGGTCGTCGGTTTCGATGACGGTGTCGGCGTCCGGCAGGATGATTTCTTCGCCGCGCACCAGCGCGCCGATGCTGGCGCCCTTGGGCAGGCTGATCTTGCCCACCGCGCGGCCCACCACCTTGGACGTGGAGCGGTCGCCGTGGGCAATGGCCTCCAGCGCCTCGGCCACGCCCTGGCGCAGCCGGTGCACGGCCACCACGTCGCCGCGGCGCACGTGGCGCAACAATTCGCTCATGGTGGCCTGCGACGGCGACACGGCGATGTCGATGTGGCTGCCCTGCATGAGTTCGCCGTACGCGTGGCGGTTGATCAGCGCGATCACCTTGCGCGCGCCCAACCGTTTGGCCAGCAGCGACGACATGATGTTGTCTTCGTCGTCGCTGGTCAGGGCCAGCCACGTGTCCATGTCCTCGATGTTCTCGCGCTCGAGCAGCGCCTCGTCGGTGCCGCTGCCGTGCAGGATCAGCACGCTGTCCGGAAGCTGGGTCGCCAGGTATTCGCAGCGCTTCAGGTCGTGCTCGATGATGCGGACGCTGTACTTTTCCTCGGCAAGCTGGCGCGCCAGGCGCAGGCCGATGTTGCCGCCGCCGGCGATCATGACGCGGCGCACCGCGCGCTCAGCGTCGCGCAGCTTGCGCACGGCGCGCCGCGCGTGGTCGGAATCGACGACCAGCACGACTTCATCGCCCGGGGCGATGACGGTGCCGCTGCCCGCCCGCAGGGGACGGCCGTCGCGCAGGACGTCGATGACGCGCGCCTTCACGTCCGGCCAGACGTCGCGCAGCTTGTCCACGGACGAATGCGCCATCGGGCTGCCATGCCCCACGCGTACGGTCACGACACTGACGCGGCCTTCGGCGAATTCCACAACCTGCAGGGCCTCGGGGAATTCGATGAGGCTTTGCAGGTAGGTGGTGACGCTGCGTTCGGGGCTGATGAGCGCGTCGATGCAAAAGCCTTCTTCGCTCATGAGTTCCGGATGCTCGGGAAACTCAGCGGAGCGGATACGGGCGATGCGGCGGGGGATATTGAACAGCTGGCGCGCGACCTTGCACGCCACCATGTTGGCGGTGTCGGACGCCGCACAGGCGATGAAGAGATCGGTGTCGGCGGCGCCGGCATTTTCCAAAACAGAAACCTGCGAGCCGTCACCCAGGACGACACGCAGGTCAAAGTGTTCTTGCAGGTATTGCAACTGGGCGGGGTCGGAATCGATGACCGTGATGTCGTTTTGCTCGGACACCAGGTTTTCCGCCACGCTGGTGCCTACGCGACCAGCGCCCATGATCAGGATCTTCATGTGCTGCGCTTGCGCGCGGACTCGATGCCCAATTGCTTGAGCTTGCGGTAGAGGTGGGTGCGTTCCAGCCCGGTACGTTCGGACACGCGCGTCATGCTGTGGCTTTCCCTGACCAGGTGGTATTCAAAGTAGATGCGCTCGAATTCGTCGCGCGCTTCGCGCAGCGGCTGGTCCAGCGAGATGCTGCCCAGCTGGCCGTTGGACGTGGCCGGCACATCGTTGGCGGACACGGCGGACAGCGCGGCGGGCGGATCCAGTTCGTCTTCCAGCGCCACGATCGGGCTGGCGACGGCCGGATTGGCGGCGGCGGGCGCCGCATGCGGCACGCGGCCACGCGCCAGGCCCGCGGCAACGGTCTTGAGCAGACGCTGCAGCGTAATGGGCTTTTCGAGGAAATCCATGGCGCCGATGCGCGTGGCTTCGACCGCCGTGTCGATGGTGGCGTGGCCGCTCATCATGATGACAGGCATGTCCAGCAAGCCTTGCGAGCCCCACTCCTTGAGCAGGCTGACGCCGTCGGTGTCGGGCATCCAGATGTCCAGCAACACCAGATCGGGACGCATGCGAAGACGGGCAGCGCGCGCTTGCGCCGCGTTTTCGGCCAGCTCGACCGTGTGTCCCTCGTCGTAAAGGATTTCCGACAACAGTTCGCGTATACCGACTTCGTCGTCAACCACCAGAATTCTGGCCATAAAGCATCCACCTATTGCGTAGCCGCATTATCCTTTTCTTGCGCGGTGGCGTCCATAGTGTCGGACCCGGGCGCGAGCCGGGTCAACAGGATGGAAATCCGCGCCCCTCCTTCCTTGCGGTTGGCAAGGTCGATACGTCCGCCATGCTCTTCCACGATCTTGCGGACGATTGCCAATCCTAACCCAGTCCCGTGGGACTTTGTGGTTACGTAGGGCTCAAATGCGCGTTGCATGACCTGCGGCGGGAAGCCGGGACCCGTGTCCGCCACCGTGAAACGCAGCGCCTGATGCGCCACACGATCAGGCTGTTCGCTGCGCATGAGCTGGGTCGTCACGCTGACGCGGCCCTGCCCGCCCAGTTCCGCGATCGCATCGCGCGCATTGGAAAGCAGGTTGTGGATCACCTGCCGGAGCTGGGTCGGATCGCCTTCGATATCGGGCAGGTCGGCGCCAAGGTTGACGTCCAGATTCAAGGCCTTTTCCGTCAGGCGCGACGGGGCGCCCTCGGGTTCCCAGCCATAGAGCGACAACACGTCCGCCACCAGCGCGTTGAAATTGATGCGCTGCATGACGGCCGGCGGCGTACGCGCATACTCGCGGAAGTCGTCCACCATCTGCTTGAGCGACGCCACCTGGTTCACGATCGTGTTGGTGGAGCGCGCCACGATCTGCGCCTCGGCGGGCGGCAGCTTGCCTTCCAGCTTCATGGCCAGGCGCTCGGCCGAGAGCTGGATCGGGGTCAGCGGATTCTTGATTTCGTGGGCCAGGCGGCGCGCCACCTCGCCCCACGCCACGGTCCGGTTGGCGGAAATCACTTCGGTGATGTCGTCGAACACCACCAGATAACCGTTGCCGCGCCCATCGACGCGCAGGTGCGTGCCCCGCGCCAGTAAGGTCAGCGGCTGGGATGCGGTCTCGCCTTCGGTCTGGGCGGGCGCAATTTCAAATTGCTGTTGCCAGTGCTGGCGCTCGGAGCCGACCGCCGCGTGCGTGGAAAACGCCTGGCGCACGATATTCGCAAATTCCAGCATGCCGTCCGCGGTTTCAAGCGGGCGGCCGATGACCGAGCGCAGGTCCGCGCCCAGGATGGTCTGGGCGCCCTGGTTCACGGTGGTGACGCGGAACGCTTCGTCGAACACCAGCACGCCGGAAGACAGGTTGGACAGCACGCTTTCCAGATAGACGTTGGAGCGTTCGAGCTGCTGGCGGTTGCTTTCGACCATGCGGCGCGCTTCGTCGAGCTGGCGGGTCATGGCGTTGAACGACCGCGTGAGCTGGCCGACTTCGTCGCGTTCCGGCGGCTCGGGCAGGGGCCGGTAGTCGCCCACGCCCACCGCCTGCGTGCCGCCCGCCAGGCTGAGCAGCGGGCGCACCAGCCGCTTGGACAGGGACAGCGCCACCGCGATGGCGCCAAACGCGGCCAGCAGCAGGGCCAGCGTCAGCGTGATGCCATAGAGCTTGCGCAGGCCCAGCCGCGACAGCGCCAATTCCTGGTAATCCCGGAAGCCCTGCTGCACCAGGTTGGCGTTGTGCGCGATCTGCTCGGGCACCGGCTGCAGCAGTTGCAGCCAGCGCGGCTCAGAGGCCGGACCCAGCAGGTTGTCGTAGCGGTCCGGACCGTTCAGCGGGATCACCACGCGCAGATGCAGGCCGCCTTCGGCGCCCGCGGTAACCGGATCGTCGGCTTCGGCCGCGGAATAACCGCGCGCCAACCGCAGCTGATTCATCACGGTGGAAGGCGGCATGGCCGGCAGCAACTGGCCGTACTGGCTGGTCGAAAACGCCACCATCCGGCCGCTGCCCGTGAACACCATGGCTTCCTGCACGCCGTTGGCCTCGCGCAGCCGGGTCAGCGCCAGCGTCACGCCGCTGTCGGTGCTGCGGTTCAGTTCCACGGCCATCGAGCGGGCGCGGGCGTCGAGGTCGGCCAGCAGCGAATCCAGCGCGGCGCGGCCCAGGTTCAGGCCGGCTTCCAGCGCCGTGTCCACACGCACGTTGAACCAGGATTCGATCGAGCGCGACATGAACTGCACCGACACGGTGTAGATGAGCGCGCCGGGCACCACGCCGATCAGGGCGAAAGCCAGGGAAAAGCGCGCGGTGAGCCGCGCGCCGAACTGCCGGCGCCGGATCTGCCGGGCCAGCCGCACCGTCAGCGCGACAACCCAGACAAAGAGCGCCAGCGCAAAGATGCCGTTCAGGACCAGCAGCGTGTCGTAGTAGCGCGCAAAACGCGAGGCGTTTCCGGTGGACCAGGCCAAGAGGCCCAGCAGCGCCAGGCCGCTCACGGCGCCGACCATCAGCGCCAGCCGAAGCAAAAGCCTCATGAGGGATCTTTCTCCTTGTCGCCCAACATGAACGAGAAGTCCATCCACGGCGTCGCCTGCGCCCACGAGCTGCTGTTCAGGGCGTTGACCTGAAACGGCCTGGGCAACAGCGACGTATCCAGCCGGAGGCGCAACTGCCCGTTGTATTGCGACCCCGCATCAAACTCGCCGGCCTTCGCAACCCGCCAATTGCGGATATGCCGGATGGCGCTCATGGCATCGTCCAGCGAGGCCACCGGAAAGGACAGCTCGCCCACGCCCGCCCGCCACTGGCGGGTCAACGCGTTATAGACCACACGCCAGGTGCGCGATGTGTCCACCAGCGACTCGTCGAACCAGTACCAGCGTTCTCGGGTGATGGTCAGGTCAGCCGTGAAATACAGCGCGACGCCGCGCTGGGCGGCGTCGCGCAACTGCTGGTTCAGCTCGAATTCGATGTCCGCGTCGATTTCCAGGTTGCCGTCGCGCACCACCGGCTCCACGCGCGTCACGCGCGGCTCGGACGCGTGAGCCACACCACCCGGCGCAGTCAAAAGCACGGCAGATACCAGCAACAACCCAAGAAATACGCGCGAAATAATGGACATACGGCACCGGAACTACGTCATGCCCCTATTCTTCGGGATTCAGGACTGCTTGGCAAACAAGGCGTAGAAAAACCCGTCGTGTTGCGCCGCGGGTGTTGCATCGACCGCAACTGGCAGCAATTGGCCGGGCGCGTCCAGGCGGGTCGCGTCGGAATGGCGCTGCAGGAATTCCAGGGCCTGGCGCGTGCCTTCGATCGGGAACACCGAGCACGTCACATAGAGCAGCCGGCCGCCGGGGGCCACGGTGGACCACAGCGCGTCCAGGATCCGGGTCTGCAGGCTGGCGGTGCGGCGCAGGTCGTTTTCGCGGCGCAGCCAGCGGATGTCGGGGTGGCGCCGGACAATGCCCGATGCCGTGCACGGCACGTCCGCCAGCACGGCGTCAAAGGGCTTGCCGTCCCACCAGGCGTCCAGGTCGGCGGCGTCGGCCGCCTTCAGACGGACATGGCCGCCGCCCAGGCCCAGCCGTTCCAGGTTCTGTTCTACGCGGCCAAGACGGTCGGCGTCGGCATCCAGGGCGAGCAGGTCGATGTCGGCAAGTTCAAGCAGGTGCGCCGTCTTGCCCCCGGGCGCCGCGCAGGCGTCCAGCACGCGCATGCCGTCGGCAGGGGCCAGCAGTTCGGCCGCGAGCTGGGCGCCCGCATCCTGCACCGACCACCAGCCCTCGGCAAACCCCGGCAACTGCGTCACCGGTTTGGGCGTGGCCAGCACCACACCCGACTGGCCCACGGCTTCTGCCGCCAGGCCCGCCTCTTCAAAGGCGGCCAGCACCTGCTCGCGGGTGGCGCGGCGGCGGTTGACCCGCAAGGTCAGCGGGGCGGGCAGATTGGATGCCGCCAGGATCTCGCGCCATTGCTTCGGATAGGCCACGGTAAGTTGTTTGACCCACCAGCCGGGATGATTGAATTGCGCCTCGGGGCTGTCGGCCACCGCGGCCTCCAGCGCGGCGCGTTCACGCAGGAAACGGCGCAGGCAGGCATTGAGCATCCCCTTGTAGGACGCCAGGGCGCGCGACCCGGCGGCCGCAGTCACCGCCTGGTCGACGACCGTGTGCGGGGCGTAGACCGGCATGCCGGGCAGGGCGACGGCCGCATCGCCCTCTTCCTTGAGCAGCGTCAGCGACACCAGCAGCAGGGATTCGAACAACACGCTGGGGTAACGCTGCACCATCTCGCGGCCGACGGCGTCTGCCCAGCCCAGGTAGCGCATCGCGTGGAACGACACGGCCTGCGTGGCCGGACGCAGCGCGCCATCGACCTCGGCCAGCGCCTCCGTGAGCGAGCGCCCGTCGAGCACGTCCTCCACCACCCCCGCGCTGGCAAGAAGTACGGAAGAAAGCGGGGGGGCCAGATTGGGGGAGTCAGGACGGGTGGACATGGTGCGAAATCAAAGAGTAAGACCGCTATGGTAGCCCGGACCTGGACGGACGGCGGCCCGCGCGGCACACTGGCTCCCTGCCCTGGAGCCCCGTCATGTCCCTCGCCACGCTGCTGCTGTTTGTCCTGGCCTCTGCCGTCGCCATCGTCACGCCCGGCCCCACCACGCTGCTCGCCATGAGCAACGGCTCGCGCCACGGCGTGCGCGCCGCCTGCTGGGGCATGGGCGGCGCGGTGCTGGCGGATCTGGTCCTGATCGGCGCCGTGGCCTGCGGCCTGGGTGTGCTCCTGGCCGCCTCCGAGGTCGCCTTCCAGATCGTCAAATGGGTAGGCGCGGCGTACCTGGCCTGGCTGGGCTGGAAACTCCTGCGTACGGACGCGGCGCTGACGCTGCCGTCCGAAAGCGCCCGCGATACGCGCCCTGCCGGGCTGGCCCTGGGCCTGCGCAGCTTCGTCGTGGCCCTGACCAATCCCAAGGCCCTGCTGTTCATGTCGGCCTTCCTTCCCCAATTCATCAACCCCACCGCTCCCCTGCCCGCCCAGTACGCCATCCTGGCCGGCGTGCTGGCGCTGCTGAACGTGGCGACGATGCTGGCCTATGCGGCGCTGGGTGCGCAGATGGTGCGCGCCTTCCGGGCAGGCGGCCTGCGCTGGCTGAACCGGATCTGCGGCGGCATGCTGATCGGACTGGCGGGCACGCTGGCGCTGTATCGCCGCACTGCGGCCTGAATCGCGGGCCCCGGTTCCACGCGGCTTTCCGTCCCCCGTTGCCAGACGGGCCCCACCATCCCGTGCTATCCCCGCCTACGGCAATGCCGTATAATCCTGCGCTGCCCCGCTATCCCCATCGGTGCGGCCGCCGGCCGAACTCCCGCCGGCGCGAATGAATGCCGCACCGCCCCCTCCCAGTGATTGAGTTATGAAGAAGGCTGTACCGCCTGCCCGGTCCGTCCGGTGGCAGGCGTCGCATATCAGCGAAGCGCGCAATCGCGTGGGCCTGCCGCAGGCGGATTTCGCGGAGTTGTTGGGCGTAAGCGTGCGCACCTTGCAGGATTGGGAGCAAGGCCGGCGCAACCCCTCCGGCGCCGCGCAGACCTTGCTGCGCGTCGCCATGCTTCATCCGGAAACGCTGCGCCACCTGTCCTCCCAGGACGCTCCGGCCTGGCCCTGAATCTTTGACGATGACCCCGCCGCACGCCGAATGCCCGTGCGCGAACCTACGGTGAATTAGATTGGAAGTTATTGAACATTCCCGCCCCGGCAAAGGCGCCGGCGCTGCCCCCAGCAACGGCAACAACGCCACGCTCGATGCCATCACGGCCGCCGCGCAAGAGGCCAACCCCGGCCGCGCGCCGCGCGTGGGCTTCGTATCGCTGGGCTGTCCGAAGGCACTGGTCGACTCCGAACGCATCCTGACCCAGTTGCGCACCGAAGGCTACGAAGTCACGCCCGAGTACAACGATGCGGACGTGGTCGTCGTCAACACCTGTGGCTTCATCGACAGCGCCAAGGCCGAATCGCTGGAAGCCATCGGCGAGGCCCTTGCTGAAAACGGCAAGGTCATCGTGACCGGCTGCATGGGCGTCGAAGAATCGGTGATCCGCGACGTGCACCCCAGCGTGCTGTCGGTGACCGGCCCTCAGCAATATGAAGAGGTCGTACGCGCCGTGCACAGCGCGGCGCCCCCGCGCACGGACCACAACCCCTACGTGGACCTGGTGCCGCCGCAGGGCGTCAAGCTCACGCCGCGCCACTACGCCTACCTGAAGATCTCCGAAGGCTGCAATCATCGCTGCAGCTTCTGCATCATCCCGTCGATGCGCGGCGACCTGGTCAGCCGCCCCGTGGGCGACGTGCTGAACGAAGCCGAGCGGCTCGTGAAGGCGGGCGTCAAAGAGCTGCTGGTGATCTCGCAGGACACCAGCGCGTACGGCGTGGACATGAAGTACCGCAGCGGGTTCTGGAACGGCCGCCCGGTCAGGACGCGCATGACCGAGCTCTGTATGGCCTTGTCCGAGATGGGCGTCTGGACGCGCCTGCACTACGTGTATCCGTACCCGCACGTGGACGAAGTGATTCCGCTGATGGCCGAGGGCAAGATCCTGCCCTACCTGGACATCCCGTTCCAGCACGCCAGCCCGCGCATCCTGAAGCTGATGAAGCGCCCGGCCTTCGAGGACAAGACGCTGGCGCGCATCAAGCGCTGGCGCGAGATCTGTCCGGACCTGACGATCCGCTCGACCTTCATCGTGGGCTTTCCCGGCGAAACCGAGGAAGACTTCCAGTACCTGCTGGACTGGATGCAGGAAGCGCAGCTCGACCGCGTGGGCTGTTTCCAGTATTCGCCCGTCGAAGGCGCGCCCGCCAACCTGCTGGACGATCCGGTGCCGGACGACGTCAAGCAGGACCGCTGGGAGCGTTTCATGGCGCTGCAGCAAACCATTTCGGCTGAGCGCCTGGCGCTCAAGGTGGGCCGCGAGATCGACGTGCTGATCGACGAGGTCGACGAAGACGGTGCCGTGGGCCGCAGCGCCGCCGACGCGCCTGAAATCGACGGCTGCGTCTACGTCAGTTCGGACAAGCCCCTGCAGCCGGGCGACATGGTGCGCGTGCGCGTCACCGACTCCGACGAATACGATCTCTGGGCCGACGTGGTCTGATCCAGGGCGTCTTCAGAACAAACGCCGTCCGGCGCATCGCGCGCGGGACGGCGTTTTGCTTTGGCGGATCAGCGCCGCGTCACTTTTCCAGGAAGTCCGACAGATCGTCGGCGTGTTCCTCTTCAACCGCCAGGATTTCTTCCAGCAGACGGCGCGTGGTCGTGTCCTGTTCGCCGATGTACTCGATCATCTGGCGATAGCTGTCGATGGCGATCCGCTCGGCGATCAGGTTTTCCTTGATCATCTCTTCCAGCGTGTTGCCTTCGACGTATTCCGAGTGGCTGCGCTCCAGCAGCCCCTTGGGCGACAGATCCGGCTCGCCGCCCAACTGCACGATACGCTCGGCCAGCTTGTCGGCGTGTTCCTGTTCCTGCGTCGCATGCTCGGCGAACTCGGCGGCGACGGGTTCGGCATTCAGGCCGCGGGCCATGAAGTAGTGGCGCTTATAGCGCAGCACACAGACCACTTCGGTCGCCAGCGCTTCATTCAGGAGCTTCAGCACGGTTTCGCGGTCTGCGCGGTAGGTGTCCGTGATGGCGCCGGATTCGATGTCCTTGCGCGCCTTGGCGCGAATCGCCTGCACGTCCATATCGAAGGGACGTTTGGTTTGCTGCGGGGTGCGGGTTGCTTGTTCCATATCGTTAGCTCCTCTAGTCAGTGAAAGCAGCACGACGCTGGACTTCCAGTCGTTTTCGCAATATTCAGTCTACCGGCCATGCCGGAACATGCTGTGTCCAAACATTGCCCGCGCCACGCGGCCGGACCGCGCCGGCCGCAAAAAGGCTCCTGCGCAACCTTGCGTAAACTATCGGCTTCGCGAAAGGCATCGTGACGCAATCTGTAACGCGGCCGGCAATTTCCCACCGTTTTTATGACCCTGAAGAATATCTGCGTGTATTGCGGCTCCAACCCGGGCACGCGCCCGGACTACATCGAGCAGGCCCGCGTGCTGGCGCGCGAACTCGTCAAGCGCGACCTGGGCCTGGTGTACGGCGGATCGATCGTCGGCATCATGGGTGTGGTGGCCAATGAAGTGCTGGCCGGCGGCGGCCGCGTGATCGGCGTGATTCCCGAACTGCTCCTGAAGAAGGAACAGGCGCATCTGGGGCTGACGGAGCTGCACATGGTGCAGAACATGCACGAGCGCAAGGCCATGATGATGGAGAAGTCAGATGGCTTCATCGCCTTGCCCGGCGGCGCCGGCACGCTGGAAGAGTTCTTCGAGGTATGGACCTGGGCGCAGCTGGGCATGCACCAGAAGCCCTGCGGACTGCTGAACGTCGCCGGGTACTACGATGCCCTGATGCAATTCATCGACCACACCGTGGAAGAAGCATTCATCCGTCCCCAGCATCGCGACATGCTGGTGGTGGAAGAAGACCCCGCCTTGCTGCTGGATCGCTACGCCATCTACGAGCCGCCCAACGTCTCGAAATGGTTCGATCCGGTCAGAAAGCCCTGACACCGACGCTTGAGACCTGAACGGAAGCCCCCCGCAATGCCCACCGATTCGTTGTTCCCCGCCTGCACCGAGTCCGTATTGCGCGACTATTTTCACGCGAAGGACGAGAACCGCCCGCATTACATGGCCCGTGCCTTTGCGCCCGACGCCGTGCTGAAGATGGCCCTGCGTACGCAGGCCATCGCCTTTCCGCCCGAATCGCATGGCCTGGCCGCCATCACCGACACGCTGGTGCGCAAGTTCGGGCAGACCTACGACAACGTCTACACCTTTTACCTGTCGCGCCCGGACGCCGATGCGCGCCTGTCCGAGTACCACTGCGACTGGCTGGTCGGCATGACGGAAAAAGCCACCGGCAACGTGCGCGTGGGCTGTGGCCGCTACGACTGGGCGTTTCAGCCCGACCCGTATCGCGCCAAACGCCTGACCATCACGATCGAAACCATGGTCAGCCTGCCGCCCGCCAATTCGGCCGCGGTGTTCGGCTGGCTGCTGGCCCTGGACTATCCCTGGACCAGCGCGGCGCGCGTGGTCGCCGGCGCCCCGCCGCTTGAAGACCTGGCGCCGGTCGTGCACTATCTTCTTCACCCGCACGGCGTGTAGGGCTCGCGCAAGGCGTCTGTGAAACGGGCGTCCTTGACCGGCCTGCCGGCACTGGATTCAAGAATTGAAATACGACATCGCAGCCTTCGACTTTGACGGAACCCTGGCAGACACCATGCCGTGGTTCAACTCCATCCTCAACACCGTCGCGGACAAGTACAACTTCCGCCAGATCGACGCGGCCGAGCGCGAGCAACTGCGCAGCCGCGACGCGATGGAGATCCTGAAGTACCTGAACATCCCGCTGTGGAAGCTGCCCGCGATCATGACGCACGTGCGCACGCTGATGCAGGACATCGACCCCAGCGTCCAGTTGTTCGACGGCATCCCCGACGCGCTGGCCCGCCTGAAGGCGAGCGGCCTGCGACTGGCGGTGGTCAGCTCCAACTCCGTCGAGAACGTGAAGCGCGTGCTGGGCGAAGAAACCGCCGCGCTCTTTGACGACTACGAATGCGGCACCGACCTGTTCGGCAAGGCCGCCAAGATCGACCGCCTGCTCAAGCAGCACGGCACCGCGCCGGAGCGCTTCCTGCTGGTGGGCGACGAAATGCGCGACATCGACGCGGCCCGCAAGGCGGGCGTGCGCGTCGGATCGGTCGCCTGGGGCTATAACCACCCGGACGCCCTGCGCGGCCGCGGCCCCGATGAACTCTTCCTGACGGTCGAAGACCTTCCCAACGCACTGGCGTAACGCCCAGATCCCATGCACACCGATCCCGCCCACCTGATTACCGACGCCGACGCCCTGCAAGCGCTTTACGGTTCGCCCGGCGAAGCCTCCCTGAAAAAGGAGGTTGACCACGTGCATCCGCACTACCGCGCGTTCATCGAAGCCGCGCCCTTTGCGCTGCTGGCGACCGCGGGACCGGACGGGCTGGACGCCTCGCCGCGCGGCGACCCCGCCGGGTTCGTCGTGGTGGAAGACGAAAAGACGCTCTTGTTGCCCGACCGCCGTGGCAACAACCGCGTGGACAGCCTGCTCAACGTCATCGCCGATCCGCGGGTGGCCCTGCTGTTCCTGGTGCCGGGCGTGGGCGAGACGCTGCGCGTGAACGGCACGGCGCGCATCAGCGTCGACCCAGCCCTGCTGGCGCGCTTCGAGATGGACGGCAAGCTGCCGCGCTCCGTGCTGATCGTCGACGTGCACAAGGTCTACTTCCAGTGCTCGCGCGCGCTGCTGCGCTCGCGCCTGTGGGATCCAGACACGCAGATTCCCCGCACCGCGCTGCCCAGCGTCGGCCGGATACTTTCCGACCTGACGTCCGGCACGTTTGACGGCGTGGCCTACGACCGCGACCTGCCCGCGCGCGTGGCCAGCTCGCTTTACTGAACTCCGAGGCGCCCATGGCACGCAACGTCGAAATCAAGGCGCGGGTCGACAGCCTGGACGCCATCGAACACCTGGCCGCGGCGCTGTCCGGCCAGGAACCGGCGTTCATCGACCAGGACGACACCTTCTTCACGTGCGCCAATGGCCGCTTGAAACTGCGCGCCTTCGCAGATGGCTCGGGCGAGCTGATCTTCTATCAGCGCGCCGACGACAGCGGTCCCAAGGAAAGCTTCTACGTCATTTCGCCCACGGACGAACCCGACACCCTGCGCGAGGCGTTATCGCACGCCTACGGCGTGATCGGCCGCGTGAAAAAGCACCGTACGGTCTTCATGGCCGGACGCACCCGCATCCATCTGGACCGGGTGGAAGGCCTGGGCGAATTCCTGGAACTGGAAGTGGTGCTGCGCGAGGGCGAGACCGTCGAGGCGGGAATGGAAGAAGCCCGCACGCTGATGGCCGGGCTGGGCGTCGCGCCCGAGCAGTTGCTGTCGGGCGCCTACCTGGATCTGCTGGCGGCGCGCCACAAGGGCTGATGCCTCGCGTGCCGCCGGGCGTGATCCGTCTTGGGGCGGGTTCAGGCCGGCTGCCAGCCGCGCACGAACACATCCACGGGTTGGCGCTTGCCGCCCGCCTTTTGCAGTTCAAGCAAACGCAGCACGCCCTGACCGGTGGCAATGTCGATGCCCACCGCGTCGGCGCGCAATACGCTGCCCGGCGCGGCCGTGGCGGCCTCGTCCAGCGCCTGCGCACGCCAGACCTTCACCGCATCGGGCAGTCCCGGCAGGCGGATGCTGGCGCCGGGCACCGGATTGAACGCACGCACGCGGCGCGCCAGCAATTCGGCCGGCTGAGTGCAATCGAGCGCGGCTTCCGCCTTGTCCAGCTTGGCCGCGTAAGTCACGCCGTCTTCCGGTTGCTTGCGCGCGTTCAGGCCGCCCTTGGCCAGCGCGTCCAGCGCCTCGACGATGGCTTCGCCACCGGCCTCGGCCAGCGCGTCGTGCAACTGCGCCGCATTGGTATCGTCCGAAATCGGCACGATGCGTTCGAGCAGCATGTCGCCCGTATCCAGGCCCTCGTCCATCTGCATGATGGTGACGCCGGTGCGCGCATCGCCCGCTTCGATCGCGCGCTGGATCGGCGCCGCGCCGCGCCAGCGCGGCAAGAGGCTGGCGTGGATGTTCAGGCAGCCCAGACGCGGCAACTCCAGCACCCATTGCGGCAGGATCAATCCATACGCCGCCACCACCATGACATCGGGCGCCACGCTTTCCAGCAGGGCGCGCGCTTCGGCGGCCTCGTCGGGATAGCGGCCATCCAGGCGCAGGCTGCGCGGCTGGGCGACGGCGATGCCGGCGTCCAGCGCGGCCTGCTTGACGGGGCTCGGCGTGAGCTTCAGGCCCCGCCCCGCCGGCCGGTCCGGCTGCGTCATGACCAAGGGGATGTCGTGGCCGGCGGCCCGCAGGGCGTCGAACGCGATACGGGCGAATTCCGGGGTGCCGGCAAAAACGATGCGCATGAGGTGGACTGCTGAAGAGGTGAACGAAGGCGCGAGGGCGGGAATGGGCCGAAGTCAGGCCCCGGGATCAGGCGCGCAGCGCTTCCCGCTCCGCCTTCTTGAGCCTCGTTTTGATGCGATTCTGCTTGAGGTTCGACAGGTATTCCACGAACACCTTGCCTTCAAGATGATCCAGCTCGTGCTGCACGCACACGGCCAGAAGGCCGTCGGCTTCGAACTCGAACGGCTTGCCGTCGATGTCCAGCGCCTTGCAGCGGATGCGCGACGCGCGTTCCACCTCGTCGTAGACGCCGGGGACGGACAGACAGCCTTCTTCGTAGATCTTGTAGTCGTCGCTGCGCCAGGTGATCTCGGGATTGATCAGCGTCAGCAACTGATTGCTGTCTTCGGAAACGTCGATCACGACCACGCGCTCATGCACATCGACCTGGGTCGCGGCCAGACCCACACCCGGCGCGTCGTACATGGTTTCGGCCATGTCGCGCACGAGTTGGCGGATGCGGTCGTCGACCTCGGCAACCGGCTTGGCCTTTTTGTGCAAGCGCGGGTCCGGGTAGCGAAGGATGGGAAGTAAAGCCATTGAATGGGGATGCCAGTAGGAATGCTTGTCCGAGAGTTTAATTCATTAGAGTCTTGATTTCTAATAGTTTTCGGCTAATTCCGGCATTGCGGACATTGCTACGGCACCCTTTTTTCTAGCATTCCGGCGACAGCTCGCTGCGCGCGTATCGATCCACCCGTCGCCCGCCGCCGCACACGACGCATGCGACACTCTCGGACCCCCGACGCGTTTTCCGCGTCCTTTTCCGCGCCCGTTTCATGCCGCTGACGCAATCCTCCGACGAACTCGCCGCCTGGCTGCGGTTGTCCCTCGAACCCAACATCGGTTCGGCCACCGCCTGCATGCTACTTAGCGCGCTGGGTCTGCCCGACCAGATCTACGCGCAACGCGCCACTGCGCTGTCGCGGCACGTGCCCGAAGCGCTGGCGCGCCAGCTGGCCGCGCCCATGCCGGCCGACATGGCGGAACAGGTCGAGCGCGCGCTGGAATGGGTGCAGGCGCCCGGCCGCCACATCCTCACGCTGGCCGATCCCACCTATCCGCAAAGCCTGCTGACCATCGCCGATCCGCCGATCCTGCTCTACGTCGCGGGCGACCCGGCCTATCTGCAGGGACCATCGCTGGCGGTCGTTGGCGCGCGCAACGCCACGCCCGGCGGGCAGGAAAACGCGCGTGCCTTTGCGCGGCACCTTGCCGGCGCGGGCTGGCGCGTCGTCAGCGGCCTGGCGCTGGGCATCGATGCCGCCGCGCATGAGGGCGCGCTGGATGCGGGTCCCAAGGGCGCAGGCACCGTGGCGGTCATGGGAACAGGCATCGACCGCATCTATCCGGCCAGCCACCGCGATCTGGCGCATCGCATTGCGGCGCACGGCGCGCTGGTGTCCGAGCTGCCGCTGGGCACGGGCGCACGGCCGCAACACTTTCCCAAGCGCAACCGCATCGTGGCGGGCCTGGCGCGCGGCGTGCTGGTGGTAGAGGCCGCCAAGCAGAGCGGATCGCTGATCACGGCGCGGCTTGCCGGTGAATGCGGACGCGAGGTCTTCGCCATTCCCGGCTCCATCCATTCGCCGCTGTCGCGCGGCTGCCATGCCCTGATCCGCCAGGGCGCCAAGCTGGTCGAGACGGCCATGGACATCACGGATGAATTGGGCGGCGGACCCACGCCGTTGCAGCCCGCCCGCAAGGAGGCGCCCGCCGTGCTCCCCGCGCATCCCGTGCTGGACGCATTGGGCTTTGACCCGCTGCACCTGGACGCCATCCAGGCGCGCTGCGGGCTGGAAACCGCCGCCCTGCAGACGCAACTGGTTGAACTGGAATTGCAGGGCCGCATCGCCCGCCTGGATGACGGCCGCTACCAGCGTTTGCACTAGCACCGCAACGGGGCCGGATGCGATGGCGCTAATATGTTCGGCAGCGCCGCAGCCTTGTAGCGCCGGTCACCCAATACCGATACAGGAAGAGACATGGCATTGCCCTCCCGCGTGAAGATCGTCGAGGTATCGCCCCGCGACGGTCTGCAGAACGAAAAGGAATTCGTCCCCACCGACATCAAGGTGGAACTGGTCAACCGCCTCAGCGCCGCGGGCTTCCCCAATGTGGAAGCCGCGTCGTTCGTGTCGCCCAAATGGGTGCCGCAGATGGCCGACGGCGCCGACGTGATGGCGCGCATCGAGCGCCGGCCCGGCACCATCTACTCCGTGCTGACGCCGAACATGAAGGGCTTTGAAGGGGCGCTGGCCGCCCGCGCGGACGAGATCGTGATCTTCGGCGCCGCCAGCGAGGCCTTTTCCCAGAAGAACATCAATTGCTCGATCGCCGAATCCATCGCGCGCTTCGAACCCGTGGTGCAGGCGGCGCGCGAAGCCGGCATTCGCGTGCGCGGCAGCATCAGCTGCGCGCTGGGCTGTCCCTACCAGGGCGAAGTCCCCGTCGAAGCGGTAGTCGACGTGGCGCAACGCTACCTGGCAATGCAGGTCGACGAGATCGACGTGGCCGACACCATCGGCGTGGGCACGCCCAAACGCGTGCGCGAAGTCATGGCCGCAGTCACGCGCGTCGTGGACCCGGCGCGCATCTCCGGCCATTTCCACGACACCTATGGCCAGGCGCTGGCCAACATCCTGGCGGCGCTGGAAACCGACATCTCCATCTTCCACACCTCGGTGGCCGGCCTGGGGGGCTGCCCTTATGCCAAGGGCGCCACCGGCAATGTCGCGACAGAAGACGTGCTGTACATGCTGCGGGGTCTGGACATCGACACCGGCGTGGACTTCGACGCCGTGGTCGACATCGGTCAATGGATGTCGGCGCATCTGAACCGCAAGGGCTCCAGCCGCGCCGGCAACGCCATCGCCGCCAAGCGCGCGGCTTGATCTGCGCCGCATGACCCGCACCGCATGACCACGCAGAATGCCCCCTCCGCGCCCGAAGACCTCGCGGCGCTGCTCCGCGCCATCGGCCCGTTGCCCCTGGCGGGCCAGGCCTGGCCGGACTGGGTGCGCATTCTGACGTGGGTGTTGCTTGCCGTGCTGGGCGTGCAGGTCGTCACCACCGCAATCCGCGCGCCCTCGCAGCCTTTTGACACGCTCTTGGCGGTGGCGGTGGTGCTGTGCTTCGTCGCGCTGCTGTTCGTGTCGTGGCACATGCAGACATCCATCACCACGATCGACGACCGCGGCATCCGCCAGACCTGGTTCACCCGGCGCGAAGTCGCCTGGGAAGACGTGCGCTTTGCGCGGTTTGTACCCATGGTGTTTTCCAAGCGGCTCGTCGTGTTCACGCACCGCGGAAAACCCGTGATTTTTCAGGGCGGCACGCGGGAACTGCGCGTGGCGTTCGTGAAGATCGCTCAGGTGTATCGGCGCGGCTAACCAACGCGGTCAACCAACGCGGTCAAGCAGAAAAAACGCCCCGAGTCCGGGGCGTTTGGTCATACAGGGCGATCCAGCTACGCGCCGCACTGGGCGGGTAGCCGATGCCGCCAAATCATCGAATCGGCAACGCGTACATCAACCCGCCCTGCGTCCACTGCGCATTCAGGCCACGCTTGATTTTCAGCGGGCTGCCCTCGCCCACATTCCGCTCAAAACTCTCGCCGTAGTTGCCCACCTGCTTGACGATGTTGTACGCCCACTTCTCGTCCAACCCCAGGTTGGCGCCGCCACCCGGCGTCACCCCCAGGATGCGCTTGATGTTGGGGTTGGCGCTCTTGGCCTGTTCGTCCACGTTCCTGGACGTCACGCCGTATTCCTCGGCTTCGATCATGGCTGACAGCGACCAGCGCACGATGTTCAGCCACGCGTCGTCGCCCTGGCGCACGAACGGGCCCAGCGGTTCCTTGGAGATGATCTCGGGCAGCACGACATAGTCGTCGGGATTCTGCAGCTTGGAGATGCGGATCGACGCCAGACCCGACGCATCGGTCGAGAACACGTCGCAGCGGCCAGACGCGAACGCGTTGACGACCTCGTTGAAGGTCTCGATGACGACCGGCTTGTACGTCACGTTGTTGGCGCGCGCCCAGTCGGCCAGCGTGTTTTCGTTGGACGTGCCGGTCTGCAGGCAGATGGTGGCGCCGTTGATTTCCTTGGCGCTTTTCACGCCCAGCGACTTGTGCACCAGGAAGCCCTGGCCGTCGTAGAAGTTGATGCCGGCGTGGATGATGCCCAGCGCTGTGTCGCGCTGCTGCGTCACGGTGGTGTTGCGCGTCAGCACGTCGACTTCGCCGGATTGCAGCGCGGTGAAGCGTTGCTGCGAATTGAGCGGCACCACCTTGATCTTGTTCGCGTCGCCGAACACCGCAGCGGCAATGGCGCGGCACAGGTCCACGTCCAGGCCCTGCCATTTGCCTTGCGCGTCAGGGGCGGAAAAGCCTGCAAAGCCCGTGGTCGTGCCGCACGCCACGGCGCCGCGCTGTTTCACGACGTCCAGCGTCGCCGCCTGCGCGCCCTGCGCGGCCGCCATCAAGAGCGCCGCGCCCACCAACCCTTTTGCAATGTTCATGACCTGGATTCCTTTCTGCTACCGGGCGCGAAAGCGCGCCAAGGCAAGAAGCTTATAGACATGAAGCGCCCCCGCCAAATAACGAGCGCTTATTTAGGTATGCCGCCGGCGGATGCCGGCGGCCTGCGCAGAAAGGATAGCAATGCGGGGCGGGCGTGGCGCTGCGCGCCGTCAAGCCGCCAGCGAGATCGACACCGGTTCGTTGGCCTGGCACGCGTCCAGCGCGCGGCCGAGGCGGACCATGCCCTGCGCGATCTGGCTTTCGTTCATCGTGGCAAACGACATGCGCATGGCAAAGAGATCCGCCTTCGCCGGGTCGGCGTAAAACGCCTTGCCCGGCACGTAGACCACCTCGTGCTCGATCGCGTAGGGCAACAGGCGCGTGGCATCCACGTCGCCCGTCAGCCGCGCCCAGAAGAACATGCCGCCCTCGGGCTTGCTGAAAGTGATGCGCCCGTCCAGTTCCCGCGCCAGCGAGTCAGCCATGGCGGCGCAGCGCAGGCCATAGGCGGCACGGATGCGCGGCACGTGTTCGTCGTAGCGGCCGTTTGCCAGGTACTGCGCAACGATTTCCTGTATCCAGGCCGAGGACGCCATGTCGTCGGCCGCCTTGGCGCCGACGCAGCGGCGGCGGATCTCGGGCGGCGCGACCAGCCAGCCGATACGCAGCGCGGGCGCCATCGTCTTGGACATGCTGGCCATGTACACCGCCCAGTGACGGGCCTCGCCCTCTGCCAATGCCGCGATGGGCGGCACGGCTTCGCCGGCGAAGCGCAGTTCGCTGTAGGGATCGTCCTCGACGATCAGGAACCGGTGCTTGACCGCCAGTTCAAGCAAGCGCAGCCGGCGCTCACGCGTCAGGGTGGCGCCGCAGGGATTCGAGAACGAGGCGACGACGCAGACCATCTTGGGTTTCACGCGCGCGGCCAGTTCGTCCAGCGCGTCCACGTCGATGCCATCAGGGCCCGACGGCACGGTGTGCACCGTGGCGCCCGTGTAGCGCAGGGCCTGCACGGAATTCGGGAAGGCCGGCGACTCGATGATGGCGTGGTCGCCCGGTTGCAGCATCACGCGGGTCAGGAGCGCCAGCGCCTGCTGCGAGCCGCCCGTCACGACAAGTTCGGTGTCGGCATTGCAGTGCAGGCCACGCGCCGCGGACAGGCGCGCCAGCTCATGCCGCAGGCTGGCCTGGCCGTCGATGTTGGAATACTGCAGGCAGGCGCCCAGCCGGGCCGTGACCTGCGACGACGCGATCGACAAGCCGTCGACGTCGAACAATTCCTGGGCCGGATAGCCGCCGGCCAGCGAAATGGTGCCCGGACGCATGGCGTAGGGCATGAGCGATCGGATGGGCGAGGCGGGGGGATTCAGGAAAGGCGTGGCGAAGACGTATTCGGGCGCTGCACTGGACATGGCGTGGGGGCTGATTAAGAGGGAAACGTGTCGCCCGAATGGGCGGCGCCGGACGGCATAGAACTTTGAAATATAAACAAATCTCCGCAAATTCTAAGCCTGCCGATCAGACAGGGTCAACGGCGGGATTCGGGGCGGCGGATACCCGCCCGGCGGCGGGCCCGAAACCCGTCCTACACTATGGGACTTCCTGTTTTTGCCAGAGAGCTGCATGACCGCCGAAGACACCATGGCCGGGCGCCTCGCCCAGATCCAGCAACGCATCCACGAGGCCTGCGAGCGCGCGGGCCGCGCACCGGGCAGCGTGACTTTGCTGCCCGTCAGCAAGACGTTCGGCGAGGACGCCATCCGCGAGGCGATGGCGCTGGGCCTGACGCGCTTTGGCGAAAACAAGACGCAGGAGATCCGCCAGAAGGCCGCCGCGTTCGAAGGCGCCGGGCTGCAATGGGTGCTGATCGGCCACCTGCAGACCAACAAGGCCAAGGATGCCGCGCGCGACGCCGCGGAAGTGCAATCCCTGGACCGCGTGGAGCTGGCAGATGCCCTGCACCGCCGTCTGCAAAATGAGGGCCGCACGCTGGACGTGCTGGTGCAGGTCAAGACCTCGTCCGAGCCCAGCAAGTTCGGCATGGAGCCCGAGGAGGTCGGCCCCTTCCTGCGCCGCATTGCCTCGGAATACCCGACGCTGCGTGTGCAGGGCCTCATGACCCTGGCGGTCAACTCGCCCGATGCCGACGAAGTCCGCGCGTGCTTTCGCGCGCTGCGCGAGCTGCGTGATGGTCTGGTGCAGGAGAACATTCCCGGCGTGGCGCTGGACCGTCTGTCGATGGGCATGAGCGGCGACTTCGAACTGGCCATCGAGGAAGGCTCGACGGAGGTGCGCATCGGTTCGGCCATCTTTGGCGCGCGGCACTATCCGGATCCGCAATAACGCGGACCCACGCGGACTTGTCGCAGCGGCAATAGGCTGGCGCGCGACGATTTGAGGGGGCCCAGATCACGGGCCCCTTTTTGCGTAGGCGCAAGGCATAATAGCCACGCAAAAAATATGCGGCGCAAGTTGACGTCGATCAACACGCGGACGCCGCGCTCACGATACCCCGCACGAGGAGACACTCCATGCACAAGCACGCAAAGCGCCTGCTGGCGCTTGCCGCCCTATCGCTGGCCGCCACCGCGGCCGCAGCCCAATCCTGGCCCACGCAACCGGTCCGCTGGATCGTTCCCTACCCCGCCGGCGGCGGCACCGACGTGGTCGCACGCACGGTGGCCAGCAGCCTGGAAAAGACGCTGGGCCAGACCATCGTGGTCGAGAACCGTCCGGGCGCCGGCACCATCATTGGCGCCACGGCCATCGCCCAGGCGGAACCGAACGGCTACCTGGTGGGCACCGCCGACTCGGGCACGCTGGCCTTCAATTCGTCGCTGTACGCCAAGCTCTCGTACGACCCCGCCAAGTTCACCTACATCGGCGGCATCGCCAAGTTCCCGCTGCTGCTGGCCGTGAACGTCAACTCGCCGTACAAGACGGTCGAAGACGTGCTCGCCGCGGCCAGGAAGGAACCCGGCAAGCTGACGTCGGCCTCCGCCGGCGCAGGCTCGCCGCATCACCTGGCGCTGGAACTGTTCAAGCAGCGCACCGGCGCCAACGTGCTGCACGTCCCGTACAAGGGCGCCGCGCCCGCCATCCAGGATCTGCTGGGCGGCCAGGTGGACATGATGTTCATCGATCTGGGTTCAGGCCTGCCCAACGTCAAGGCCGGCAAGCTGCGCGTGCTCGCCGCCGCCACGCCCGAACGCGTGACGGTGCTGCCGGATGTCCCGACGATGGCCGAACAGGGCGTCGCCAATTTCACGGCCTACGCCTGGCAAGGCCTGGTCGGCCCGGCCGGTCTGCCTGAAGTAGTGGTGAAGAAGCTGTCCGCGGATCTGGACGCCACGCTCAAGTCGCCCGCGGTGTCGCAGAAGATGCTGGACATGGGCGTCATCCCCATGCCGATGTCGGCGCAGGACTTCAAGACGTACGCCGATCAGGAGCGCAGCGCCTGGGCGGACGTCATCAAGAAGGCGAACATCAAGCTGGAGTGATCGCCCTCGGCATCATCCGTCAAGGCAAAAAGCCGCGGTCGACTGACCGCGGCTTTTTTATGGAATAGATGTAGTCCTTACTAGAATCCGTTGAACAGGTTGTTCATATCGACACTGTTTTGCATGCTGCGCAACTGGGCATCCCGTTCGCGTTGAGCGGCTTCGTGTCGCTGCGCTTCAGTGGGCGGGGCCAGGGTCACCGGATTGCCCGTGCCTCGATAGACGCGACGATAACGCAGGTATCCCTGCGGCTCCCAACTGCCGGGCACCGGATCCACGCAGCCAGCCCAGCCTTGGGGATGGTCAAAGGGCCGAAAGCCCGCATAGGAATCGTGCGTATAGTTGGCAAACAAGTACGCTTGCGGCGTCAGATGCTCAGGGTTTTCGGGCGTGCCCAGTATCGGATGTGCCTTCAGGTGAGCCAATACGTCTTTGGCTTCGCTGGCCAGGGTGGAGCGACGCAAGAGATTGCCAAGCGCCACGCTGGCGTATAGCGAAGGACTGATCATGGCAGCCCTTTCGTAGCGTTGGACTTGCTCTTCGGTCTGGCCATCCAGCGCGGCGATGTCGCCCAGCAGTGTCTGGTTGGCGCCCTCCAAGTCCTGGAAGTCCTTGGGAAAGTTCGCTTGGGTACGCGATACCCAGGATAGTGCGGACGCATAGACGTCGCGTACCTGATAGCGCCAAGCCAGGTAGGGCAACAGCGATTGGGCAGTCGTTGCTGCGGCTGGGGTTGCCTTCATAAAGGCGGTGTAAGCGTTGAGGACATTGGGGTGGATGGCGAAAGGGTCGTAACCGTCGAGTTTGGCAGCATCCGTGCGGTCCAGGGGAACTTGCGCCTGCCTCGCCGCTTCGTACATCAGCGCCAAAGGTATCTGCGACAACATATCGTCATGCTGCCCGCTGGGACCACGCCCCTGACTACCCGGTAGGTAGCCCCCTCCCACATCGGAATGCATGCCAGGCAACGCGTATTGCTTGTGCTTTTCTGCAAGAATGCCATCGGAGCCGCGCACGCTTTCCAATGGGAACGAAGCGCGGTTCTCGTGCATTGCGGTGTAGTGCACACATTGCACATGGCTTGGTACGCGCAATGCCGTGGCGCTGGCCCAGGCAAAGTGTCCATCGCCGCCGGCGCTATTAGGCAGGCCCACGGAAGCGACTGTGTCGAACAGCCCTAGAAAGCGAATTCGCGTGGGCACGCCACATAAGCGGTCGCCGTCCATCATCGTCAGCAGCCAGTTGCAGAACACGCGGGCTTGCGCGGCGCCACGGGAAAAGCCGAATACATCCATCGTGATGTCCACCAGCTTCGGTTTGCTGGTGTTGGCTATCTTGTCCGCCAACGCCTGAGTCTCGCGCTGAAAAAAAGCTTCCGCATGAGCACGGGCGCCATTGCTGTCGCACAGCAGGCCGCCTTCGGTGCGCATGCCAACTGCATCCAGCGCCTGAACGTCCTGTACGCCCCCTTTCAGCGGCGCGTACATGCTGTGTCGTCGGTGGTATCCGCGTTTGCCGTTGCGGCACAGGGCGAGGATGACTTCGTCCACATATCGATTGCGACCGCTGCTGATCGACGCATGGATCACGTTCAGCACGCCAAGCAACGCATAGTTGATGCGCCCATCGCCACCCCGTCCCATCGCCGGGCCGAAAGAGGCGTAGACGTCCTCACCAATGTCTGGAAAGGGCGTGCCCACACCGGGGATATAAAGGGGATACTTGCCCTCATTCCTTTTATCAGGATATGCGCGGAACAGCCTGGCCACGTTACTGTCCTTGCGAGCTATTCGCTGGGTCATTCCCGGTCCGAGCCCCTGCTCGCACCCATCCGAGTCATCCCAATCCTGGTTGTTGCCCGTGCCGTCGAAGAAAATGCCGATTTGCAGGTCGATCTCGCAGTTCTCCGACGCGGGAATGCACTGCGGAAACATCGGCACAAGTCCCGGTGTGGGACCGAGAGGGTGAGTGCTAAACACTTCGTTCATGAAAACTTCCTGGTTGTCCACGTCATGTTCAGGGGCTTCAATCATTTGTCCAGAGACTCGGTCAGTACGGGCGGGGCCCCCACTGGGCAACGTGGCGACCATGCGCCATAAATCTCGGAGGGCCTCATGCCTGATATTGCGTCGGGAGGACCGCGATATTCTTCATTCCCGTAGCCGGGACTGATATTCGATGAAATGGCGCGGACGCTTCCGTCGGACAGGAAGTGGATGTACAGACGCCCTACCTGCTCATAACGCTCCACGGGCACTCGACGTTCACGGCGTTCCCAGGTGCAGTCGCGCCAGTTGGTCACACCCCAGCTCACCAACACGGTCAGGTCGGGCCGCCATTTCCGGGGCAGCTTCGCGCAGCAAACGATTCGCCCTCCAGTACCCGCCTGGTGCCCACTGACACCATTGACCCAAAAGTCCTGAACGCTCAGGTGATCGGGCAAGTGGTCGATGCCCGATAGGGATGCCGGCACCATGGCTTCCTTAGGTTGAACAACGTCGCAACCGGCCAAACCCAGCAGCAACAACAACCTCATCGTCAACCGAGTGGCACGGTTCATTTCAATTTGCCTCCTCCACCACAACGGGTCCGCCGCGGGGGGGACAACGTTCGCCATAGTCGCCGTAGGCATGCCAGGGATTCTTGTCGGGGATGGGGTCTTGCGGGCCAAGGTATTCCTCGTTCCCGTACCCGGGACTGATGTTCGAGGAAATGGCGCGGACGCTTCCGTCGGACAGGAAGTGGATATACAAACGTCCCACCTGCTCATACCGCTCCACCGGCACCCGGCGCTCACGGCGCTCGCCACCACAGTCCCTCCAATTGAGGACATCCCACCCCACCAGCACCGTCAAATCATCGCGCCATCGTCGAGGCAGCTTCGCACAGCACACGATGCTGCCTCCGGAGCCCGCCTGATGGCCGCTGGCGTCATCGACCCAGAAATCGGGAACGCTCAGATGGTCGGGCAGATGGTCGATTCCCGTCAGAGATGCTGGCACCACGTCTTCCTTGGGTCGAACGCCGTCGCATCCATTCAATCCAAGCAGAACAAGCAATGCCATCATCAATCGTGCTGTGGCGTTCATATCAACTGGCCCCTTGAGTCGAAGATGCAGGGCCAAATGCCAGGATGCCACTGACATCGCCGCTTCGGCTTGCCTGCCTTAATGCCGCCTCGAATCGGTCATCGTGCAACACTTGCGCCGCCGTCTGCCATACCACCAATACCGCTGATATCTTTACGGCCACGTCGTGCACCTGCAGTCGCTGGAGCCGTTCATGGACTTGTGCAGCCCAGTCAAGGCGTTGTCCGCTCGTGCCTTGCGCGGGTATGCGGTGGTTGGCCCGCGATGCGGCGAGGAACAGCTCGCCGACTCGAGTGGCCTTGAGCATCCGGTGCCATTGTTCGGGCTGCAGATGCAGTGGGAGAGAATCGCAAGAACGCGCTGACCGTACTGGATCTTGTCGCGCGCAACATTCCCTGCCCGCCATATCGTGGTGATGCCACGCCTGCACCGGACCCAGTACGGCCCGGCGCTGTTCGGAAGATAGCGTCAGCCAGACATTGGAAAACGCGCGGCCGTCGGCGAAGCGGAAGTGGTAGCGCTTGCCGCTACCGACATGGATGAACCGCAGTTGTTGCAAGTGCTGCAAGACTTGCTCCATCGGGACCGAGCCGCGCAACACGCCATAGCCAAACATTACATCCGGATTGCCGGCCGAAAGCTGATTCATCAGCTGAACCACGGACTGACACGCGGGCAATAGCAGCGGGCCAACACGGGCAGCCTGGGGGCCTTCGTCCTCATAAAGCAGACGGATATCCGGTGCTTCCAGGATGCGGTCGCGAAGCGCAATGTCATGCAGCAATGCGCCATCGAAGAGCAAATAGCTGTACGCGGAGATGCTCATACGGGCACCACCGGGCCACCCGTTCGCGCGGCGCGCAGGAAGCAATCCAGGCAGAAGTCGCTTTCCACGCCGGCATCCGGATTCCCTTCGATGGCAAAGGGATTGCCGTGGCCTGTTGCCACGCATTGCAGCGGTCCTTTCATCTGGACTTGCACCCCATTCAGCGTGATGCCGTCGGCATGCAAAGTGATGGCTCCGCCGGGGCCCTTTAGGCTGAACACCTCGCCGGCTTGCAACGCGATCACACACGAACGCCGGCGGATCGCCTGGCCCGCTTGCAGGTCCGCGTGGCCCTCGACAGTGTGTTCCTGGTGTCCGCCGATGCGCACCCAATGATTCGCCGCGGTCTTATCGCGGCGGTTATTGCCCACTTCCTCGGTACGGTCCTTGGTGGTGTAGATCGTGCGATTGCGCCCCACGGTCAAAAAGTCATCCCGCCCGATATCGGGCCGCCGGTCCTGGCCGATGGTGACCTGTTCGTCGTTGCCCACCGTCTCCTTGCGGTCGTGGCCGATCGTGATGGTTTCATCGTTCTCGACCTGCTCGCTGCGGTCGTGACCCACAAACGTCGACTCGTCGTTGTTGACATGGATGTTCTGGTCCTTCTGCGCGTGGACGTAGATTTCTTCCTGGTCCTTCTCATCCTCAAAACGCAGTTCGTTGAACCCCTCGCCCTTGTGGGTCTTGCTCTTGATCGTCATCCTGGTCTTGTGGCGCGGCAGTTCGTAGGGCGGCAATTGCAGGCGGTTGTAGACGCGGCCGGTGATCACGGGCTGGTCGGGGCCGCCGTCGAAGTAAGAGACGATGACTTCCTGACCGATGCGCGGGATGGCCATGTGGCCCCAGGTGGCGCCGGCGATGTTCTGCGAGACGCGAATCCAGCAGGAGCTGTATTCGTCCTCCGTGCCTAGCCGGTCCCAGGGGAACTGGACCTTCACCCGGCCGTATTCGTCGGTATAGATCTCTTCATTGGGCGGGCCGACCACCACAGCGTTCTGTGGACCGTCGATGCGCGGCCTGGGTAGCGGTTCCGCGCGCCATTCGGCGTCGTCAGGAACCAGCTCCGCCTCGTAGCTGTAGTGCGTTCCCAACTGGGCTTGTGCACTTTCCTCGGCCTGACTTGTGTATTGGATGCCACGGTGGACGATGCGCACCGGGCGCCAGCCGCGGTTCAGGTCTTCGCGCGGATGCCCAGCAAGGGTGAATGAAATGCCCGGCTGCAGCCGCGGGTCATCCCCTTCAACCAAAGCGACGCACGAATCGCGGCGGTGGCCGCGCAGGCGGTTCTCGGCGAACGATCTGCCCGCTTCGTCGAATTTGGCGCGGGCCGGGTAGTCATAGCGTTCGTAGCGGCGGCCCTGATGGTCCAGATCTCGTCCGTCGCGGCTGTGCTGGTGGGTGTAGCGCGGATGGTGGAAGGTGTAGTCGCGCTGGGTCTGGCGCGCGGTGCGCACGTTCTCGGTGTAGGAGAATCGCCGCAGCGCTGGCTGCGGCTGGTCGCCGCCGGGTGTGGGGTTGTACTGCGCTGGCTCGTCGCCCACGCGGCCGTGAATGAACAGGCGGTCGCTGTGGATAAGTTGATGCCCCTCGGCCCCATGACGGAAGGAATAGAAGAAGCCTTCCTCGCGCATGATGCGTTCGACAAAGTCGTAGTCCGTGTCGCCCGCTTGCACGCAGTATTCGCGCGCCTGATGTTCGGTGGTGCTGCGCAGCTCGTAATCCTGGGTAAGACCATGCGCCTTGAGCACCGCCTCGGTGATTTGCGGCACGCTCTGGCGTTGGAAGATGCGCCAGTCGGAACTGAGCTTTAGCCGCGCCAGGCGCGGCTCGACAATCGCCGAGTAGCGCGTACGCCGAAAACCCGTGTCGCCCTGAACAAAGGAGGACACCACACCGTGAACATGGCGCACGGGGGTGCCGCCCTGCCAGATCGTCAGACACGCGGGACGGTCAAGCACTTGGCCAAAATCTACGGCGGGGTTGGCGCTGGACAGATCGACCGTAAGCAGAAACGTCTCGGAAAGCGCTTCGTGCAGATCGAACCGAACCACCTCGAACGCATCTGTCGCCGTACTGCCGATGAGATCGAAGGTGAATCGCAAATCAGATTGGACGGGCATGGCAAGCTCGGGGATGACCAGGGCGGTTGCCCGGTATCAACGTTGAGGAAGCTGACCGGCGATTCGGGGCCTGCAATAGCCTGGTGCAGCGGCAAGCGCTTTTGTGCCGTGACCCTGCGTCTGAACATGCCGCTGCGTCATCGGTGAACACAGGGCAACTATGCAAACTTCATGCCAGAATTTTCTGATCTTCCCTTAGCTTTAATAATCAGTGGGTTACGCAAGGGGCGCTGAGAATCGGGCTTGTCCGAGGTTGCAGAAGCCGCGAGAACTGGTTTTCTGAAAGGATTTTCGAGCCAACCTTGACCCGGTTTTTTTTTAAGTCTTTGAGATTCAACGAAAAAATAACGGGCCAGGATTGGCCCGCCCGGGCCAATCCTGGCCCGATCAATTGAGCGTTTGCACACCGTCCCCAGGGCGACCCTGCGTCAAACATCACCGCAAGGCCGCAGTCGCACAATCGCGGCTTTCCTGATGGGCATGCTCGGGCACGATGTCAGACACCCGGCAGAGAGGGCCGACAGCTTACGGCGGCACCTCAACAGGTGTCCGACACCTTGGTCGCGAATCGCGCCCTGAGGCGCAAATCACCCCGCCACGACAGGAATCTGCCGCGGCTGCGCCTCGCGCACGCGCGGAATGCGCAGCGTCAGAAGGCCCTGCTTCAGGCTCGCGCTGATCTGCGCGCGGTCGAACTCCTGTCCCAACCGGAACGACCGGCGAAAGAGCGGCGCGCGCATTTCGCCCAGCACCAGCCGCAGGTCGCTGGGGGTCTCGACGGCAGCTTCGCCTTCGATCTGCAGCACGTCGGCCTCGACGTTGATGCGCAGCCTTTCCTTGGACACGCCCGGCAGATCCGCAAGCAGCGTGATGCCTTCCTTGTCCTCGTAGATGTCCACGGCCGGCACGGTCACGCCGCGCCCGTCGCGCTTGTCAGACACGGCCGCTTCGGCGGGCACGGTCAGGTCTTTGCGTTCATTCATGATCGATACTCCTATGCGGTTGCGTTGGCGGGTCACTGCACGGTCACGGTGCGCGGCTTGGCCGATTCCTTACGCTTGATGGAAATGGCGAGGCAGCCGTCCGTATAGCGCGCCTGCACGTTGTCGGGATCCGCGTCTGCAGGCAGCTCGATGATGCGCGTGTAGCGGCCCTGCGTACGTTCGCGCGCGTAATAGCGGGCGCCTTCGGGAAGCTCCTGCGGCTTGCGTTCACCGCTGATGGTCAGCAGGCTCTTCTCGATCGACACGTTCAGGCCTTCGGGGTCCATGCCGGGCACGAAGGCGACGACTTCGATGGAATCGCCCGACACGCCGACGTTGACGGGTGGGAAGTACGCCTGCGGCGTCGCCCGCAAGGCAGCTGGTACGCCGGCATTGCGCAGCACGCGGCCCATGTGCTCCTGGATCGCGTCGAACGCGCTGGCAAAGCCGTTATCGTTGAAAGGAAAGTTGCTCATGAAGGTCTCCTCGAACGAAAAAAGGGACCGATGCAGACGCATCACAGCCGCGACTTGCGCGACCGCAGGTCTGATCGCTTCAGTCCGAGTATGGGATCGGTTTTTGGAGTTTCAAGAGGGCTTTTCAGTCCGGCAAAACACGCGCGGCCCCCAGTCCGGCAGCGCAAAAAAAACCGCGGCCATCGCTGGCCGCGGTTTCCGTTTGGCGCGTGCTGAGGCCTACACCAGGACGCGTTCGATGCCGCCTGCGTTCGCCCGGCGCACGTAGTCTTCCATCCAGCCTTCGCCCAGGATGTGGCGGGCCATCTCGACCACGATGTAGTCGGCTTCCATCTTGGTGTCGCCCTCGTAACGCGACAAGCCCTGCAGGCACGACGGGCACGAGGTCAGGACCTTCACGTCGCCCGTGAAGCCGTCGCTGCGCATCGCGGCATCGCCCTTGAGCAGTTCTTCCTGCTTGCGGAAGCGCACCTGCGTCGAGATGTCCGGACGGCTGACCGCCAACGTGCCCGACTCGCCACAGCAGCGGTCGCTCTTGACCGCGCCATCGCCCACCAGCGCCCGCACCGTCTTCATGGGTTCCTGCAGTTTCATCGGCGTGTGGCAGGGGTCGTGATACATGTAGCGCACGCCCTTGGCGCCTTCCAGCTTGATGCCTTTTTCCAGCAGGTATTCGTGGATGTCGATCAGCCGGCAGCCCGGGAAGATCTTCTCGAATTCATACCCGGCAAGCTGGTCGTAGCAGGTGCCGCAGCTGACCACCACGGTCTTGATGTCCAGGTAGTTCAGCGTGTTGGCCACGCGGTGGAACAGCACCCGGTTGTCGGTGATGATCTGCTCGGCCTTGTCCGTCATGCCGTTGCCGCGCTGGGGATAGCCGCAGCACAGGTAACCCGGCGGCAGCACGGTCTGCACGCCCGCATGCCAAAGCATCGCCTGCGTAGCCAGGCCCACTTGCGAGAACAGGCGCTCGGAACCGCAGCCCGGGAAGTAGAACACCGCTTCCGTGTCGGCCGTGGTGCCCTTGGGATCGCGGATGATCGGCACGTAGTTCGCGTCTTCGATGTCGAGCAGCTTGCGTGCGGCCTGCTTGGGCAGTCCGCCGGGCATCTTCTTGTTCACGAAGTGCACCACCTGCTCGCGCAGCGGCGGTTTGCCCACCGTGGCTGGCGGCTTGGCGGTCTGCTTCTTGACCAGGCCCGAGAACAGGTCGTGCGCGGCGCGCTGGACCTTGTAGCCCACGCCCACCATCGCCTTGCGGGTGGCGTTGATGGTGGCCGGATCCTTGGCGTTCAGGAAGAACATGGCGCTGGCCGTGCCCGGATTGAACGACTTGCGGCCCATGCGGCGCAGCACGGCGCGCATGTTCATCGACACGTCGCCGAAGTCGATATCGACCGGACATGGGTTGTAGCACTTGTGGCAGACGGTGCAGTGGTCGGCCACGTCCTCGAATTCTTCCCAGTGCTTGAGACTCACGCCGCGACGGGTCTGTTCTTCGTACAGGAAGGCTTCGACCAGCAGCGACGTCGCCAGGATCTTGTTGCGGGGCGAATACAACAGGTTCGCGCGCGGCACGTGCGTGGCGCACACCGGCTTGCACTTGCCGCAGCGCAGGCAGTCCTTGATGGATTCCGAGATGGCGCCGATGTCGCTCTGCTGCATGATCAGCGACTCGTGGCCCATCAGGTTGAAGCTGGGCGTCCAGGCGTGGCGCAGATCCGCGCCGGGCATGAGCTTGCCGGCATTGAAGTGGCCGTTGGGGTCCACGCGCCGCTTGTAGTCCTGGAACGGGGCCAGTTCGGCTTCGGTCAGGAACTCGTACTTGGTCAGGCCGATGCCGTGCTCGCCCGAAATCACGCCATCCAGGTCGCGCGCGATCTGCATGATGCGCTCGACGGCCGCGTGGGCCTCGCGCAGCATTTCGTAGTCATCCGAGTTGACCGGGATGTTGGTGTGCACGTTACCGTCGCCTGCGTGCATATGCAGCGCGACGAACACGCGGCTCTTAAGCACGCGGGCATGGATGGCGACGAGCTCGTCGACGATTTTCTTGTACGCGGCGCCCGAGAAGGCGCGCTGCAGGCCGGCCAGCACTTCGGTCTTCCAGGAGACGCGGATGGTGCGGTCCTGCACCACGTCGAAGACGCGGGCCCCGGGTTGTGCCGCCAGGCGGGCGGTCAGCGTGGCGTGAAGCTCGCCCAGGCCAAGGCCTTCGAGTTGCGGCAGCGCATCGCCCAGCGGCAGGTCCAGGTTGTCCAGCAGCCACTGCCAGCGCTGGCGCGTGGCGGCGATCAGTTCGATGGCCTGTCGGGTACGTTCGGCCAGCACCTCGGCGCGCGTGGTCTCGATGTCGGCGTCGTCGATCTTGCCGACCGGCAGCGGCGTGCACAGGTACGCGTCAAGCTCGCCCAGCAGCTTGAGCTTGTTGCTGGTCGACAGTTCGATGTTGATGCGCTCGATGTGATCCGTGTATTCGCCCATGCGGGGCAGCGGGATCACGACGTCTTCGTTGATCTTGAAGGCGTTGGTGTGACGCGCGATCGCGGCGGTGCGCGAGCGGTCCAGCCAGAATTTCTTGCGCGCCTCGGCGCTGACGGCGACAAAGCCCTCGCCGTGACGCGTGTTGGCCAGGCGTACGACTTCGCTGGCGGCCGCGGCCACTGCGTCGTCATCGTCGCCGACGATGTCGCCGATCAGGACCATCTTGGGCAGCACGCCGCGCTTGCTCTTGGTGGCGTAGCCGACCGCGCGCAGGTAGCGTTCGTCCAGATGCTCCAGGCCGGCCAGGATGGCGCCGCGCGCCTTGCCTTCGCCGTCCAGGTAGCCCTTGACCTCGACGATCGACGGGATGGCGTCGCGCGCCTGCCCGAAGAACTCCATACAGACGGTGCGCGTATGGCGCGGCATGCGGTGCAGCACCCAGCGCGCCGACGTGATGAGACCGTCGCAGCCTTCCTTCTGGATGCCGGGCAGCCCCGCCAGGAACTTGTCCGTCACGTCCTTGCCCAGGCCTTCCTTGCGGAACACGCGGCCCTGGATTTCCAGCGTTTCGGTTTTGAGCAGGCGCTCGCCGGGCTTGCCCTTGCCGTCGAACCACTTGAGCTCGAAACGGGCCACTTCCACGTCATGGATCTTGCCCATGTTGTGGTCCAGGCGCGTGACTTCCAGCCAGTTGCCGTCCGGATCGACCATGCGCCACCAGGCCAGGTTGTCCAGCGCGGTGCCCCACAGCACGGCCTTCTTGCCGCCGGCGTTCATGGCGATGTTGCCACCCACGCAGGAGGCTTCGGCGGACGTCGGGTCCACGGCGAACACGAAGCCGGCGGCCTCGGCCGCTTCGGAAACGCGCTTGGTGACCACGCCGGCGCCGGCATGGATGACCGCGACGGGCTCGGTGAGGCCGGGCAGGATACAGGACTCGACCTTGCCCAGTTTGTCGAATTTTTCGGTGTTGATGACCGCCGACTTCCAGGTCAGCGGAATGGCGCCGCCGGTGTAGCCGGTGCCGCCGCCGCGCGGCACGATGGTCAGGCCCAGTTCAATACAGGCGGTGACCAGCGCGGCGATCTCGTCCTCGGTGTCCGGCGTCAGCACCACGAAGGGGTACTCCACGCGCCAGTCGGTCGCGTCCGTGACGTGCGACACGCGCGACAGGCCGTCGAACTTGATGTTGTCGCGCGCGGTGATGCGGCCCAGCACCTTCTGCGCCTGCTTGCGCATCATGGCGGTCTGGTCGAATTCGCCCTCAAACGCCGCAATGGCGGAACGCGCCCGGGCCAGCAGACCGACGACCTTTTCGTCGCGATGCGGATCGTGGCCGGCTTCAGCGGGCGCGCTCGGGTCGCGGCGCTTGTCGATTTCGCCCAGGCGGTGATGCAGCGCCTCGATGAGCTGCTTGCGGCGCTTGGGATTGTCGAGCAGGTCGTCCTGCAGATAAGGATTGCGGCGCACGACCCAGATGTCGCCCAGCACTTCGTAGAGCATCCGGGCGGAACGGCCGGTGCGGCGCTCGCCGCGCAGGTCGCTCAGCAGGCTCCAGGCGTCTTCACCCAATAACCGGCCCACGATTTCGCGGTCGGAAAACGACGTGTAGTTATAGGGGATTTCGCGCAATCGCGCGGGTGCGGCGGGCGGCATCGCCCCGTTCAAGATGTGGCTGGCGAGTGGGGCGTTCATGGCGGCAAGAGGGGGCCCTTAAAAAAGTATTTTATGCCATTGTCCCGACTTGACCCCTAATAAGTCTGGCAAGGCGTCCAAAAGCGCGCCGGGAACGACATGTACCGTCCCCGTTTAAGTCCGGCGTCAGGGCTAGATTTTTCCAGGAAAGAACCAGAGCAGCCCGGCGGTCATGAACAGATAGCGCATGAATTTGCCGATGGCCATGTAGAACACGCAGGGCCAGAACGACAGGCGCAACCAGCCGGCAACCGCGCATAGGGGATCGCCCACCGCGGGCAACCAGGACAACAGCAGCGCGGGCGGTCCCATCCGGTGCAGCCAGTCATGGGCGCGCTCGTTCCAGCGGCCACGCATGCGGCCACCCTCGGTCGCCTTGGGATGCGGATGCGGGTGCTTTTCCTTCCAGCGCTCGACCGCCTTTTCGGCGCCCAGGCCCATCGCGTAGCTGATGGCCCCGCCCACGGTGTTGCCTGCGGTGGCCACCAGGATGGCGGGCCAGAACATGTCCGGCGAAAGCTTGATGTAGCCGAACACCGCCGGCTCGGAGCCCAGGGGCAGCAGCGTCGCGGACACGAGCGAAACGGTGAAGATGGCCGACAGGCCGACTGAGGGCAATGCCAGCACGCCCAGGAGCCAATGAACTGCGGATAAGAGACTTTCTTCCATGGTTGCGGCAGTGTAGCCGCGGGAATCCCGGAAGGCGACACGCATTCCCTGCAATAATCTTGGCCAGTCCTCACTCTTGCCTGTTGCGCGGTCCATGTCCACTGATTATCTGAAACGCATCCTGACTTCCAAGGTTTACGACGTCGCGGTCGAATCCCCGCTCGAGGCGGCGCCGCTGCTGTCGCAGCGGATGTCGAACACGATGTTGCTCAAGCGCGAAGATACCCAGGCGGTGTTCAGCTTCAAGCTGCGCGGCGCGTACAACAAGATGGCCAACCTCACGCCGGCGGCGCGCAATCGCGGCGTGATCGCGGCCTCGGCCGGCAACCACGCCCAGGGCGTTGCGTTGGCGGCAAGCCGGCTTGGCTGCCGCGCCGTCATCGTCATGCCCACGACCAGCCCGCAGGTCAAGATCGACGCCGTGCGCCGCCTGGGCGGCGAGGTCGTGCTGGCCGGCGAGAGCTTTTCGGACGCCTACGCGCATGCGCAGGTGCTGGAAAAGAAAGAGAAGCTGACCTTCGTCCATCCGTTCGACGATCCCGACGTGATCGCCGGCCAGGGCACCGTGGGCATGGAAATCCTGCGCCAGCATCCCGGCCACATCGACGCGATCTTCGTGGCGATCGGCGGCGGCGGCCTCATCGCCGGGGTGGCGGCCTATATCAAGCAGCTGCGCCCCGAGATCAAGATCATCGGCGTGCAGACCGAGGACTCAGACGCCATGCTGCGCAGCGTGCGCGCGGGCCGGCGCGTTCAGTTGAACGACGTGGGCCTGTTCTCGGACGGCACGGCGGTCAAGATGGTGGGCGCCGAGACCTTCAAGCTGGCGCGCAAATATGTGGACGACTACGTGGTGGTCAA
The DNA here is from genome assembly GCF_022346505.1 of Achromobacter sp. ACRQX. Taxonomy (NCBI): domain Bacteria; kingdom Pseudomonadati; phylum Pseudomonadota; class Betaproteobacteria; order Burkholderiales; family Alcaligenaceae; genus Achromobacter; species Achromobacter sp. ACRQX. The sequence goes on from NZ_JAKRML010000008.1 coordinate 53,626, forward strand.
CACCGATGCGATCTGCGCCGCCATCAAGGATGTCTTCCAGGACACGCGCAGCGTGCTGGAGCCGGCCGGCGCGATGGCCGTGGCCGGCGCCAAGCAGTACGCGGCCGAACACAATCTGAAAAACAAGACGCTGGTGGCGATTGCCTGCGGCGCCAACATGAACTTCGACCGGCTGCGCTTCGTGTCCGAACGCGCCGAGGTCGGCGAAATGCGCGAGGCTATCTTCGCGGTCACCATGCCCGAGCAGCGCGGTAGCTTCCGCCGCTTCTGCGAACTGGTGGGCGAACGCAGCGTCACCGAATTCAACTACCGCATCTCGGACGCGGACCGCGCCCACGTGTTCGTCGGCATCCAGGTGTCTTCGGCCGCAGAACCTGACAAGATCGCGGCGAATTTCCGCCGCCACGGCTTCGACACGCTGGACCTGACCCACGACGAAATGGCCAAGACCCACTTGCGCCACATGGTGGGCGGCCGCTCGGCGCTGGCGCGCAACGAACTGCTGTACCGCTTTGAATTCCCCGAGCGGCCGGGCGCGCTGATGCGCTTTTTGAATGCGATGAATCCCGACTGGAACATCAGCCTGTTCCATTACCGCAACCAGGGTGCCGACTATGGCCGCATCCTGATCGGCATCCAGGTGCCGCCGGCGGACAAGAAGCAATTCCGCAACTTCGTGGCGGAACTGGGCTATCCGCATTGGAACGAAACCGACAACCCGGCGTACAAGCTCTTCCTGTAGCCGCTGCGATTCAGGTGTCCTGAATGCGAGAGGGCCTCCTTGCGGAGGCCCTTCCCTTCTGTGCGCAAGGCGCGCCCGGCTGAACCCGATCTAGGGGGGTTCGCTGTCACTCAGCGGTCCACGGAGAATGGCCCGCACATTCAGCAAGGTCCAGCCGGACGTCCTGACGCTTAGAAACGGTGGCGCAGGCCGACGGCGACGGCCGTGTCGGTCGCGTCGTGCTGGAACGCGTAGTTGTCGCCATACGAGGCGTACGCGTACAGGTTCGTGCGCTTGGTGAAGTCGTACGTGTAGCCAAGGCTGTACACGTTGAACGTTGCGTCGTCGCCCGTCAGCTTGTCGTTGCTGGCGGTGGCGCGCTGCCACGAACCGAACACGGCGTGGCGGCCCATCGGCACGGTGGCGCCGAGCATGTACGAATTGGCGCGGAAGCCATCAGCCAGCTTGAACGAACCCAGCTTGTTCATGCCGTCGGGCGTCGTGCCCATGTTCTGGCCGACGAACCAGCCATCACGCGTCTGGCCGAAAGCCGCCGCGATCTTCACGACTTCAAAGTCGTACGAACCGCCGACAATGTATTCCTGGATGCGCGCTGCGTCCTTGCCGCCGACGCGGTCGTTGGACGGGTTGAAGCGGTCGTAGGCGGCCGCCAGATTCAGCGGGCCGTTGACGTATTGCACACCGGCGGTGATCACACGGTTGTTGTTGCCCGTGGCAAAGCCCTTCTGCGTCGTGTCCGTGACGGTGTCGTCCGCGCTGAACGCGTAGCCGAGGCCGACCTTCAAACCGCCCAGGCTGGGGGTTTGATACAGGACCATGTTGTCCAGGCGCATCGTGTTGGCGCTGCCGAACGTCGTACCCATGTTGGCGTTGTTGTAGCTGATCGAGAACGGGTCGATCGAGCCGAAGTACTTCGACGCCAGGTTCGTCTGACGGCCGAATTCCAGACGGCCCCAAGAATCGCTGTCCAGACCAACCGTCGCTTGGCGGCCGAACAAACGGTCGTTCTGCAGCGACTTGCCGTTCAGGGGACCGAAGCCGCCTTCCAGCGTGAACACGGCGCGCAGGCCGTCGCCCAGGTCTTCCGTGCCGCGCAGGCCAAAGCGCGAACCGCTGCTCACGCCCTGAACCGCACCGATGCGGCTCTGCGAATTGCCCTTGAACTTCACTTTTTCGTAACCGAGGCCAGCATCGATCAAGCCGTACAGCGTCACGGAATCGGCGGCCTGCGCGGCGCCGGCAAAGCCGGTCAGCAACGCGACGGCCAGAAACGTCTTCTTCATTTGAATCCCCAAAATGGCGAGATGAAAGGCGCATTGCGGGGCGCCGCCGAACACCGCGGGCCCTCGCATGCCGCAACGTTGAATCGAGCGGCGATGCACTGGGCGTAGTGTCCGGCTTGTAGCAGTTCGTAGTAACCCGGATTTCGACGAACTACTTTCCATGGCTGGGATAATGACGCAAACCGAAGGCTCGCCTTGTTCCAAAAAGCTCGGTAAGGCCTTGATCTCAAATATGAATCATTGCTCGCATCAGAATATCGCGAGATTAGATGCGGCTTTCCTTGCCCTTCCGGCCGGCAACATATGTAGTGCAGGCGGAATAGTTGTGCGGCGTAAACGCCACACTGTTTCCGCACAGATAAAAACGCGAGGCGCAAAAAAACCCCTCGGCGTCACAAGGGGTTCTTTCGGTGACCTGCGGGGCGGCGCGGCGCGCCAGCGCTGGAAATCAGCGGCCCTTGGGCGGGTAGTCCAGTTCGCCAAACGTGTATTCGCCGCGCGCCTTGGCGTCGGCCAATTCCTGGCGGACTTCTGCACGGCTCTTGCCGGCGGTCTGCGCCACGGTCTTGGGCGGGTAATCCAGTTCAGCGCTCGTCACCTGACCTGCGGCCTTGGCGCTTTGCAATTCCTGCTGAACCTGTTCGCGCGACAGGCTGGTGGTCTGGGCGACGGCGGGCGGATAGTCCAGTTCACCAAAGGTGACGGTGCCGGCGGCCTTGGCGGCTTGCAGTTCCTGCTGGACTTGTTCACGCGTCTTGCCATCGGCGTGAGCGGCGGACATGCCGACCAGGGTAGCGGTAACCATAAGTGCGGTTGCTAGGGCTTTCATTGAGATGACTCCATCCTAAACGTTGCACATCGTCTTGCGCCGGGTTGGCGGCATTCGATATGACAATTTGATTGCTGGGACGAAGTATCTGGTTATTAAGCCCTAGTAAAAACCCTTAATTTGGTGAACATATTTGCACGGATGGGACAATTGCAAGTCGTATCCGTGCGGGACACGGTAGGTGAACCTGCTCGCCAGACTGATGCACCATGCGCGCTGGCGTTGACTTCATTCAGTTCTTCATTCAGTTTCGCGCAAGCTAGGTAACGCAATCTGAACGCAGCGCCGATGGAACTGTTGTGCAATCCGGAGAAATAGACATTTCTACTGGCGGGACAATAATTCCATTTATCATACGAATCTGCCAGAAATGGAAATTTGAGTCTCGAGGGCATTCATGGACATCCAGCTTAACGACATCGCGCTATTCGTCGAGGTCGCCAAGCGCAAGAACTTCAGCCACGCCGCCGAAGCCCTGAATATCCCGACTTCCACGCTGTCGCGCCGGGTCAGCGAACTCGAACGCAGCGTCGGCATGCGGCTGCTCAATCGCAGCACCCGCAAGATCGACCTGACCGAAGCGGGCGCAATCTACTTTGAACGCTGCCGGCACATCGTCGAAGAGGCGCGCATCGCGCACGATCAGTTGCTGGACATGGCAGTGCAGCCCAAGGGGCGCCTGCGGATCTCGCTGCCCACCAGCCTTGCGCAGTTGTTCCTGCCCGCCGTGATCCGCGAGTTCCGCGAACAGCATCCCGATATCGAGTGCGACTTCGACTTGAGCATGCGCCCGATCGATCCCATCAGCAATCCGTTCGACCTGATCCTGCGCTTTGGGCAGCAGCCCGATTCCAGCCTCATCTCGCGCAAGATCGTGCTGATGGCGCACCAGCTCTATGCGTCGCCCGAATACCTGGCGCGCCATGGAGAACCGCGTGTGCCGGCAGACCTGACGCACCACGAATGCCTGCGCCCGACCATGCGCGAGGAGTCGTCCTTCTGGATGCTCCATTCGGGCGACAAGGTGGAACGCGTTCAGGTGTCTGGTCGCCTGTCGGCCAATAACGTGGGGATGCTGGGGCGATTGGCCGGCCAGGGGTTGGGCATCACGCCGCTGCTGGTGTTTGATGCGATGGAGCGCGCCATCAAGCAGACGGGCCTGGTGCGCGTATTGCCGGAATGGAGTCTGACTCCCCTTCCCTTGTTTGCGCTGCTGCCTTCGCGCATGCTGCCCGCCAAGACGAAGGCGTTCCTGGACTTCATCCAGCCCCGCTTGTCGGAGGCGTAACTAGCAAACGGTGCTGAAGGACGGTGCAGAAGGGCAGCACCGAAGGACGGCGCCGAGCTGCGGCGCCATCACGACGACACGGACTACGGCGTCGTGTCCGCGCCGTACTGACAGACCGTGTAAAGCGGCGTGCCGGTCGCGGCCACCTTGGCCGAGCCGCCCAGATCCGGCAGGTCGATGATGGCGGCGGCTTCCACCACGTTGGCGCCCAGGCGCTGCAGCAGCTTGATGGCCGCGAGCATGGTGCCCCCGGTGGCGATCAGATCGTCCACCAGCAGGACGCGCTGGCCCGTGCGGACCGAATCGGTATGCATCTCGACGGCGGCATTGCCGTATTCCAGCGAATATTCCTCGGCCACCGTGCGATAGGGCAGCTTGCCCTTCTTGCGCACGGGCACGAACCCCAGGTTCAGTTCATAAGCCAGCACGCTGCCCACGATGAAACCGCGCGCGTCCACGCCCGCCACCAGATCCAGGCGCTGGCGCATGTAGCGATAGACGAAGAGATCGATCAGGACACGGAACGCACGAGGGTCCTGCAGCACCGGCGTGATGTCGCGGAACGTGACACCGGGTTGGGGCCAGTCCGGAACGCTGCGGATGGTGCGCCGGATGAACTCGGCGTTGTCGGTCTGCATGGAATCGGCCCTGAAGAATTGAAGCAAGGCGAACTATAACCGCGCCGCTGCGCTTAAGCCAGGATTGCCGCGCGCGATGACATGTCATGCAATTGCCCATCGCGCAACACATGGCAACGATGCACCGCACCCTCGGGCAATGCCGCATGCGTGGCCAGCACCACGGTGCGCCCGCGTACCGCCTGTGCCAGATCCGCGAAGAACGCGGTTTCGGCCGCGGCGTCCAATCCCGCGGTCGGTTCGTCCAGCACGATGACGGCGGCAGGCGCCAGCAAGGCTCTGGCCAGACACAGGCGCCGTGCCTGCCCGGCCGACAGTTGCGAACCCGTCTCGCCGGCCCACGTGTCCAGGCCATCGGGCAGGCCGCGCACGAAATCGCCAAGCCGTGCCGCATCCAGGGCGCGCCACAACGCGGCATCGTCGGCATCGGGATAGCCGATCAACAGATTGGTGCGAAGCGTACCCAGAAACACCGGCGCGTCCTGCGACAGCAGGACGATCCGCCGATGCCAGTCCGCCTGTGCGCATTCGCGCGCATCGCGACCGCCGAACCGGACCTGCCCGCCCTGCGGATCCTCGAGCCTGAGGATCAGATGCAGCAGCGTGGACTTGCCCGCGCCGCTTGCGCCCACGATCGCCACGCGTTCGCCCGGCTCGATCCGCAGGTTGACGTCCTGCAGCACCGGCGCACTGTCGCCTGCTGCGCGGGCCGGGTACGCAAAGCGCACACCCGCCAGCTCCAACGCACCGTTTGTGGGCAGCGGGCGCGGCATCGCCGGATCCTGCATGTCGGGTTCGCTTTGCGTGATCTCGCGGATGCGCGCCGCCGCCGACATCGCGGAACCCATCCGGGATGCGCCCCGCATGATCGGGCCGGCAACCTCGAAGATGCCGATGACGGCCAGCAGCAGACCGGCCAGGAGAGGGCCTTCGATCTGTCCCGACTCAAGCCCGGCCAGACCGAACCACAGCAGCGCCAACACCGCCACACCTGCGGCCACCTGCAGGAACCATTGTCCGCGCACCGCCACCCGTGCCTGGCTGCGTCGCGCCAGAGCGCTTGCCTCGCACAGACGCTCGAAGTGCGCCAGCGTCTGCTCCTGCGCATGCAGGGCAACCATGTCCGCGTGCCCCTCCACGGCGTCCAGCGTGGCCGCGCGCAATCCTGCCGCACTTTCCTGCGCCGACACGCCCGGTTTGCGCGCCGCGCGCAATAGCCACAAGGGCACCACCACGCACGCGGTCAACAGGGCCAATGCAAAAATCAGCGCCGCGGCCGGTACCCATTGCCCCAGCACGGCGGTGAGCACCGCCCCGGCAAGTATTGCGGTGGCCAGCGGCGCCAGCACAAACAGAAATACCGTATCCAGCGCATCGACGTCGTTCGTCATGCGGGCGACCAGATCGCCGCTGCGATAACGCGAAAGCTGGCGCGGCGTCAGCCGGGTCAGCGCCGCAAACACCATGGCGCGCAGGTCCGCCAGCAGACGCAAGGTGGCGGCATGCCCGACCACGCGGTCGGCGTAGCGCGACACGATGCGCAGGAACGACAGCCCGCGCACCAGCGCGGAGGGCGCGAACAGGTTGAATACGCTGCCGGCGCCGGCCAGGAACGCGCCGGTCAGAAACCACCCCGATACGCCCAGCAACCCGACGCCGGCCGCGACGGTCGCCAGCGCACAGAACAATGCGAGTAAAAGCCCGCCTTTGCGGCGCGCGTACAAGGGCAGGAGCAACAACAGATTCTTCATGCGTCTTTCACCGTGCCGTTGGCGACATGCGCCACCCGGCCAAATCGCGCGGCCACCGCAGGCGAATGCGTCGCCAGCACCAGGGTGCGGCCAGCGGAGAACTGCAGGATCTCGTCCAGCACCCGAGCCTGCGTCGCTTCATCCAGATGCGCGGTAGGTTCGTCCAGCAGGATCAGGCCAGGGTCCCGCAGGAACAGACGGGCCAGCGCCACGCGCTGCGCCTGTCCGCCGGACAAGCCATGGCCGCGGTTGCCCAGCGCGGTGTCCAGGCCGTGCGGCAGGTCTTGCGTGAATTCCAGCATGCAGGCGCGGCGCGCGGCGTCCTGCACCTGTGCATCCGTGGCACCGGGCTGGCCCAGCCGGATGTTGTCGGCGATCGATCCGGCCAGCAACTGCGGCCGCTGGCCGATCAGCGCCACGCGTTGACGCAAGGCGGCTTCATCCCATTGCGCCAGCGGCAAGCCATCGATGCGGATTTCGCCACTGGCCGGCCGCAGACGGGCGACGGCCTCGATGAGCGTGGATTTGCCGACGCCGCTCGGTCCCATCAGCGCCACGTGCTCACCCGGCGCCAGGACCAGGGCAGCATTTGCGAGCACCGGCTGGCCACGGCCCGGCGCCTCGGCGCGCAGACCTTCCACGGTAACCACCGCGCCCTTGCCCGCATGCGCGGGTTGGCCGCGCAGTGCGGACGTGTCTTCGGCATCGGCTTGCGGCAGGCCATCGAACAGGACGGCGATCTGCGTCACGGCAGCCAGCGCCGTCGCGCGGTCGTGATAGTGGGCGGCAAACTGGCGCAGCGGCGCATAGACCTCGGGCGCCATCAACAGGCAGAACAGTCCGGCCTGCAGCGTCAGCGGGGACCAGCGAACGTCCAGGAATCCCAGGTAAGTCAGGCCGATGTACACCGCAACACCCGCCACGCCCAGCGCGGCGAAGAATTCCAGTACGGCCGACGACAGGAACGCGATGCGCAGCACCGACATCGTCCGCTGGCGCAGCGCATCGCTGGCCGCCACGACGGACTGCGCCTCGGCCTGCGCGCGCCCATACAGTTTCAGGGTGGACAGCCCGCGCAGGCGGTCCGCGAAAAAGCCCGACAGGCGGGCGAAGGCACGCAGGTGACGGCGGCTGGCGCCTTGCGCCCCCCACCCCACCAGCGCCATGAACAGCGGAATGAGCGGCGCGGTAATCAACAGCACCAGACCGGCGATCACATCCACCGGCAACAGAACCACCGAGAAGGCCACCGGCAGCATTGCCGCCGCGGCCATCGCGGGCAGGTACTTGGCAAAGAAGCCATCCAGCGCCTCTACCTGGTCGACCACGGCGCTCGCCAGTTCACCCGACGCCTTGCCGCGGCTCCAGTAAGGGCCCTTCTGCACCAGGCGTTGGAACAGGGACTGGCGCACGTGGCGCTTGATGCGTTCGGACGCATCCGCGCCAGCGCGCTCGCCCGCCCACGTAATGCATGCGCGCACCAGCATCAACCCTGCGATGGCGGCGATGCCGCCAATCAGTTCATGCCGGGGCACATGTCCCACGATGGCCGAATCGAGCACCCTGGCCAGCAGCCAGGCCTGCACGACCAGGAAAGCGCCGCTCACCAGCGGCGCGGCGGCCGCCAGCATCAGCGGAAACCGTGCCGACCGGGCCAGTCCCATCAGCCACCGCGACTGCTCGCGCGGCGGCTTCTGCAGGGACGCCGACGGGTCGTGCTCGAGGCTGCTTGCGCCGCCGCTCACTCGACGTCGCGGCTGGCGCGCGGGTCATGGGTCTGACCTTCGCGCAGCTCGAACCACATCGCATTGAGAATGGCGAATGCGCACGCCAGGCCAAGGCCGAGAATCCACGAGAAATACCACATGGACGGGGCTCCTTTATCAGTACGAGTTGGGCGTGCCGCCCACCGAATCATGGGTGACCTTGCCGCGCATGACGCGGTACACCCAGCCGGTGTAGACGGTCACGATCGGCAGGAAGATGGCCACGGCAATCACCATGATCCACAGCGTCAGGTGGCTGGACGAGCCGTCCCAGATGGTCAGGCCGGCCTTCGGATTGGTCGAGGACGGCATGATGAACGGAAAGAGCGAGAAGCCCACCGTCAGGATCACGCCGGCGATCGATGCCGAGGACGACAGGAATGCCAGCATGTTGGCGCGCACGGTCAGCAGCAGCGCCGCCAGCACCGCGCCCGCCACGCCCAGCGCGGGCGCGATCCACATCCACGGCCACTTCGCGTAATTGGCCATCCAGGCGCCGGTCTGCACCGACACGGTCTTGAGCATCGGATCGGACGGCGCGGACATATCGACCGCGCTGGTGATTGCATGACCCGGCACGCCGCCCGCGACCCAGAAGCCGCCGGCCACGAACAGCACCGCCGTCAGCACCGCGCACAGACGGCCCCAGTTGCGAGCGCGCGAGGACACGGGGTCATCCGTGCGCCAGGCCAGCAGCACCGCGCCGTGCATGGCCAGCATCACCACGCTTAGCACGCCCGCAAGCAGGGCGAACGGCATGAACAGCTGGAAGAAGTGCCCTTCGTAGATCGGGCGCAGCGTCACGGCGTCGAACGTGAACGGCACGCCCAGCACGATGTTGCCCATCGCCACGCCGAACACCAGCGATGCCACGACGCCCGAGAAGCACAGCACGGCGTCCCAGCGATTGCGCCAGCGCGTGCCTTCCATCTTGCTGCGGTACTTGAAGCCCACCGGCCGCAGGATCAGCGCCAGCAGGACCAGCATCATCGCCAGATAAAAGCCGGAGAACGATGCGGCATAGAGCAAGGGCCACGCGGCAAAGATGGCGCCGCCCGCCGTGATGAGCCAGACCTGATTGCCTTCCCAGACCGGTCCCACCACGTTGATGACGATGCGGCGCTCGGCGTCGGTCTTGGCGACCACCGGCAACAGCGCCGCCACGCCCAGGTCAAAGCCGTCCATGACGGCAAAGCCGATGAGTAAGGCGCCCAGCAGCACCCACCACACCACGCGCAGCGTGCCGTAGTCAAAAGGAATTAGGGTATCCATTTGCGTTTCTCCCCTCAGGCGCGCACGGCGGCGTGGACGGGATCGGCGGCGGCATCACCCGGCGCCGGCCCGTCGGATTTCGGTCCGGCCTTGATGGCGTGCAGCATGACCTTCACGCCGATGATGAGCAGGATCGTGTACAGCACCAGGAAGATCGACAGGCTGATGACGAGGTCGGTCATGGTCAGACCCGACGCCGCGTAGTACGTGGGCAGCACGCCTTCGATCACCCAGGGCTGGCGGCCGTACTCGGCGACGAACCAGCCGCTTTCGATCGCGACCCACGGCAGCGGCAGGCTCCACAACGCCACCTTGAGCAGCGCCGGACGCTTGTCCAGGCGGCCGCGCGAGGCAAGCCAGAACGCCACGCCGAAGAACAGGATCAGGTACATGCCCACCGCGACCATGATGCGGAACGCCCAGAACAGCGGCGCCACCGTCGGCACGGTATCGATCGCGGCCTGCTTGATGTCCGCCTCGGTGACCTTGCTGACGTCTGGTTGATAGCGCTTGACCAGCAGCGCATAGCCCAGGTCCGGCCAGGTCTTGTCGAACACCATGCGGGCATCGACGTCCTTGGGATTGGCGCGGATCTTCTGCAAGGCCTCATACGCCACGAGGCCGTCGCGGATGCGGTTCTCGGCGCGCAGGATCAGGTCGTTGATGCCCAGCAGCGGCGTGGTCAGCGACCGCGTGCCGATGATGCCCATGACATAGGGAATCTCGATCGCGAAATCGTTGCGGCGCTCGGCCTGGTTCGGGATGGCGAACAGGTTGAACGAAGCAGGCGCGGGCTCGGTGTGCCACATGGACTCCATGGCCGCGATCTTCATCTTCTGGTGTTCGGTGGTGAGATAGCCGCTTTCGTCGCCCAGCACGACCACCGACAGTGCGCCGGCCAGGCCGAAGCTGGCAGCTACCGCCATCGAGCGCTTGGCCAGGTCGATATGACGGCCGCGCAGCAGATACCACGCGCTGATCGACATGACGAACATGGCGCCCGCCACGTACCCGGCGCTGACGGTATGCACGAACTTGGCTTGCGCGACCGGGTTGAAGATGACCGCGGCGAAGTCGGTCATTTCCATGCGCATCGTGTCCGGATTGAAGACCGCGCCGACCGGGTTCTGCATCCAGCCGTTGGCGATCAGGATCCACAGGGCCGAGAAGTTCGTGCCGAAGGCCACCAGCCAGGTCACGGCCAGGTGGCTGACCTTGGACATGCGGTTCCAGCCGAAGAAGAACAGGCCGACGAAGGTGGCTTCCAGGAAGAACGCCATCAGCCCTTCAAGCGCCAGCGGCGCGCCGAAGACGTCGCCCACGTAGTGGCTGTAGTAGGACCAGTTCATGCCGAACTGGAACTCCATCACCACGCCCGTGGCCACGCCCAGCGCGAAGTTGATGCCGAACAGCGTGCCCCAGAACATCGTCATCTTCTTCCAGATGGCGCGTCCGGTCATGACGTACACGCTTTCCATGATGGCCAGCATGAACGACAGGCCAAGGGTGAGCGGGACAAAGATGAAATGGTAGAGCGCAGTCGCGGCGAACTGGAACCGCGAGAGATTCACGACATCGAGATCAATCATGAGGCTGCTCCCAAGGCGTCGACGCGCTGCGGCAACCGGCATGGTTCCCAGGCCGTCTACCGCGCCATGTTAGGGGCGTTGCATACAACTTCATAGAGGTTTCCTGAAAAATCGGGGCGTGATGGGTCAGCCCTTGCCCCGCAATTTGCCGGCGAATCCCAACACCTTCTGAACCTTGGAACCAAGTTTCATGAGGCTTTGGAGGGTTTCGGGCGGCAGCCGTTGAACCTCATCGAACCACCCCGTGGATAGTTCGATGAGCTCCAGCATTTCGGTCATTCGTTGTTGCGCGTAGGCCTCGTCCGCGCCGGACGGCGACTCCAGCAGCGTGTCGCGCAGGAGCGTGAGGGTGGGATCGACTTCGCGCTTGCGCTTTTCTTCCATGAGGATGCGGAAGATTTCCCAGACATCCTTGGGAGTCTCGAAGTAGTCGCGGCGGTCGCCCACCTGATGGATCAGCTTGACCAGGCGCCAGGACTGCAGCTCTTTCAGGCCCAGGCTGACGTTCGAGCGCGAAAAGCCCAGGGCTTCGGCGATGTCGTCGGCATTGAGCGGCTGCGGCGCGAGAAAAAGCAGGGCATAGATCTGGCCGACCGTGCGATTCACGCCCCAGCGGCTGCCCATTTCACCGAAGTGCAGGACAAAACGTTCAATCTGGGGGGAAAGCGCCATGAGGATCAGCCGGTAACACAACGACGCGCTGCACGACATATGCAGTTACGTTGATTTCAGAAATTTCTGAAATTATCGAACAAACGATGAGAAAGCGCAAACCACACTTGCCGCAGGGGCAAGGGCGCAAACCCACGTCATTCAGAGGACGCGCAGGGCAAATTAGCTGCCGAACGTGACAGCCATACAACACATGGCGGGCGGCGGCGGACAACAAAAAAGCCACCGGCCGGGTGGCGGGTGGCTTTCTTCGGGGGAAAAAGCGGCGGGAACGGCGGGCGCTATTCCGTTAGCAACGTTGGGGCGAAGCGGTCAGCCGGCCTTGACGGTCACGGCGGCCGACACGCGCTTGGCCTTGGCGCGGGCGGCGGCAACGTCCTCGGCCACGGCCAGCCCCACGCCCATGCGGCGCTTGACGAAGGATTCGGGCTTGCCGAAGAGTCGGATGTCCGTGCCGGGCTCGGCCAGCGCCTCGGCCACGCCGTGGAAAGTCACGGCCTTGGCTTCCACGCCGCCATAGATGACGCTGCTGGCGCCCGGCTGGCGCAAGCTGGGGTCGACAGGCAGCCCCAGGAGCGCGCGGGCGTGCAGTTCGAATTCGTTCTGCACCTGCGTAATCATGGTGACCATCCCGGTGTCGTGCGGACGCGGACTGACTTCCGAGAACCAGACCTGATCGCCCGCCACGAAGAGCTCGACGCCGAAGATACCCAGCCCGCCCAGTTCGGACGTGACGGCCAGCGCGATGTCGCGGGCGCGCTGGAGCGCCGCGGGCGACATGGGGTGCGGCTGCCAGCTTTCGACGTAGTCGCCGTCGACCTGCTTGTGGCCGATGGGCTCGCAGTACCGGGTCTCGACCTGGCCGTCGGCGCCGCGGGCACGCACGGTCAGAAGCGTGATTTCGTAGTCGAAGCGGATGAACCCCTCGACGATGGCGCGGCCGCCCCCGACCCGGCCCCCTTCCTGGGCATAGCGCCAGGCGGAAGCGACGTCGTCGGCGCTCTTGATGACCGACTGGCCCTTGCCCGAGGACGACATGACCGGCTTGATGACGCACGGATAGCCGATGCCCCCGTCGATGGCCTGGCGCAGTTCTTCCTCGGTGTCGACGAAGCTGTACGGCGAGGTGGGCAAACCCAGGGTCTCGGCCGCCAGGCGGCGGATACCCTCGCGATTCATGGTGAGCTGGGCCGCGCGGGCCGTCGGGGTGACCCGCGCCACGCCGGCCGCTTCCAGTTCCACCAGCAGGCTGGTGGCAATGGCCTCGATTTCGGGGACAATAACGTGCGGCTGCTCCTGCTCGATGACCTGCCGCAGGGCTTGCGGGTCTGTCATCGAGACCACATGCGCCCGGTGCGCCACCTGATGGCCCGGGGCGTCCGCATACCGATCCACCGCAATGACTTCGACGCCCAGACGCTGCAGGGCGATGATGACCTCTTTGCCCAGCTCACCGGAACCCAGCAGCATGACGCGGGTGGCCAAGGGGGACAGTGGCGTGCCAAGGACGGGACTGGAAATGCTGGACATGGAGCGGGCCTGGAAGGAAAGTTTGAAAGCCGTTGAAAGACTCGCCAGCATGCCATACGCCCCTGCGCGGGGCAAACTAGCATACTGCGATTAAAATCCGCCCATGACCGACCATCCCACCTCATCGTCCGGCACCGCGCTGGCATCCGCGCGCAGAACGCTACAGATCGAAAGCCAGGGCCTGCTGGACCTGTCCGCCCGGCTGGATGACAGCTTCACGCGGGTCGTCGACCTGCTGCTTGCCTGCCGCGGCCGAGTGGTCGTCAGCGGCATCGGAAAAACGGGACACATTGCCCGCAAGATCGCCGCGACGCTGGCCTCGACCGGCACGCCTGCCTTCTTCGTGCATGCCGCCGAGGCCGTCCATGGTGACCTGGGCATGATCACCCGCGACGACGTCCTCATCGCCATATCCTATTCGGGCTCGGGCGAGGAACTGCTGACCATCCTCCCCGTGGTGCGCCGCATGGGCGCCGGCCTGGTGGCGATCACCGGCAACCCGCAATCCGAACTGGCCCGCCAGGCCGACATCCACCTGGATGCCAGCGTGGCGCAAGAGGCCTGCCCGCTGAACCTGGCGCCCACCGCCAGCACCACGGCCGCGCTGGCACTGGGCGATGCCCTGGCCGTCGCCTGCCTGGAAGCGCGCGGATTCGGGCCGCAGGATTTTGCCCGCTCGCATCCGGGCGGCGCGCTGGGCCGCCGGCTGCTCACCCATGTGCGCGACGTCATGCGCGAGGGAACGGCCCTGCCCATCGTCACTGCGGGCACCTCGGTGTCGCAGGCCCTGGAGGTCATGTCGGCCAAGGGCATGGGCATGACGGTCGTGACCGACACGCAGCACCGCCCGCTGGGCATCTTTACTGACGGCGACTTGCGCCGTCTCATCGCGCGGCACGGCGACATCCGCAGCCTGACCGTCGAGGCCGGGATGACGCGATCGCCGCGCAGCATCAACCCTGAGGCGCTGGCCGTCGAGGCCGCCCGGCAGATGGACGAACAACGGCTCAATCACATGCTGGTGATGGACAATGACGGCGCGCTGGTCGGCGCATTGCACATGCACGATCTGATGGCCGCTAAAGTGGTATGACTATGAACCTCTCTGCTTCCCTGAATCACCCGGCCGAAGCGCTGGTGCTTGCCCGTATCCCCGCCATCGTGCGCGAACGCGCCGCGGCTGTGCGCCTGATGGTCTTCGACGTGGACGGCGTGCTGACCGACGGCAGCCTTTATTACGGCGAAGGCGGCGAACTGCAAAAGCGCTTCCATGCGCTGGACGGCCACGGGCTGCGGCTGCTGATGGAAGGCGGACTGAAAGTCGCGCTGATCACGGGCCGTTCCGGCCCCATCGTCGCGCGCCGCGCGGCCGAACTCGGTATCGCCGAAGTCATCCAGGGCGTACGCGACAAGGGCGCCGCCCTGACCGAACTTGCGCAGCGCTGCGGTGTCCAACTGAATCAAACCGGCTACATGGGCGATGACATCATCGACCTGCCGGCCTTGCAGCGCGCGGGCTTTGCCGCCAGCGTGCCCAACGCCCCCGGCTACGTCAGCCAGGCCGCGCATTGGGTTTCGACCCTGCCCGGCGGAAGCGGGGCCGTGCGCGAATGCTGCGATCTCCTGTTGGCCTCGCAAGGCCGCCTGGGCGCCTTCCTGGCTGCGCCGGGCCTGCTTGGCCCCGGGGCAATCCAGTGATTCCGCCCGTAACGAATACGCCCTCGCGGCGCACCCGATGAAAGAACGCTTTCCCTCACTGATCGCGCTGTTCCTGCTGCTGGTGCTGGTCACCAGTTCTTGGTGGGCGGCCGATTACGCGCAACGCGCCATCCAGGTGGACCCGCCGCGCCGCGTCACCCATGAAATGGACGCGTGGTCGCGCAATTTCGTGATGTTGCGCACAGATCCCACGGGCAAGCCCATCAACCGCCTGGAAGGCGAGTACATGGAACACTTCCCCGACGACGACTCGTATCACGTCACGGCGCCCCGCGCCGTGGGCCAGCGCGAGACCAATCCGATCACGGTGGCGGTGTCCAAGACGGCCGTGATGGAACAAGGCGGCAAGCGCATCGTCATGCAGGGCGATGCCCATGTGCTGCGGCAGCCGGACCCCGAGAACGACATGCTGGACGTGCGCAGCCAGCAGCTCATCATCCTGCCCGATGAAGACGTGGTCTTCACCGACCTGCCTGCCACGGTCCTCAAGGGCCGCTCGCGCATGCAGGGCACGGGCATGCACTACAACAACAAGACTCGCCAATTGCAGGTTTCGGCATCGACCGACGTGGAAATTGCCGGTTCGGAAGGCAGACAGCAACGCCGCACCGAAATTCCAGCCAACAACACTGACCAGAAAAAACCATGACCGACCTTCGGACCCTCCTCGCCCCGACGACCCGCCTGATGGGCGCCGTGCTGTTGACGGCCTGCGCGCTTGCGCCGGCCCACGCGGCGGAACCGAAAGCGGCCGCGCCGGCCGAAGAGCCCAGCACGCTGATCCTGTCGGACACGCTGCACTACGACGACGTGAAGAAGCAAAGCGTGTTCACCGGCAACGTCAACATGACGCGCGGCCTGATGACGCTGACCTCCGACACCTTGCAGATGAACGAGGATGCCAAGGGCAACCAGTACGGTACGGCCACGGCCAACAAGGGCAAGGTCGTCACCATCCGCCAGGAACGCCCCGAAAACTTCGAACTCATCGAAGGCAAGGGCCTGCGCGCCGAATACGACGGCACCAATAGCACGTTCGACCTGATCGGCCAGGCCATCGTGACCCGCTACGTCTGTGGGAAACCGTTCGATACCATTCGCGGCGACCGGGTACGCTACAACGAGAAGTCCGGCACTTACGAAGCGCAAGGCGGCCCGAACTCCGCCGCAGCCGGTGGACGCGTGCGTTCCTTGGCCGAACCGCGCGCCAAGCTGGACGCCGCCGTCGCCGAATGCCGCAAGCAGCAGGCAGCCAAGAAAGGGCGCTGAAGCGCTTCTCCCGCAACACCAATCGCAGCCACGATGAATCAACCTTCAGTGCCGACCCCCGTGACCTCCGCCCCTTCGGGCGTCAAGCAGGGCAGCCTGCGCGCAACCGGACTGCGCAAGACCTACAACGGCCGCACCGTCGTGCAGGACGTGTCCCTGTCAGTGGTCAGCGGCGAAGTCGTCGGCCTGCTGGGCCCCAATGGCGCAGGCAAGACCACCAGCTTCTACATGATCGTCGGCCTGGTGCCGGCGGACGCCGGTCGCATTGAAATCGACGGCTCCGTCATCACCGCGATGCCCATCCACAAGCGCGCGCGTATGGGCCTGTCGTACCTGCCGCAGGACGCCTCCGTGTTCCGCCGCCTGACGGTGGAGCAGAACATCCGCGCGGTGCTTGAACTGCAAGTGGGTGCGGATGGCCGTCCGCTGTCGACCCCCAAGATCAACGAACAGATGGAATCGCTGCTCGAAGAACTGCAGATCGGGCACATCCGCAGCAACGCCGCCATCTCGCTGTCGGGCGGTGAACGCCGCCGCGTGGAAATCGCACGCGCGCTGGCCACCAGTCCGCGTTTCATCCTGCTGGACGAACCGTTCGCCGGCGTGGATCCCATTGCGGTCATCGAAATCCAGCGCATCGTGCGCTTCCTGAAGGGCCGGGGGATCGGCGTGCTGATCACCGACCACAACGTGCGGGAAACCCTGGGCATCTGCGACCGCGCCTACATCATCAGCGAAGGCAAGGTGCTGACCGACGGCCACCCCGACGAAATCGTGGGCGACCCCGCTGTTCGCCGGGTGTACCTGGGCGAACACTTCCGTATGTAACCACTGCCTGAAAGACCCCGTAACGCATAAAAATAGACCGCCATACGCCCTCGGGCTCAGCCATAAAAATGCCATGAAGTTGCGGTAGGTCAGCTTGTTTTATCGGCCCGAGTCTATACACTAGAGCTAAACGAACCCTGCTTATTGAAGGAGAACGCCTACGACCCCACCGCGCCTTTTGCGCAATTTTTTCCTCTTTTAGAAGGAGAGCACACTATGAACCTGAGCATCTGCGGTCGTCACCTCGACGTCACCCCGGCCATCCGGGAATATGTCATGAACAAATTGGCGCGAGTGCTGCGGCATTTCGATCACGTCATCGATACCCAGGTCATGCTCTCAGTAGAGCCCCTGCGGCATAGAGCCGAAATCACCATGCGTCTGAGCGGCAAGGACATTCATTGTGAAGCAACCGATGAAAACCTCTATGCAGCCATAGACCTTCTTGCTGACAAAGTCGACCGTCAGGTCATCAAGCACAAGGACAAGGTAAGGAGTCATTCAGCAGAGTCCGTGAAGCGGCAAGCGGCGACACTCTCGCCACCCCAGCAGTAACGCGCTTCATGACCGCTCACCTGAGCGACTAGCAGTACAGCGATCCCCGGATCCTGCCTAAGTCCCGGTGTCCCGCTAGACCTTGCGTCCAGCCGGGGCATCGGCAAACTCCCCTCCTGCACTACCCAATCCCTCTTGTTTCATCCGCTGCCGCCTGACGGCCTCTTCGCGTTTTCCCTGGCTTTGTCCGATACGTGCCTCTGCGGGAACCCTCCGAGGCCCAGGAATGTCCACAAGGTATCGCGATCAGACTATGCTGTCGCTCTTGTGGTCCCGCTGGCATCTCGGTCTTCCGAGGCCCGGGTCGGTTGATTGTTGCAGTGCGTCATATAACCCTATAATGCCCCGATGAATCATTTGTCGCGCATCCTCCCCGCCGGCAACGTCGTGCTCGATATGCTCGCCACGAGCAAGAAACGTGCGTTCGAACAGGCCGGTCTGCTTTTTGAAAACAACAACGGCTTGGCACGCGCCCTCGTGTTCGACAGCCTTTTTGCCCGCGAGCGCCTGGGGTCCACTGCCCTGGGTCAGGGCGTGGCCGTACCGCATGGCCGTGTGAAGGGTCTGGAGCAGGCACTGGCGGCGTTCATCCGCCTTGCCCAGCCCATCACCTTCGACGCGCCCGACGGACAGCCCGTGTCGATGCTGCTGTGCCTGCTGGTGCCTGAAAACGCCACGCAGCAGCACCTGGACATCCTGGCCGAACTTGCCCAGCTGATGTCCAACAAGGCATTGCGCGAGGCCCTGGCCACCGAGCCCGATCCGGCCATCGTCCACAAAATGCTCACGACCGGCCAACTCTGATCCCACGCGGAATCGCTGCCATGCTCACGGTGCAGGAACTCGTCGACGACAACGCCGACAAAATCCCCTTTAACTGGATCTCGGGCCAGGGCGCCGCAGACCGCGCGATTCCCGACGACGGCATGGCAGCCGCCGACCTCGTCGGCCACTTGAACCTGATCCACCCGTCGCGCATCCAGGTGTTCGGCCAGGAAGAGCTGGCGTACTACACGCGATTCGACCTGCGCCGCCGCATGCATCACATGGACGAGCTGCTGATCGGCGGCGTGCCGGCGATTCTGCTGGCCGATGGCCTGACGCCGCCGCAAGATCTGGTCGACCAGTGCGACCAGCACCAGGTGCCGCTGCTGTCCACGCCGGTGGCCGCCGCGCAGCTCATCGACCTGTTGCGCATCTATCTCGGCAAGAAGCTCGCGCCCACCACCACGGTGCACGGCGTGTTCCTCGACGTGCTGGGACTGGGCGTGCTGATCACCGGCGAATCGGGTCTGGGCAAGAGCGAACTGGCCCTTGAACTGATTTCGCGCGGCCACGGGCTGGTCGCCGATGACGCGGTCGAGTTCTCGCGCACCGCGCCCAACATGATCGAAGGCCACTGTCCGCAACTGCTGCAGAACCTGCTCGAAGTCCGCGGCCTGGGCCTGCTCGACATCCGCACGATCTTTGGCGAAACGTCGGTGCGCCGCAAGATGCGGCTCAAGCTCATCGTGCACCTGGTGCGCGCCACGGCGCAGGACAAGTTCGAGCGCCTGCCGCTGCAGGACATCACCCAGGACATGCTGGGACTGCCCGTGCGCAAGGTGATGCTGCAAGTGGCCGCGGGCCGCAACCTGGCCGTGCTGGTCGAGGCGGCGGTGCGCAACACTATCCTCAAACTGCGCGGCATCGACACGCTGGGCGAGTTCATGGAACGCCAGGCCATGGCGATCCTCCAAAGCAGCAAATGAGCCCGCAACGTCGCCCTGCGGCATCGTGAGCCTTTACGAAACCCTGGCCGACGAGATCGCCGCGTCGATTGCAAGCGGCGTCCTGCGTGCCGGCGACAAGCTGCCTTCGGTGCGCGACGCGTGCGCCGCGCGCAGCGTCAGCCCTTCCACCGTCTTCCAAGCCTATTACCTGCTAGAAGCGCGCGGCCTGATTCGCGCGCAGCCGCGCTCGGGCTACTACGTCAACGCCCCCGCCGAATCGCTGCCGCCCGAACCGGGCACCTCGTGTCCCGACGGCGAGTCCACCGAACTGGCGATCAGCGAGCGGATATTCGACATCCTCGGCTCGGTGCGCAACCGTGACGTTACGCCGCTCGGTTCGGCCTTCCCCTCTCCGCTTCTGTTTCCGTTGCCGCGATTGGCGCAGGCCATGGCCGCGCATCTGAAGCGCCAGGATCCGCGCGACACCGTCGAAGACCTGGCGCCCGGCAATCCGCGCCTGCGCCGGCAGATCGCGCTGCGCTACCTGATCGGCGGCATCAACCTGCCTGCCACCGATATCGTCGTCACCAACGGCGCCCTGGAGGCGTTGAACCTCTGTCTGCAAGCGGTCACGCAGCCGGGCGACACCGTCATGGTCGAGGCGCCCACCTTTTACGGTGCGCTGCAGGCGCTGGAACGACTTGGCTTGAAAGCGCTGGAAGTCCCTACCCATCCGCGCACGGGCATCGACCTGGACGCGATGCAGGCTGCCATCCTGCGTCACGCACCGCGCGCCTGCTGGCTGATGACGCAATTCCAGAATCCGCTGGGCTGCCTGATGCCCGACGACCGAAAGCGGCAACTGGTCGAACTGCTTGCGCGGCACGACATTCCGCTGATCGAAGACGACGTCTATGGCGAGCTGTACTTCGGCACGACGCGGCCCGTGCCCGCAAAGGCGTACGACACGCGCGGACTGGTGCTGCATTGCTCGTCGTTTTCGAAATGCCTGGCGCCCGGCTATCGCATCGGGTGGGCCAGCGCCGGACGCTATGCCCAGCAGGTGCAGCGCCTGAAATTGTCATCGACACTGTCGGCATCGGGCCCCGCGCAAGGCGCGATTGCCGAATACCTGGAGCAAGGCGGCTACGACCGCCACCTGCGTCGCCTGCGCCAGACCTTGCAGGCGCAGCAGGAGCGCATGGCCGACGCCATCGCACAGGCCTTTCCCGCCGGCACGCGCGTGACGCGGCCACAGGGCGGATTCTTCCTGTGGCTGGAACTGCCCGCCGCCGTGGATGCGTTGTCGCTGCACCGCCAGGCGCTGGCGCGCGGCATTAGCGTGGCGCCTGGCCCGATCTTCTCGGCCAGCGGCCAGTTTGGAAGCGCGCTGCGTCTGAACTACGGACATCCCTGGGAAGCCGGCATCGAGGCCGCGATCCGCACGCTGGGCGATCTGGCGCACGAAGCCTGCCGCGCGGCGACCGCCGCACGCTAGCGCGCCTGTCCGGCCGCGCGCGGGACATCCGCCCGCGGCCTTCATCAGCGCTAATTCAACGTCGACGACGCCCGCGCGCGCTTGACCTCCAGCGCGCTGACCCCGCCCGCCTCGTTGCCCCAGCTATTGCGGATGTACGTCACGAGCATCGCAATGTCGTTGTCGTTCAGCACCTGGCCAAATGGCGGCATGCCGTGAGGACGCGGGTTTGCTGCAGTGGCGGGCGCGTACCCGCCGTCCAGCACCATGCGGATGGCATTGACGGGCGACGGCGCAGTCACCGTCGGATTGCCGGCCAGCGCGGGCCACGCCGTGCCGCTGCCCTTGCCGTCCGCCTGGTGGCATTTCGCGCATTGCTGGCTGTACAGCTTGCCGCCCAGCTCCATGGCCGCAGGCGCAGGCGCGGCGGCACGCGCATCGGTTGCGGGCGGCGTGGCGGGCAGCGATTTCAGATACACGCCGATGGCCAGCGCGTCATCCTCTGTCAGGTGCTGCGTGCTTCCCAGCACGACTTCCGCCATCGGCCCGCTAACCGTCGAATGCGCCGCAATGCCGGTCTTGAGCAGCGTGGCGATGTCCTGCGCCGACCAGCGCCCCATGCCGGTCTGCATGTCGTTCGTCAGCGGCGGCGCGTACCAGTCCAGCACGGGAATCACGCCACCGGCCAGCGCGTCGCCGCTGCGCGTGGCGCCCAGGCTGTTGCGCGGTGTGTGGCAGGCCGCGCAATGGCCCAGCCCTTCGACCAGATAGCGGCCGCGATTCCATTGGACCGATTGACCGGGATCGGCGTCTTGCACTCCCGGCTTGAAATACAACGCGCGCCATGCCGCCAGCAGCATCCGCTGGTCGTACGGAAAGGCCATCTCGGGCGGTCGGTTGGCCTGCCTGACGGGCGAAATGCTGCGCAGATAGGCATACAGCGCATCCGAATCGCTGCGCGTGACGCGTGTGTATTCGGTGTAGGGGAACGCCGGATACAGCAGCGTGCCGTCCTTCGACTTGCCGTTGTGCAGCGCCCGCCAGAAGTCGTCGGCCGTCCAGGCGCCAATGCCGGTCTCCGCGTCGGGCGTGATGTTCGGGCCGTACACCGTGCCGAACGGCGTAGGCACAGGCGTGCCGCCGGCAAACGCCTTGCCCCCTCGGCTGGTGTGGCAGGCCATGCAGTTGCCAGCCAGCGCCAAGTAGCGGCCACGCTCGATCTGCGCCGCGCCGTCGGCGGCCGCCACGGCGGGGCCGGTGCTGGCATCGTCACGCGTGCCGAGCCAATACAACGTGCCTGCGGCCACTACGACCACCAGCAGCAGAACAACCAGGATTCTTTTCATCAGCGTCATTCGCGGCCCCGTTCAGCGTTGCGTCTGGCTGCCGCATTCCGCGGGGAGCCGGACCGAATTCGCGGCGTCGGGCACGTAGGGCTCGACGACGGGCTGCGACGACAGCCACGCCGCCAGGGCGCCGATGTCGTTGGGGGTGAGCTTGTTGGAGATGTCGGCCATGCAATCCGGCGCGGCGGCGCGGCGCAGGCCGTTCTTCCAGCCGCCGATCTGCGCGCCGATGTAGTCGCGCGGCAGACCCAGCAGGCCTGGGATCGCGGGCAGCATGCCGGACAGGGCCGCGCCGTGACAGGAGGCACAGGCCGGCAGACCGCGCGCCGCATCGCCCTCCTTGGCAAGCCGGCGACCGGCCTCCAGCGTGGCGGCGGACACGTCCGCGCGAACAGGCGCCGGATACGGCACATGCTGCTCGGAAAAGTACGCGGCCATCTCGCGCAGGTAGTCGTCGGGCAAGCCGGCCAGCAGGTGCGTCATGGGCCGGTACTGCCGCCGCCCGTCGCGAAAGTTCAGAAGCTGGTGATAGAGGTAGTCCTGCGGCTTGCCGGCCAGCCGCGGATAGTAGCCGTCGGCGCCCGCCCGGCCCTGTGCGCCGTGACAGGCGGTACAGGCCGCGACCCGGGCCGCCATGGTGTCGGGCTGCAGCGTAGGCGGCGCCGTCTGCTGCGCCAGGGTCGGCGCGGACATAAACACAACAGCCGCAGCCGCCAAAGCGCTGCGGAAGGCCCAAAACCGCGGCAGTGAAACACTACAAGAGGAAATGAGGGCTAACATCTAGGTCAAATTCCAACCCCCCGAATCGTGATGGCGGGGCGCGTAAAAGTGGAACTGCGATGGAACTGCGGCGTCTGCGGCCCCTAGCTTACGTCAGGGCATGCAGCGGGGAACAGGCGCAGATCCTGAGTTTATGGCCATATCAGATGCTATCCCGCCGGCATCGTCCTGGAAAAGCGTGCCACAATCATGTCCATGTTGAAAGTCGTCCTCGTCACCGGCATTTCCGGTTCCGGCAAATCCGTCGCGCTGCGCATGCTCGAGGACGCGAGCTACACCTGTGTCGACAATCTTCCCGTCCGTTTCCTGACCGAATTCATTGCGCAGGCGCGCGATGACGGCATGGAACGCGTCGCCGTCGCAATCGACGTGCGCTCACCCGGTGAACTGGCCGAGCTGCCCGACGTGGTCACCGCGCTGCGCGCCATGGGCACCAGCCTGCGCGTGGTCTTCCTGGATGCCAATACGGCCACCCTGGTGCAGCGCTATTCCGAATCGCGCCGCCGCCATCCGCTGACCGACCGCCTGCAACGCGGCGGCACGGCGCCGTCGCTGACCGAATGCATCGCGCTGGAAAGAGAGCTGCTGGCGCCGCTGCGCGAGCAGGAACACGTCATCGACACGTCAGAACTGACGCCCGGCCAGCTTCGTGCCTGGATCCGCGACCTGATCAAGGCGGACCGCGCGCCGCTGGTGCTGACGTTCGAATCCTTCGCCTACAAGCGCGGCGTGCCGGGCGACGCGGACCTGGTGTTCGACGTGCGCTGCTTGCCCAATCCCCATTACGACCGCAACCTGCGTCCGCTGACCGGCCGCGACGAACCCGTGGCCACGTGGCTCGCCGGGTACGAGCAGGTGGGCCTGATGATCGACGACATCGCGGGCTTCCTGAAACGCTGGCTGCCGCTGTACACGCAGGACACCCGCAACTATCTGACCGTGGCCATCGGCTGCACCGGCGGCCAGCACCGTTCGGTGTATGTCGTGGAGCAACTGGCGCTGCGCTTTGCCGACCACGACCCGCTGCTGGTGCGCCACCGCACGCAACTGCCCGACGAAACCGCATGACGCTTTCCCGCCCGCTACATTTCCTTTTCATGCTGCTGCTGGCGATCGCCGTGGCAGGCTGCTCCACCAGCGGCGGACGCAAGAAGGGCGGCTACTACAAGGACGACGGGCCGGACGCCAATCCGCCGTCGAACCTGGACCAGATCCCCGACGCGGTGCCCAAGCTGGAACCTTACGCCAGCGGCGCGAACCGGCCCTATGTCGTGTTCGGCCAGCGCTACGTACCCGACACCAGCGGCCAGGCCTACAAGAAGCGCGGCATCGCCTCGTGGTACGGCAAGAAATTCCATGGCAACTCCACGTCGATCGGCGAGACCTACGACATGTATGCCATGACCGCCGCGCACACGACGCTGCCGATCCCCAGCTACGCGCGGGTGACCAGCATGGTCAACGGCAAGACGATCATCGTGCGGGTGAACGACCGCGGCCCCTTCCATAGCGACCGCATCATGGACTTGTCCTACGTCGCGGCCTACAAGCTGGGCATCATCGGCCCGGGCAGCGGACAAGTGGTCGTGGAAGCCATCCAGCCCGAAGAGATCCGTCGTCTGGCCTCGCAAGGCGCGCCTGCGGCCCCCGCGCCGGAACCGGAATCGGCCACGGGCTCCACGCCGGTCATGGCGCCGGTGACGTCCACCCCCGTGCCGTTGGCGCCCGAGCCCCTGGCGCCTGCCGCGCCCAGCCCCGCCCCGATGCGTCCGGCTGCCGGCGCCGCCACGGGCAGCGTCTACCTGCAGGTGGGCGCGTTCAGCCAGCCCGGCAACGCGCAGTCGCTGGTCAGCCGCATCAATACGCAGCTCGGCGCCGAAGGCGCGCCGCCGGCGTCGGTGGAACAGGCCAATAATCTGTACCGCGTGCGGATCGGTCCGTATCCCGATCGCCAAAGCGCGCTCAATGCCGTGCCGCTGGTGTCCGACCGGATCGGCATCCTGCCGACGATCGCGTCGCAGTAAGCGGAACGACGGCTACCAGGGCAGCTCTGCCTGCCCGTCGCACACCCGGCGCGCGTGCGCGCTGCGGCTCACATAGCGGTTGCCTTCATGCGCCAGCAGCGCCTGCTTGCGTGGCAATCCACCGCCAAAGCCCGTCAGCGAGGTGTCCGCGCCGATCACGCGGTGACAAGGAATGATGATGCTGATGGGATTGCGGCCGACCGCGCCGCCGACTGCCTGCGCGCCCTTGGGCCGGTTCACCGTGCGGGCCAGTTCGCCGTAGCTGGTGAGCGTGCCGAATTCCAGCGCGCACAGCGCATGCCAGACCTGGTGCTGAAAGGTCGTCCCCACCGGGTCGAGCGTCACGTCGAACAGGCGGCGCTCGCCGGCAAACCATTCGTCAAGTTCGCGCCGCGCCTGCTCCAGGAACGGATCGCTATCGGTCAGCGTCCATCCATCCGGCGACGGCAGCAGCGCCTGATCGGTGAACCACGCGCCGCGCAATCCCTTCGGGCTGGCCACCAGGCGCAGATCACCGAGCGGCGTGGGCATGTCGCGATAGGTCAGCCGCTCTTGCGGGTCGGCAGGCTTGTTGGACACGACGGTCGAATACACCATGGCTTACTCCTGCCCCTTCTTGCGGGTCAGGGCCCGGTTGTAGAGCACGTCGCGCGGCTGGCCGGTGACTTTGGCCGCGACCCGCGCGGCGTCGCGCACGGACAGCGACTCCAGCAAGGCGTCCAGCAGGACGTCGTGGGCGGGATCGACGTCGTCAGACTCAGGCGCGTCCGCCTCGGCATGGACGATCAGCACGAACTCGCCCTGCTCGCGATGCGCATCGGCGGCCAGCCATGCCGCGGCCTCGCCCAGCTTGACGGTGCCGATCTCTTCGAAGCGTTTGGTCAGTTCGCGCGCGACGGTCAGTTCACGTTCCGGACCGCAGACCTCGAGCAGGTCCGCAAAGGTGGCCGCCAGCCGGTGCGGCGATTCGAACATCACGACGGGCGCAGGCAACGCGCACCATTGGCGCAGCCAGCGCTGCCGGGCCACTGCCTTGGACGGCGCAAAGCCCGCGAAGGCGTAGGCAGGATTCTCGTCCGTGGTGACACCGCTGCCCATGAGGGCGGCGATCACGGCGCTGGGGCCGGGTACAGGCACCACCGCATAGCCGGCGGCGCGCACGGCGCGGACCACGCGGGCGCCGGGGTCGCTGACCGCGGGCGCGCCGGCATCGGACACCAAGGCCACGCGCTGGCCTTGCGCCAGTCGCTCGCAAATGGCTTGCGCCGCGGCGGCCTCGTTGTGGCGATGCGCCGCCATGAGCGGCGTGCTGACGCCCCAGGCATCCAGCAGCGTGCGGCTGGCGCGCGTGTCCTCGGCAGCGATCACATCAGCCCGTTGCAGGGCGTGCCAGGCGCGCAGGCCCAGATCGCCGAGATTGCCGATGGGCGTGGCCACGACATACAGCGTCGAGGCGGGCCAATGCTGGCCCGCCACGCGTTCCGACACGCGGGACCAGGCATCGCCGGCAATGGGAGGTGAGACGTTTTGATTCATTGCTGCCTGCTGACACGAAAAACCATGTCAGTGTAGCCGCCTATGCCCGCTGCTTTCGGAATCCCATGACGGACGACACCCTGCGCCTGGCCTGCGAACTTGCGCTGGCGGCACGCCGCCGCGCCGCAAAACGCCGGCGGCGCACCGGGCGCACGCCTGCCGACCGCCCGCCCCCGCGCCGCTCGCCCACCCAGCGGCGCGGCGACCATCATGAAGCGGCGGCGTTGCGCCTGCTGGCGGCCCAGGGTCTGACGCTGCTGGCGCGCAACCTGGCCTGCCGCGCCGGGGAAATCGACCTCGTCATGCGCGAGGGCGACACGCTGGTCTTCGTCGAGGTCCGGGCGCGCGCCGCCAGCCGCTTCGGCGGCGCCGCCGCCAGCATCGGCCCCGAAAAACAGACGCGCCTTGCCCGCGCGGCGGCGTATTGGCTGCCCGAACTGGCCCGCCGGCACTGGGGCGGCCTGGTCCCGCCCGCCCGCTTCGACGCCGTGGTTTTCGACAGCGGCGACCCCGCCTGGCTGCGCGGCGCATTCTGGCTGCCATGACCCGGCAAGTCTGGCGTGACATCCCCCCTCGCCCACGTTGCGCATGGACAGAACCGCGGCCTTGCCCCGTGAGATAATCGCGCCCATGGATATGACCTCTCGTATGACGTCGCACTTTCGCGACGCCATGGCCGCTCACGAACAAAGCATGAACGTCCTGGCCGAACCGCTGGCCGTGGCCGTGGACGTGCTGTTCGGCGCCCTGGCG
Organism: Achromobacter sp. ACRQX; assembly: GCF_022346505.1. Classification (NCBI taxonomy): domain Bacteria; kingdom Pseudomonadati; phylum Pseudomonadota; class Betaproteobacteria; order Burkholderiales; family Alcaligenaceae; genus Achromobacter; species Achromobacter sp. ACRQX. The sequence continues at coordinate 80,985 of NZ_JAKRML010000008.1, forward strand.
AACAACGGCAAGATTCTGGCTTGCGGCAATGGCGGCTCGGCTGCCGACGCGCAGCATTTCATCGCGGAACTGGTGGGCCGCTTCGAACGCGAACGCCTGCCGCTCGCGGGCATTGCGCTCAACACCGACACCTCGATTCTCACGGCAGTCGGCAACGACTACGGCTTTGACGAAATCTACGAACGGCAGGTCAACGCCTTCGGACAGGCCGGCGACGTGCTCGTGGCCATCTCGACCAGCGGCAATTCGCCCAACGTGGTCCGCGCCATGGAAGCCGCCAGCGCGCGCGAGATGCACGTCCTGGCCCTGACCGGCAAGGGCGGCGGCGTCATGGGGGAACTCATTACCCCGATGGACGTCCATCTATGTGTTCCCAGCGATCGCACCATGCGCATCCAGGAAGTCCATATTCTGCTGCTGCACGCGCTGTGCGACGGCATCGACGCTCTTCTGCTTGGAGACACCGAATGATTCTTGACGTCCGACCCGCAGTCCGCCCGCTGATGCTTGCCGCCGCGCTATCGACCGCGGCGCTTTCGCTGACGGCCTGCGCGCCCTTGATCGTGGGCGGCGCCGCCGCCACCACGGCGGTCGTGGTCACCGACCGCCGCACGTCCGGCGTCCAGCTCGAAGACCAGAACATGGCGTTCAAGGCGCAGAGCCAGATCGCCCAGAAGCTGGGCGACACGGCCCGCGTCAACGCCATGGCCTACGGCGGCCACCTGCTGCTGACCGGCGACGTGCCCTCCGAAGAAGCCAAGAACCAGGCCACGGCCATCGCGCAAAGCGTCGAAAACGTGAAGCAGGTCATCAACCAGCTCAACGTCGGCCCCATCGCCTCGTTCGGCCAGCGCTCCAACGACACCTGGCTGACCTCCAAGGTCAAGACCGCGCTGCTCAACACCAAGTACGTGCCCTCGGGCACCATCGCGGTCACCACCGATCGCGGCGTCGTCTACCTGATGGGCAAAGTCACCCAGGCAGAAGGCGAATACGCCGCCAATGCCACCGCCGATGTCGGCGGCGTGACCAAAGTCGTCAAGCTCTTTGAAATCATCAGCCGCGAAGAAGCCATCCGTCTGTCTGGCAGCGGCTCCAAACCCGCCACCACCGAAAGCAAGGCGCCCATCGAAACCGGAACCGGTCCGGCCACCGACAACGCGGCTGGCACCGGCGGCACGAGCAGCGGCGTTGAAGCAATGCCCATCAAATGAAAAAAGCCATCGTAGCCCTCGCAGTTCTCGTGGCGGTCGGCATCGGCGCCTGGTTCGCCATGCGCCCGGCCCAGACCGCCCCCGACGTCACCTTCACCACGCTGGAAGGCAAGACCTTCTCCATGCAGGACCTGCGAGGCAAGGTCGTGCTGGTCAAATTCTGGGCAACCAGCTGTGTGACTTGCGTGAAGCAGATGCCCGACACCATCTCCGCCTACAACGAGTATGCGGACAAGGGATATGAAGCCATCGCGGTCGCCATGAACTACGACCCGCCAAACTTCGTGCTCAACTTCGCCGAAACCCGCAAGCTGCCGTTCCCGGTCGCGCTGGACACCAAGGGCGAGATCGCGCGCGCCTTCGGCGACATCCGCCTGACGCCCACGGCGTTCCTCATCGACAAAGAGGGACATATCATCAAGCGGTACCTGGGCGAATACGACAAGGCCGAGTTCCACGCCACCGTCGAAAAGGCCCTGGCCGCCGGCTGATCCGCCGCATCGGCGCAGCCCCAAGGAATCGCCCGCTGCAAGCGGGCGATTTTTTTTTGGGCTTGAAGAAGGCTGAAGGTGTCTGACACCCATCGGGCAAGATCGCCCAATGGATGAACCGCCACAAGGGTGTCTGGCACCTTCCAATAAAAAGCCGCCCGTTGTTGAACGGGCGGCCAGTTTCTTACATGAAGCGCACGGATCGCAGGGTGCGGGCGGTTGCAGCCGCCCGCGCGCCGCGCATCAGAAGGCGGGAACCACTGCGCCCTTGTACTTTTCCTGGATGAAGGTCTTGACCTCCGGCGAGTGCAGCGCGTCGACCAGCTTCTTGATGCCGGGCGCGTCCTTGTTGTCGCTGCGGGTGACCAGCACGTTGGCGTACGGCGAATCGGCGCCTTCGATGAACAGGGCATCCTTGGTCGGCACCAGACTGGCTTCCAGCGCGTAGTTGGTGTTGATCAGCGCCAGATCCACGTCGTCCAGCGCGCGCGGCAGCATGGCGGCTTCGAGTTCGCGGAACTTCAGCTTCTTGGGGTTCTCGACGACATCGGCGGCGGTCGCCAGGATGTTGGCCGGATCCTTGAGTTTGATGACGCCCTGCTTCTGCAGCAGCACCAGGGCGCGGCCGCCGTTGGACGGGTCATTGGGGATGGCGACCGTGGCGCCGTCCTTCAGGTCGGACAGGCTCTTGATCTTCTTGGAATAGCCGCCGAAGGGCTCGACGTGGACCAGCGCCACCGGCACGAGCGTCGCCTTGCGATCCTTGTTGAAGCTTTCCAGGTACGGCTTGTGCTGGAAGAAGTTGGCGTCCAGTTGCTTGTCCGCCAGTTGCAGGTTGGGCTGCACGTAGTCGCTGAACACCTTGATGTCGAGCTCCACGCCTTCCTTGGCCAGCTTGGGCTTGACCACTTCCAGGATCTCGGCGTGCGGCACCTGCGTGGCGCCCACGACCACCTTTTCGGCGTGAGCCGCGTTGGCGGCAACCAGGAGGACCGACGCCGCCAGGGCGGAACGGACGAAGTTCAAACGCATGTGTTGCCTCTTTTATGGTGAAAACCGGGATCGATGTCCCGCAGGTTCGGGCAGGCCCCCTTTTGCGGGGCGTGCCGTTGTGAAAACGCCCCCAATTTACCTGAATGCCGGTTATTTGTCGGGCATATGAACATGGGTTTGCAGCATAAGAAACCTGTGGGGACTACAATCCGTCGTATGCTTGCGCTAGGCGCGTTCCAACCGCGTTCTTGTGCAGGCATTTTTTTAACGCACATCAACTTTTTTGTTATTTATCTGCCGACTTAGCTGCCATGACCGACACCCCCGACCCTGCTGCCGTTTCGTCTCCCGCCGTCAAAGCCGCCGTGCTGTCCGAGGCTCTGCCGTATATCCGACGATTTCACGGCAAGACCATCGTGGTCAAGTACGGCGGCAACGCCATGACGGAAGAGCGATTGCAGCGCAGCTTCGCGCACGATGTCGTGCTGCTCAAGCTGGTGGGTCTGAACCCGGTGGTGGTCCACGGTGGTGGTCCGCAGATCGATGACGCCCTGCGCCGCATCGGCAAGCAAGGCACCTTCATCCAGGGCATGCGCGTCACCGACGCCGAGACCATGGAAGTCGTGGAATGGGTGCTGGGCGGCCAGGTCCAGCAGGACATCGTCATGATGATCAACGAGGTCGGCGGCAAGGCCGTCGGCCTGACCGGCAAAGACGGTGGTCTGATCCAGGCCCAGAAGAAGCTGATGGCCAACAAGGACAACCCGTCCGAGCCCATCGACATCGGTTTCGTCGGCGACATCACGATGGTCGAGCCGGCCGTCGTGAAGGCGCTGCAGGACGACCAGTTCATCCCCGTCATTTCGCCCATCGGCTATGGCGAGGACGGCACGGCCTACAACATCAATGCCGACGTCGTCGCCGGCAAGATGGCCGAAGTGCTGGGCGCCGAAAAGCTGCTCATGCTGACCAACACTCCGGGCGTACTGGACAAGGGCGGCAAGCTGCTGCGCAGCCTGTCGGCCCAGACTATCGACGAGCTCTTTGCCGATGGCACGATCTCCGGCGGCATGCTGCCCAAGATCTCGTCCGCGCTGGACGCCGCCAAGAACGGCGTCAATTCGGTGCACATCGTCGACGGCCGCGTGCCGCACTGCCTGCTGCTCGAAATCCTGACCGACCAGGGCGTCGGCACGATGATCAGCTCGCACTGATGACGCACACCCCCGCAGCACGGCGCGCCGCGCGATCGTCATGATGCAAGTGCGACGCCAGTTGCTGCGGCCCGCGGTGCGGATGCGCCGCTCCCGCGGGATTGCCACAGGCGCGCCCGAGCGCCTGTGGCTGTTCGATCTGGACAATACGCTCCACGACACCTCGCACGCCATCTTCTCCAAGATCGACCACGGCATGACCATGGCGGTGGCCGAGGCGCTAAACGTGGACGTGGATGCCGCCAACCTCGTGCGCAAGCAGTACTGGAAACGCTACGGCGCCACCATGATCGGCATGGTGCGCCACCACGGCGTCGACGCCCACGAATTCCTGCATCGCAGCCACGACTTCGACGTCGCGCCGTTGATGCGCTCGGAAAAGGCGCTTGCCTACAAGCTGCGCCGCCTGCCCGGGCGCAAGGTCCTGCTGACCAACGCGCCGCTCCACTATGCGCGCTCCGTCCTGTCGCAACTGGGCATACTGCGCCAGTTCGACAGCCTGTGGGCCATCGAGCACATGCGGTTGCATGGCGAGTTCCGGCCCAAGCCCTCCGCGGCGCTGCTGCGCTACGTGCTGGCGCGCGAAGGCGTTCCCGCCCACCGCGCCGTGCTGGTCGAAGACACGCTGGCCAACCTGCGGGGCGCCCGTCTGGCCGGCCTGAAGACGGTCCACGTGTATCACCCCGGCACGCCCTTCGGCCGCGGACGCTCGCACCGCCCGGCCTACGTCGACTTGCGGGTAAACTGCGTCAGTGATTTATTGTTACGCCGACGCCCCCTGCGGGGCTGACGGCTCGCAGCATCCCCTCCACCCGTCATCCTGCGCGAAGCAGTCCCTCCCATGGCGAGCAAACCCGGCGAGCGCAAGACCCAGATTCTGCAGACTCTGGCCGAAATGCTGGAACAGCCGCACGCGTCCCGCATCACCACGGCCGCTCTGGCCGCGCGTCTGGAGGTCTCCGAAGCCGCCCTCTACCGGCACTTCGCAAGCAAGGCGCAGATGTTCGAAGGACTGATCGAGTTCATCGAAACCAGCATCTTCACGCTGGTGAACCAGATCGCCACCGCCGAGCCCTACGGATTGCCTCAAGCCCACAAGACGGTCTCCATGCTGCTGACGTTCTCGGAGCGCAACAAGGGCATGACCCGCGTGCTGACCGGCGATGCACTGGTCACGGAAGACAACCGGCTGCAGGAGCGTATCAACCACATCAACGACCGCATCGAGGCGTCGTTGAAGCAATCGCTGCGCATCGCCATCACCGACGGCGGCCTGCCGCAGGAAGCCAACATTGCCGCGCATGCCAGCCTGCTGACGCATTTGGTGCTGGGCCGCTGGCTGCGCTACGCGCAAAGCGGATGGCGCGTCACGCCCACGCTGCATCTGGACGAACAGCTGCGCCTGGCCTTGGGCTGATGCGCCCGAATTAGCGCCATTTCACGTACCAATCCCGGTTCTTTTCGTGGGTCGACCGCACGCATCGTGATCCGATTGGTTCGCGCCGATGCAACACTCACATGCTTGCCCCGCGCGGGGGGCGACGAGCATAATGCCCAGGACGAGTTTTCCACAAGCGCTGTTCTCCACCTTCTTGACGTTCATCAATACGGGTTTTCCACAATGCCGTCACGATCATCCTGTAGCGTCGACACACCGATTTGATTGACCCCGTGCTCGCGGGCGGTGTTTCGTCAGTTTGACCTCAACCGGAGAAGGATATGGCCGCGGAAACCGCAGTCCCCGCCTCGCAAGCCCCCAAGAAAACCAAGATTCCAATCGGGCTCATCGCCGGCATCCTCGTGATGATCGGCGTTTTAATGATGCCCCTGCCCGCGGACCTGCCCGTTGCAGGCCACCGCATGCTGGCAATCCTCGCGTTCGCCGTGGTCGTGTGGATCACCGAAGCCGTGTCGTATGAAGCCAGCGCGATCATGATCACGACGCTGATGGCTTTCCTTCTGGGCACCGCGCCCACCATCAAAGACCCCAACGTTCTCTACGGCACGTCCGCCGCCATCAGCATGGCGCTGACGGGCTTTGCGAACTCGGCGCTGGCGCTCGTCACCGGCGCCTTGTTCATTGCCGCCGCCATGACATTCACCGGACTGGACCGGCGCATCGCGCTGGTAACACTGTCCAAGGTTGGCACCAGCACGCGCCGCATCCTCATCGGATGTATCGCCGTGACGATCGTGCTGAGCCTGGTCGTGCCCAGCGCCACCGCGCGCAGCGCCGCCGTGGTGCCGATCATGATGGGCGTCATCGCTGCCTTCGGCGTGGACAAGCGCTCGAACATCGCGGCCGGCATCATGATCATCGTGGCCCAGGCCACCAGCATCTGGAACGTCGGCATCCAGACCGCCGCCGCGCAGAACCTGCTGACGGTCGGCTTCATGGAAAAGATGCTGGGCGAACGCGTGGCGTGGTCGGACTGGCTGATCGCCGGCGCCCCCTGGTCGCTGATCATGTCGGCCGTGCTGATCGTCATCGTGCTCAAGCTGCTGCCGCCTGAAAGCAACAGCATCGCCGGCGGCAAGGAAGCCGTCGAGAAATCGCTGCTCGACCTGGGTCCCATGACCGGTGCGCAAAAGCGCCTGATGGCCGTGTCGGTCATGCTGCTGCTGTTCTGGTCCACCGAAGGCAAGCTGCACAAGTTCGACACCACCTCGACCACCTACTTCGGCCTCGTGCTGCTGATGCTGCCGCGCTTTGGCGTGATGACGTGGAAAGACGTGCAATCGCGTATCCCATGGGGCACGGTGATCGTGTTCGGCGTGGGCATCAGCCTGGGCACGGCGCTGCTCACGACGCAGGCTGGCCAGTGGCTGGGCAACCAGGTGGTGCTGCACACCGGCCTGGACCATCTTGGCCCGCTCGCCATCTTCGCCATCCTGGCGGCCTTCCTGATCGTCATCCACCTGGGCTTTGCCAGCGCCACCGCGCTGACCTCGGCCATGCTGCCCATCCTGATCTCGGTGCTGGCAACGCTGCCGGGCGACTTCAGCCGCCTGGGCATGACGATGCTGCTGGGCTTCGTGGTCAGCTACGGCTTCATCCTGCCCATCAACGCACCGCAGAACATGGTGTGCCTGGGCACCGAGACCTTCAACGCCAAGCAGTTCGCCAAGGTCGGCATCATTGTGACCATCGTCGGCTACCTGCTGATGCTGCTGATGGGCATGACGTACTGGCGCTGGCTGGGCTGGCTGTAAGGAGTCGTCATGAAAATCACGCTAGCCCAAGCCAACGAATACGGCCGCCGGGTGCTGATGGCACAAGGCGTGCCGGAAGACATCGCCCGCGACGTGGCCGAGCATCTGGTGGAATCCGACCGTGTCGGCTACACAAGCCACGGCCTGTCGATCCTGACGAATTACCGCCGCGTGCTGTCCGAGGGCCTGGCTCAGCCCGACGGCCGCCCCGAACTCCTCAACGACCGCGGCGCCATGCTGGCCTACGATGGCCACCACGGACTGGGTCAATACGTGGGCAAGGTGGTCATCGAAAAGGCGATCGAGCGCACGCAGGAACACGGCCAGTGCATTCTAACCCTGCGCCACAGCCATCACCTTGGCCGCATGGGCCATTTCGGTGAAATGGTGGCGGCCAAGGGGCTGATCCTGCTGGCCTTCACCAACGTGATCAACCGCTCGCCCACCGTCGCCCCGTTCGGCGGCGCGCAAGCGTGCCTGACCACGAATCCGCTGTGCTTCGCAGGCCCGTTGCCTGGGGGGCGCCCGCCGTTCATTGTGGACATGGCGACCAGCTCGATCGCGGTGAACAAGGCGCGCGTGCTGGCTGCCAAGGGTGAACAGGCGCCGCCAGGGGCGCTGATCGATGCAGAGGGTAATCCGACGACTGACCCGGGTGCGCTCTTTACCGATCCTCCCGGCGCGTTGTTGCCATTCGGCGGCCACAAAGGTTACGCACTGGGGCTGGTGGCCGAACTGCTCGCGGGTGTGCTGTCCGGCGGCGGCACGATCCAGCCTGAACATCCGCGCATCGGGGTGGCGACCAACAACATGTTCGCGCTGCTGCTGGATCCGCAGGTGGACTTCAATACTGACTGGCGGTCGATGGAAGTCGGCGCGTTCATCGACTACCTGCATGCGTGCAAGCCGCAGCCTGGGGTTGAGTCGGTGCAGTATCCGGGTGAATACGAAGCTCGGAATCGGGCGGTCAATGCGGATTCGGTGGAATTTGATAGCCGGATCTGGGATGGGTTGACGAAGTTGGCCGTGGAGCTTGGGGTGCCTGACGCGTTGCCTTAGGGTGCTTTGGATGGCGGTGGTTAGGCTGGCATCGAGTCAGGTTCTTTAGACGCCCGCCGCAGCGGGGGCTTGGGTGCGCGGGGCTACGATTGCGGTCCGGAGCCTTCGCTCCGGACTGCCCCGTCCTCAACCTCGTCCGCCTTCGGCTCCCTTCGGTTTCCGTCGGGCGCATCTACACGCCCCGCGCACCCAAGCCCCCGCTACGTCGTGCTCCAGTTGCTTCAGCTTTGCCGGCGGCGGGGCGAGTTGGGTTCTTTAGGTTCTTGCCCACGGCGGGGGAGAGAGAAAGATCTTGCGGGGCCCGCCCCCGGCCGGCCGCGCGGGCGGCCTTTGGGGGCTTACGCGGCGTCTTGCGTCGTGGCGATGACGCTTCGCGTGTGGCTGCTTCTGCGCTAGGTGTCTGACACCAGCAAACCAGCAAATTCGTAAGACCGAATGAGGTGTCTGACACCCTGATGATGCGGTTCGATTCTTGGCGCTCTAGTAGGTGTCTGACACCCTTACGAGGCGGCTTACGCGCCGAGATCGTGTCCACGGGTGTCTGACACCGGCAGAAGAATGAAAGCCGTCGCACATTTCGGTGCCCAAACCCAACAGCGAAGCGAGCCCGGCTCGCCATTAATCGTCACTTGAACTCAAGTATCCGATGGGCGGCGCGCGTACGGGTCGGGAAGCTGTGGCAGGCGGTCGACGCGCGCCGCCCATCACCGCCCCTCCCCCTTGTTCGTGATGCCATCAGCACACCAACTTCCGCCAGCGCGAAGCGCACCCCGCCACGACGACCCACCGCCACGATGCCGATTGCCGCCGCCCGGGCGGCAGCAATTCGGCGGCCCCGCAGATCTCCTACCCTGACCACAGGTCTTGCAGCGCCCCATACCAAAGACCCTGGCAGCACGGCGTCGCGGTCACCGTGGGCGCGAGCGCCGTCGATGCGCCCGAGGGAATCTGAAGGGAAGGCCGAAGGCCTGGACGAAGATGACGAAGGGGCAGTCCGGAGCGAAGGCTCCGGACCGCAATCGTGGGCGATCGTGCCCACGGTGACCGCGGCGTCGGGCGACCTACAAAGAACTTCTTGGCGCCAAGATCACCGACCTACGAAGCGCCCCAGGCAACAGGAGCCAACAAATGCAGGAGATAAAAACTACGCAGCGACCAAGGAATTCGATCAGCAAACCACCATCAAGTCTTCACAGACCGATGCCGACTAATACTCATCATGATCCCAAACGCAATCCCCATCGTGAACAACGCCGTCCCCCCATAACTCATGAACGGCAACGGCACCCCCACCACGGGCAATATCCCCGTCACCATGCCTACGTTCACGAACACGTAGATGAACAGCATCATCGTCAGCGCCCCCGCCAGCAGCCGGCCGAATTGCGACGCAGCCCGGGATGCGATCGTCAGACCGCGCGCCATCATCAGGCCGTACAGCACCAGGATTGCAATGCCGCCGTACAAGCCGAATTCCTCGGCGTACACGGCAAAGATGAAGTCAGTCGTGCGTTCCGGGATGAAGTCCAGGTGCGTCTGCGTTCCCTTCATGTAGCCCTTGCCGTAGACGCCGCCCGAGCCCACTGCGATCATTGACTGGATCGTGTGAAAGCCCTTGCCCAGCGGATCGGAGCTGGGATTGAGCAGTGTGCAGACCCGGTGCTTCTGGTATTCATGCAGCACCACCCAGTCCACGTCCGGCTCGCAGAGCTGATCTTCGTAATAGACCAGTGTGCCGATGGCAATAACGCCGGCCAGCATGACCGGCACCAGCAGTTTGAACGACAGTCCCGCGAAATAGATCACGAAAAAGCCCGCGCCGAACACCAGCAGCGCCGTGCCCAGGTCGGGCTGCAGCACGATCAGGCCAAATGGTGCGGCCAGCATCGCGGCGGCGGCGAGGAAGTCGCGCACGCGGACCGCGCCTTCGTGGCGCTGGAAATACCAGGCCAGCATCATCGGCACCGCGATCTTCATCATCTCGGACGGCTGGATGCGGGTCACGCCCAGGTTCAGCCAGCGGGTTGCGCCCTTGCTGGTTTCGCCGAAGAACTCGACGCCCAGCAGCAGCACCACGCCCACCACATAGAACGGCAACGCCAGCTTCATCAGCAGCTTTGGCGGAATCAGCGCCATTGTCCACATCGCAAAGAACGCGATGATGAAGTTGCGCGACTGTTCCGCGAAGCGCCAATCCGTGCCACCGACGGCCGAGTGCATCACCGTCAGGCCCAGCGCCGCGAACATCATCAGGATCGCGAGCAGCGGCCAGTCGAAGGCCGTGAATACGCGCAGCAGAATCAGGCCAAGACGTTTCATTGTTGGCGCACCAGGTCGGAGGCGATGTCATCGACGGTCGCCATGGTGTCGGCGGGTTGGGGACGCGCGATCTTGTCCTGGCGATCCTTGGCCAGCCAGTAATCGAAGACCTTGCGCGCGACCGGGGCCGCCACGCTGGCGCCCCAGCCGGCGTTTTCGACGATCAGCGCCACGGCGATGCGCGGTTGTTCGAGCGGCGCGAAGCCCATGAACAGCGCGTGATCGCGCAGGCGTTCGTCGATCGCGCTGGCCCGGTAGTGGCCGCCACGCAGACTGAACACCTGCGCCGTGCCAGTCTTGCCGGCCGCCTGGTACGGCGTGTTGGCGAACGCGCGCCGCGCCGTGCCGGCGCGCACCACGTCGGCCATGGCGTTCTTGATGACGTCCACGTTGGCCTGCTTGAGGGGTATGCGGTAGTCCGGCGGTGCCTCGGTGGGCTTGGCCACGCCCGAGCGCGAATCGCGTACCGCGTGCACCAGGTGCGGGCGGCGGTACAGGCCGTTGTTGGCCAGCGTGGACGTGCCCTGCGCCAATTGCAGCAGCGTAAAGGCGTTGTAGCCCTGACCCACCGCCACGGAAATCGTTTCGCCCGCGTACCAGCGCTGGCGCTCCTTGTCCTTGTAGGCCGAGCGCTTCCAGTCGGTGGACGGCAGCACGCCGCGTTTCTCGCCTTCCAGGTCGATGCCGGTGATCTGGCCGAACCCGAACTGCTTGGTGAAATCGTGCAGGGCGTTCACGCCGATTTCAGGGCCGAGCGAATAGAAATAAGTGTCGGACGACACGACGATGGCCTTGTGCATGTCCGTCATGCCGTAGGCCGCGCCGCCCGCGTTGCGGAACTTCTGTCCGCCGAATTCGTAATAGCCCGGGTCCGAAACCCGGTCGGTCGCGCGGCGTTTGCCCAGTTCCAGCGCGGCCAGCGCCACGAAAGGCTTGTAAGTGGAGCCGATGGGATACGTGCCGTACAGGGGACGGTTGATAAGCGGATGGTCCGGCGATTCGTTCAGCATGCGCCAGTTGTCGACGTCGATGCCATCCACGAACAGGTTCGGGTCGAACGACGGCTGCGACACGAATGCCAGGACCTCGCCCGTGTCCGGGTCGATGGCGACGAGGGCGCCGCGCTGGCCCTCGAAGGCCTCTTCGGCCACCTTCTGCAGGCCCATGTCGATGGACAGCATGATGTCCGAGCCCGGCACCGGATCGATGCGGCGCAGCGTGCGCATGGGCCGGCCGCCGGCGGTGACCTCGACTTCTTCGAGGCCCGTGCGGCCGTGCAGCTGCTCTTCCCAGGTCTTTTCGATGCCCTTCTTGCCGATGACCTCGGTGCCGCGGTAGTTGCCGAGCTGCCCGGCTCGGTCCAGCTCTTCGATGTCGTTGTCGGCGATGCGGCCGATGTAGCCGACCACGTGCGCGGCCGACACGCCCTGCGGGTACTCGCGCACCCAGCGGGCGCGCAGTTCCACACCCGGGAACTGGAAGGCGTGCGCGGCAAACCACGCGGCTTCGGTTTCGTTGAGGTTATTGCGCAGTTGCAGGCTGGCGTAGCGGCTGGATTCGGCCGCGCGGCGCTTGAAGCGGCGCTGGTCGGACGGGCTGATGTAGACGACTTCGGTCAGGCGCTCGAAGAGTTCGTTCATGTTGCCCGCGTGGGCCGGCACGACTTCTAGCGTGTAGGTGCGGTAATTGCGGGCCAGGACTTCGCCGTTGCGATCCAGGATCTCGCCGCGGCGCGGCGGAATCGGCACGACCGCGATGCGGTTGCGGTCGGCGCGTTCGGACAGGCCCTCGTAGCGGTCGACCTGCAGATACCAGAAACGGCCCACCAGCACGCCGAAGCAGACCAGGGCGAAGGCGCCGCCCACCCAGGCGCGCAGGCGAAAGCGCTGCTTCTGCTGCTGGCCGGTTTTCTTGAATTCAAACATGACGCAACGCCGCCGTCAGGCGGATGAGGATTCGGCGTCGTCGACACCGCGTTGCGGCAGGTGCAGCACCCAACCCGCCAGCGGCCACAACGCAGCCGTCAGCAGCACGCTGATGCCCCAGTCCCAGCCCGGCCATTTTCCGGCCAGCCACGCGTGGATGATCTGGGTGACGAAGCGCGCAATGAAGAACACAGGCAGCATGTGCATCGCCTGGCTCCAGAGGTCGAACCGTTGCAGCCGGCGATGCAGGACCACCGCGCCGTAGGCAACGAGCGTGTACGACAGCGCGTGCTCACCCAAGAGACCGGCGTCGTGCACGTCCATCAGCACGCCGAAGAAGAAAGCCGTGAACAGACCCACGCGGCGCGGCTCGTGCACGCACCAGAAAGCGATGATGAGCAGCAGCACGTCGGGCGCGCCCTGCCACAGACGCCACGGCAGCAGCGACACCAGCCAGGCGAGCAGGACGGTGCCCCACACGAAGAAGGCATGCGCGGGACCCGACAGCCGGTCGGGATGCACGTTGCTGGGCGTGCCAAGGCGGCGCGGGGACTGCCCCGCAGCGTGTTGGTTAGTCCGATCCACCGGAATCGACCTCCTGACGGTTGGACTCGGCGCGATCCACATCCACCTGCAGAACCAGGAAATGGCGATAGCGTTCGGGATGGGCCAGCGGTTCACATACGGCGCGCGCGAAACCGGAGGCGGTATCGCGTTCCACCGAGGTCACCTTGGCCACGGGCAGGCCGGCGGGAAAGAGGCCGCCGACGCCGCTGGTGACAATAGTATCGCCTTCCTTGATGTCGGCATTGGCCGCCAGGTAACGCACTTCCATCTTGCCGGGCGAGTTGCCGCCGAACGCAATCAGACGAAGTCCGTTGCGCAGGAGTTGCACGGGGATGGAAACCTGCTCGTCGGTGACGAGCGCCGCCTCGGCGGTCATGGGCGTCACGCGGACGATCTGGCCAACCACACCGCCTTCGTCGATGACGGGCATGCCGGGCGCCAAGCCAGCCTTGCTGCCCTTGTTGAAGACCAGGCGCTGCGTGAACGCGTTGGTGGGTTCGTACATGACTTCAACGACCACGGCGGACTGCGCCACGGTGTCGGTCACGCCAAGCAGGCGGCGAAGCTGGGAGTTTTCGGCGGCAAGCTGCGCCGCGTGGGATGCGACTTGGGCGAGTTCGATGCGCTGACGCTGCAAGGCTTCGTTTTCGCTGCGGATGAGGTTGGCCGCATTAACCCATTCGTTGACTTGCTGGACGAGATCGCGCGGCGCCATGACGGCACGCTGGAACGGATAAAGCCCTACGGCAATCGCGCGGCGCGCCGGTTCCAGCATGCGCCATTGGGAATCCATGACGATCAGGGCCAGAGCAAGGACGACCAGAACGACCAGCCGCACCTCTGCCGGTGGGCCGCGCCTGAATAGGGGGGGAGTCCCTTGTCGTTGCATGAATCTCAGCCCGGGCGCCCGCGTCCGAGGCCCCCGCAGCGGCCGGAGCCAGAAAAAAGCGGGGCTCCGGGCTGGCGGGCAATATTAGTCGTTGATGAAGATGGCGCCCAGTTTCTCAAGGTGTTCCAGCGCCTCGCCGCAACCGCGCACGACGCAGGTCAGGGGATCGTCGGCCACCACGACCGGCAGGCCGGTTTCTTCTTGCAGCAGGCGGTCCAGGTCACGCAGGAGCGCGCCTCCACCAGTCAGGGCGATGCCCTTGTCGGTGATGTCGGCGCCCAGTTCGGGCGGCGTCTGTTCGAGCGCGATCTTGACGGCGGAAACGATCTGGTTGAGCGGATCGGTCAGCGATTCGAGGATCTCGTTGGACGAGACCGTGAAGCTGCGCGGCACGCCTTCGGCCAGATTGCGGCCCTTGACTTCGATTTCGCGGACTTCGGAACCCGGGAATGCCGAGCCGATTTCCTTCTTGATAAGTTCGGCCGTGGGTTCGCCGATCAGCATGCCGTAGTTGCGGCGGATGTAGTTGACGATGGCTTCGTCGAACTTGTCGCCGCCGACGCGCACGGAACCCTTGTAGACCATGCCGCCCAGCGAGATGACGGCCACTTCGGTGGTGCCGCCGCCGATGTCGACGACCATCGAGCCGCTGGCGTCGGACACGGCCAGGCCGGCGCCGATGGCGGCGGCCATGGGTTCTTCGATCAGGAACACGTGGGAAGCGCCGGCGCCGAGCGCCGATTCACGGATGGCGCGGCGTTCAACCTGGGTGGAGCCGCAGGGCACGCAGACGATGATCCGCGGGCTGGGCGCCAGCATGTTGCGGGGGTGCACCATGCGGATGAACTGCTTGAGCATCTGTTCGGTGACCGTGAAGTCGGCAATCACGCCGTCTTTCATGGGCCGAATGGCCTCGATGTTGCCGGGAACGCGACCGAGCATCTGCTTGGCTTCGTGCCCGACGGCCTGAATGATCTTCTTGCCGTGGGGGCCGCCTTCATGACGGATTGCGACCACGGAAGGCTCATCGAGAACGATGCCCTTGCCGCGGACGTAAATCAGCGTATTGGCGGTACCTAGGTCAATCGCCATATCGCTGGAAAAATAACTGCGCAGGAATCCGAACATGGGAGCTCAGCTAAATTCTGGGGGGAATTGGGGTCAAGCCGCGGGGCGTTTGGCCCGTGAAACAACGGGTCCGCCTGTCATCACGGCGATTAAACCGTGAATCATAACTTATAATTTCCCCGGAAATAGCGCATAAATGCAGGCTATTCAAGCTTTGTAACGGGTTTGGCGTATGCATACTGCCCACTCCCGCCCCGCGGCCTTCGCTTACCGATTTTTGCAATCCCCCATGGCGCTCAACGACAAAGATGTGGCCCGCATTGCCCGGCTGGCCAGAATCGAACTGACCCCCGACCAGCGCACCGTCGCGCAGGCCGAACTCAACGGCATCCTCCACCTGATCGAACGGCTTCAGTCCGTCGATACCCAAGGCGTCGAACCCCTGGCTCATCCCCTGTCCGCGCACGAGGACATCGTATTGCGCCTGCGTGAAGACGCCGTGACCGAAGCCGGATCGGAAGCCCGCCGCCAGGAACTGCTGGCCAACGCGCCCGATGCCCAGGACGGCCTGTTCCTGGTTCCCAAGGTCCTGGATTAAGTCATGACGAAACCTGCCCTGCATACCCAATTCGAGGGGATCGCCGCGTTGCGCGCGGCCCTCGCGCAACGCGAAGTCAGCGCGGTAGACCTGGCGCAAAGCGCCCTCTCGGCCGCCGAAGCGGCCAGCGGCCTGAATTCCTTTTTACATATTGACGCCGAATTGACGCTGGCCCAGGCCCGCGCGGCCGACGCTGCACTGGCAGCCGGCACCGCGGGTCCGCTGGCCGGCATCCCGATCGCCCACAAGGACGCGTTCGTGACGCGCGGCTGGCGCACTACCGCGGGCAGCAAGATGCTCGACGGTTACGTCAGCCCGTTCGACGCGACCGTCGTGGAACGCCTGGGCGCGGCCGGCGCGGTGTCGCTGGGCAAGCTGAACTGCGACGAATTTGCCATGGGCTCTGGCAACGAGAACTCGGCATACGGCGCCGTGAAGAACCCCTGGGATCACGCCGCCGTACCCGGCGGCTCGTCGGGCGGTTCGGCCGCCGCCGTGGCCGCCCGCCTGGTCGCCGCCGCCACCGGCACCGACACCGGTGGCTCGGTCCGCCAACCCGCCGCGCTGTGCGGTGTCAGCGGCATCAAGCCCACTTACGGCACCGTGTCGCGTTACGGCATGGTGGCCTTCGGCTCCAGCCTGGACCAGGCCGGCCCGCTGGCCCCCAGCAGCCGCGACCTGCTTGAAATCCTGGATGTCATCAGCGGCTTCGATCCGCGCGACGCCACCAGCCTCGAAAAATGCGATGGCGCGGTCAACGAACCCGGCCGCGTGCGCCGCGACTTCGACGCCGCGCAGGCCCGTTTCGACGCCGCCGGCAGCCAGCCGCTCAAAGGCCTGCGCATCGGTGTGCCCGAAGAGTATTTCGGCGCCGGCCTGGCCCCCGATGTGGCCGCCGCCGTGCAGGCCGCGCTTGAGCAATTCGAGGCGCTGGGCGCCGTGCGCGTGCCCGTCTCGCTGCCGCGCACCGAGCTGGCCATTCCGGCGTATTACGTCATCGCCCCCGCCGAAGCGTCCAGCAATCTGGCCCGCTACGACGGCGTGCGCTACGGCCACCGCGCCAAGCAGTATGGCGACCTGAACGAGATGATCAGCCGCTCGCGCGCCGAAGGCTTCGGCGACGAGGTCAAGCGCCGCATCCTGATCGGCACCTACGTGCTGTCCCACGGCTATTACGACGCCTACTACCTGCAGGCGCAGCGCCTGCGCCGCCTGATCGCGCAGGACTTCCAGCGCGCCTATGCCGATCAGTGCGACGTCATCATGGGACCGGTGACGCCGTCGGTCGCCAAGAACATCGGCGACAACCGCGACGACCCGACCGCCGACTGGCTGGCCGACGTCTACACGCTGGGCGTCAGCCTGGCGGGCCTGCCCGCCATGTCGATCCCCTGCGGCTTCGGCGGCGAGAACCAAAATCGCCCCATCGGCCTGCAGATCATCGGCAACTACTTCGACGAAGGCCGCCTGCTGGCCATCGCCGACCGCTACCAACACGTGACGGACTGGCATCAGCGTGCCCCTGTCCAGCAAGGCTGAGAACATGAACTGGGAAATCGTCATCGGCCTGGAAACGCACACGCAGCTTTCCACGGACTCCAAGATCTTTTCGGGCAGCAGCACGCAATTCGGCGCCGCACCCAACACGCAGGCGAACGAGGTTGACCTCGCCCTGCCGGGCAGCCTGCCGGTCATGAACCGCGGCGCGGCCGAACGCGCCATCCGCTTCGGCCTGGCCGTGGGCGCCAAGATCGCCCCGCGCTCGGTTTTTGCGCGCAAGAATTACTTCTACCCTGACCTGCCCAAGGGCTACCAGATCAGCCAGTACGAGCTGCCGGTGGTGGTGGGCGGCTCGCTGTCGTTCTTCGTCGGCGAAGAAGAAAAGACCGTCAACCTGACGCGCGCCCACCTTGAAGAAGACGCCGGCAAGTCCCTGCACGACGACTTCAACCTGGGCAATGGCAGCCCGGCCAGCGGCATCGACCTGAACCGCGCCGGCACCCCGCTGCTGGAAATCGTGACCGAGCCCGAAATGCGCTCGGCTGCCGAGGCCGTGGCCTACGCGCGCGCGCTGCACAGCCTGGTCGTGTGGCTCGGCATTTGCGACGGAAACATGCAGGAAGGCTCCTTCCGCTGCGATGCCAACGTGTCGGTCCGCCCGGTAGGCCAGAAGGAATTCGGCACCCGCACCGAGATCAAGAACGTCAACTCGTTCCGCTTCCTGGAACGCGCCATCACCTACGAAGCGCGCCGCCAGATCGAGCTGATCGAGGACGGTGGCACCGTGGTCCAGGAGACGCGCCTGTACGACGCCGACCGCGACGAAACGCGCAGCATGCGCAGCAAGGAAGACGCGCACGACTACCGCTACTTCCCCGATCCCGACCTGCCCACGCTGGTGATCTCCAGCGCGTGGGTGGACGAGGTCCGCGCCGCCATGCCCGAACTGCCGGCCGCCCAGCGAGCCCGCTTCGAAACGGAATACGGCCTGCCCGCGTACGACGCCGCGCAACTGACCATCAGCCGCGATCTGGCCGCGTACTTCCAGGCGGTCGCCAACGCGCTGCCGGCCGGCCAGGCCAAGCTCGCGTCCAACTGGGTCATGGGCGAAGTCGCCGCCGTGCTCAACAAGGAAGAAAAGACCATTGCCGAATCGCCCGTCGCGGCGCCGGCGCTGGCGGCCCTGATCGGCCGCATCATCGACGGCACGATCTCCAACAAGATCGCCCGTGAAGTCTTCGGCGCCATGTGGGCCGGCGAAAATGGCGGCGATGCCGACGCCATCATCGAATCGCGCGGCCTGAAGCAGATCAGCGACACGGGCGCCATCGGCGCGATGATCGACGAGGTGCTGGCCGCCAACCCGGCCATCGTCGAGGAGTACCGCGCCGGCAAGCAGAAGGCGTTCAACTCCCTGGTCGGCCAGATCATGAAGGCCGCCCGCGGCAAGGCCAATCCGCAGCAGGTGAACGATCTGCTGAAGCAGAAGCTGGATAGTTGATGGACCGCCGGTTCTCCTCGCGGAAAACCGGCGCAATATCAGACTGAATCGGGGGCCGCGGCATATTGCCGCGGCCTTTTGTTTGGCCAAGAATGATCTGGTCGATTTCGCCGGAGGCTTGGTCATGAACTACACCGAGGTCAGCAGCAACGACTTGCTGCACCGATTCACCGATTACCTGCAGGCCCTCAGCCAGGGGCAGCACTTCATCATCGCTGTCGACGGCGTTCGCCGCGCAAGGCTGACGCCCGTCCTGCCCGACACCTCGCTGAACGCGCACGATGCACTGGAAGCCATGAAGCGCCTCCACACCGCGGCTCCGGTCTCCCACGACATCATCCGCGCGTGGATTGAAGAAGGTCGGGAATGAACACCATCCGTCTGGTGCCGGACGCGTCGGTCGCCCTTGCCTGGCTGCTGTACCGCGTGGATGTCCACGAATCGCTGCTTGCCCAGCATCTGCTCGACGTCGCGCACGGCTCGCAAAACACCGTGCCTCACATCTGGCGCGTGGAAGTTGCCAATGGCGTTTTGCGTGCAGAGCGCAGCCAGCGCATTTCGCGGGCCCAGGTCGCTGCGTTCAATCAGCTTCTCGACAACCTGCCCATCGCCGCCGACAACGACGATGCGGCTTCCAGCATCGCGCGCACCTGCCAGCTTGCCCGCGCCCATGGGTTGACTGCCTACGACGCCAGTTATCTCGAACTCTCGCTGCGGCAGCGCGCGTGCCTGGCCACCTTTGACCGCAAGCTGGCGGACGCGGCGCGGGCCAGCGGCGTCACCGTGTTCGGGCAACCGCACGGCGTCGCCGAACCCGTTGCGCCCTATCTGTGGCAATGACGTTTTGGCAATTGCATCTTTGCAATGACAAAGGGCGGCCCATGGCCGCCCTTTGTCATTGCTTTCAGCAACGAGACCCTTACTTCACCCCGTACTTCGTCCGATACGCCAGCACGGCATCCCGGTTCTCCGCAAACGACGCATCATCCTGCAGCAGGGCCAGGATGTCGGTCAGCGAGGCAATCGCCACCACGGGGATGCCGTAGGTCTTGGCCACGTCCTGCACGGCCGAATGCGGCGACAGGGCGTCGTCCGGGCCGGCGCGCTCCATGCGGTCCATCGCGATCAGCACGGCGGCCGGTTCGGCGCCGGCGGCGCGGATGATTTCCACGGACTCGCGCACCGACGTGCCGGCCGTGATGACGTCGTCAATGATGACGACCTTGCCTTTGAGCGGAGCGCCGACCAGCGTGCCGCCTTCGCCGTGATCCTTGGCTTCCTTGCGGTTGTAGGCGAACGGCACGTCGCTGCGGCCCTGCATGTCCGGGTGGCCGGCCAGCGCCACGGCGGTGGCGGTGGACAGCGGGATGCCCTTGTACGCGGGGCCGAACAGCATGTCGAATTCGACGCCGGAATCCAGCAGCGCCTGTGCGTAGAACTGCGCCAGCTTGCCGACCGAGCGGCCATTGTTGAACAGGCCTGCGTTGAAGAAATAGGGGCTGATGCGGCCCGACTTGACCTTGAAGCTGCCAAAGCGCAGAACGCCCTCGTTCAAGGCGAAACGGACGAAATCCAGGGCGGTGACGGAGGACGGGGCGGCGGGCATGCAGGGTGATCCGGTAGGTGGCAGACCCCGCATTTTATCCGCTGTCGGGGCTGTTCCAGGTGGCCGCGGCGGAGTCGGTTAAATTCCTGGCATTGTCCGCCCCCCCCTGCGGCCGCATTACAGGAGTTTCGCTTTGCTGCGCATCACGTCGATCAACCTCAATGGCATCCGGTCCGCCTTCAAAAAGGGCCTGCAACCGTGGATGGAAAAGCACGCCGCCGACGTGCTGTGCCTGCAGGAAATCAAGGTATCCCACGAGGACCTGACCGACGAACTGCGCCATCCGCCCGGCTACACCGGCCACTTCCACCACGCCGTGAAAAAGGGCTACAGCGGCGTGGGCATCTACCTGCGAGATGCCGCCGAGCGCGTGAACAACGGCTTTGATTGTGAAGAGTTCGATAGCGAAGGCCGCATCATCCGCGCCGACTGGAAAGATCTGTCGGTCATCAGCGCCTACCTGCCATCTGGCTCCAGTGGCGACGAACGTCAGCAGGCGAAGTACCGCTTCCTGGACAGTTTCGGCCCGTGGATCGATGCCCTGATGCACGAGCACAAGACGACCGGCCGTGAATTCGTCATTTGCGGCGACTGGAACATCGCGCACAAGGAAATCGACCTGAAGAACTGGAAGGGCAACATGAAGAATTCGGGCTTTCTGCCCGAAGAGCGCGCGTGGCTGACGGACGTCTTCGACAAGCGCGGCTTTGTGGACGTATTCCGCACCATCGACGACCGCCCCGACCAGTACACCTGGTGGAGCAATCGCGGCCAGGCCTGGGCCAAGAACGTCGGGTGGCGCATCGACTACCAGATCGCGACCCCCGGCATCGCGGCCAAGGCGCGCAGCGTCGCCATCTACAAGGACGAACGCTTCTCGGATCACGCGCCGTTGACGGTCGATTACGACTTCACTTTGCGCGCGTGATTTTTCTCAAAATAAATATAGGGACGCATTAAGGGCGCCAAGCGGGCGGCGGCGTCTTTGCGACGCTGCCGGATGCCCCGCAGCGGCGTATCAGAAGGCGCCCTGCCCTATGCCGCATCGGCGAAATTAAACGGGGACACGTCAAAAATCCCTGAATTTTCAAGCTCCCCCGTTTGATCAGCCCGGTTTCCATCCACAGGCGATCAACACTTCGCTTTTATACGTCCCCGTTTACTGTCTGGAAAAATCTGTTTGTTATCAAGGTGATGGCGCAGTTTTTCGCTTTGCGCAGGGCAACATTTTGCCCCTACAATCCCCGCACCATACAGGTGCAGCCATGCACCAAAACAAACTGATCGCGCCCCAATTTGGCGCAATTTCCGCACCTATTCGAAGCACCCCCGAGGAGATCATGGTGAAAGTGCAGAGTCTGGACGACTTCCTGCGTGGCGTCGCCGCGCGCGACCCGCAGCAACCCGAGTTCATGCAAGCCGTCCAGGAGGTGATGCTCAGCTTGTGGCCCTTCGTCGAGAAGCATCCCCACTACGCCGAGCACGCTCTGCTGGAACGCCTGGTCGAACCGGAACGCGTCATCCAGTTCCGCATCTGCTGGACCGACGATCAGGGCCGCGCCCAGGTCAACCGCGGCTTCCGCATCCAGCACAGCTCCGCAATCGGGCCTTTTAAGGGCGGCATGCGCTTTCACCCGTCGGTGAACCTGTCGATCCTGAAATTCCTCGCCTTCGAACAGACCCTGAAGAATTCGCTGACCACGCTGCCCATGGGCGGCGGCAAGGGCGGTTCCGACTTCGATCCCAAGGGCAAGTCCGACGCCGAAGTCATGCGCTTCTGCCAGGCGCTGATGATCGAGTTGTATCGCCACCTGGGTCCGGACACCGACGTGCCCGCCGGCGATATCGGCGTGGGCGCGCGTGAAGTCGGCTTCATGGCCGGCATGATGAAAAAGCTGTCCAACTCGACCGCCAGCGTCTTCACCGGCAAGGGCCTGACCTTCGGCGGCAGCCTGATCCGCCCCGAAGCCACCGGCTACGGCACCGTCTACTTCGCCGAAGAAATGCTCAAGCGCGTCGGCAAGTCCTTCGACGGCATGCGCGTGTCCGTGTCGGGCTCTGGCAACGTGGCGCAGTACGCCATCGAGAAGGCCATGGCGCTGGGCGCGCGCGTCATCACCGTGTCGGATTCGAACGGCACCGTGGTCGACGAAGCCGGCTTCAACCACGAGAAGCTTGTGGCGCTGATGCACATCAAGAACGACCTGCGCGGCCGCCTGGACTCCTACGCCCGCCAGTTCGGCCTGCAGTACGAAGCCGGCAAGCGCCCGTGGCACGTGCCCGTCGACGTCGCCCTGCCCTGCGCCACGCAGAATGAGCTGGAGCTGTCGGACGCCCAGACGCTGATCAAGAATGGCGTGCTGGCGGTTGCCGAAGGCGCCAACATGCCTGCCACGCTGGACGCCGCCAAGGCCTTCATCGCCGCGCGCGTGCTGTACGCGCCGGGCAAGGCCAGCAACGCCGGCGGCGTCGCCGTGTCGGGCCTGGAAATGGCCCAGAACTCGGCCCGCCTGTCGTGGACCCGCGAGGAAGTGGACACCCGCCTGCATGCCATCATGCGCGACATCCACGAAAACTGCGTGCGCCACGGCCATTCGGAGCGCGAGTACGTGAACTACCTGGACGGCGCCAACATTGCCGGCTTCGTCAAGGTCGCGGACGCCATGCGTCAGCAAGGGCTGTATTGATCGCCGCCCGCTGAAGCCCGCGCGACAACGCGCGGGCCCGGCATGCAAAAGGCCGACTCGGATGAGTCGGCCTTTTGCATTGCGGCGATGGCGGGCCGCGAATGGGGCCGCGGATTGGCCCACGCCTGCGCCGCTAAAAAAGCGCGCAGCCTGGCGGGGTGGCGCAAAGATCAGTGCTTCATCGCGCCGTGATCGTGGCTCATGCCGGGATTATGCGAAGCCGGCTTGACCTTGAATTCCACCGCCACTTCGCCTGCCTTTTCAAACTTGAGCGTGGCGGGCACGGTGGCGCCATCCTTGAACGGCGCCTTCAGCTTGATGAACATGACGTGATAGCCGCCCGGGCTGAGCTTGACCTCGGTGTCGGCGGGCAGCGCGATGCCGCCTTCGACCTGACGCATCTTGGAGACGCCGTTTTCGGTCTGCACGGTGTGCAGTTCGACGCGTTCGGCGGCATCCGACGAGACCGACAGCAGACGGTCCGGCGCCTTGGCATCGTTGTCGATATCCATGTACCCCGCACCGTTGGCCTGTCCGGGCGCCGAGGCGCGGACCCAGAGATCGTCGACTTCGACCTGGCCGACCTTGTAGTCCTTGGCCCACGCCGAACCGGCGGTGCACAGGCCGATCGCGGCAACAACGGCAAACTTGCGGATGTTCATGGGTGTCCTCCTGAGACGTTAGCGGCGCCTGACCAGGCTGCGGGCGGCTGACAGCACCGAGTCGGTCAAGGCTTCCATGGCCTCGGAGTTTACCCGCCAATGCTGCCAGTAGAGCGGCACGTCCTCCCACGCCCGGCCGCGCAGCAAAACGAGTTGACCGGCATCAAGATGTTCCTGCACGAGCGGCAGCGGGTTCATGGTCCAGCCCAGTCCGCCCAGCGTGGCCTGCACGAAGGCGCGCGTGGACGGCACCCACCAGACCGGCGGCTCCCACGGCGCGGGGTCGGCGATCTTGTGCGCAAAGCGCGCCTGCAGCGCGTCCTTGCGGTTGAAGACCAGAACGGGCGCCTGAGCCAGCGTCTGCGCGTTGACGCCCGAGGCGAAGTAGCGCTTGTGAAAGTCCGGCGTGCACGTGGCCACGTAGCGCATGCTGCCCAACGCGTGGATGCGGCAGCCCTGCACCGGATCGGCCAGCGTGGTCACGGCGCCCAGCACGGAGCCGTTGCGCAGCAGCGCGGCCGTGTGATCCTGGTCTTCGGACAGCATGTCCAGCGTGGCGCGGGTGCGCGCCGCGAACTGCAGGGCGGCGTCGACGAACCAGGTTTCCAGGCTGTCGTGGTTGACCGCGATGGGGATGCTGGCGTGGGGCACGTCGTCGTCGGCGACGCCCAGCCGGTTCAGCGCGTCGTGTTCCAGCAAGGCGGTCTGCTCGGCCAGTTGCACCAGCACCTGTCCGTCTGCCGTGGCGGCGGCCGGCACCGTGCGTTGGACCAGCAGTCGGCCCATCCGGTCTTCCAGCGCCTTGATCCGTTGCGACACCGCCGACGGCGTGACGCTGAGCGACAGCGCCGCGCGCTCGAAACTCCCTTCGCGCACCACTGCGGCCAGGGCGCGCAGGTTGCCGTGATCGATTTTCATGGGATTAGAAATACTTAATATAGTGAAGGAAAATTAGCTGTATTTCATATATATGGCAAGGGAAAATGGCGCATTGCCGATCGCTCTCAGCATTCGGCCACCCATCAAAGCGCCGCTACAGGCGTTGCAGTCACAGGTATTTTTTCCATGTTTGCCACCTTGTCATCCCCCGCCTTTCTTACCGCCTGGGCCAGCGGCACGGCCACGGGCCTGGGCCTCTTTGCCGTCGTGGGCGCGCAAAGCGCGTTCATCCTGCGCCAGGGCCTCATGCGCGCGCATCTCTTGAGCGTCGTCGCCATCTGCGCGCTGATCGACGCGGTCTTCATCTTTGCCAGCGTGTCCGGCCTGCAGGCGCTGACCGCGTGGTTCCCCTGGCTGACGACCGCCGTGCTGTGGTTCGGCGTGGCGTTCCTGACCTGGTACGCCGCGCAATCCGCGCGCCGCGCCTGGACCGCCACGGGGGGTCTGGCCGCCGCCCGCGACGTGGTGCCGTCGCGCCGCGCCGCCATGCTGGGCGCGCTGGGATTTTCGCTGCTCAACCCGCACTTCTGGCTGGACATGGTGGTGGTCGGCTCGCTGGCGCACGGCTTCGAAGACGCCCGCATGGCCTTCGCCGCCGGCGCTTTCACCGCCAGCCTGCTGTGGCTGGCGGTACTGGGCATCGGATCGCGGCTCTTTGCACCCTTCTTTGCCAGCGCGTCGGCCTGGCGCGCGCTGGACGGCATCATCGCCGTGGTCATGGCTGGTTTGGCGATCAGCCTGGCGCTGAAGGGCGTCTGACACCGATGCTGCACGGCGTGCCCGCGCCCGCACTTTTATAATCGGCGCCTCACCACTTTCTGTCGGGCGCCGGGCCGGCCCGCCAACGCGCCATGCGTGGACCTTCGCCTTCCAAAGACGTGCGCCTGCCGCCGCTTGCCGCCATCCAGGCGTTCGAAGCGGCCGCGCGGCTGGGTTCCTTCGAGCGTGCGAGCGAAGAACTCTTCGTCACCGCCAGCGCCATCGGCAAGCGCATCGCCTCGCTGGAAACCCTGCTGGACGTCACGCTGTTCATTCGAAGCAGCCGCGGCGCGACGCTGAGCGCCGCCGGACGCGAGTACCTGGAACAGGTGCGCACGGCGCTCGATCTGCTGTCCGACGCCTCGCTGCACAAGCGCAACGAACCCAAGCTGGAAACGCTGCGCGTCGTGTCCACGCCGACATTCGCCCGGCAGGTGCTGATTCCGGCCCTGCCCGGTTTCACGGCGGCAAACCCCGGCGTCGAACTTGAAATCATGCTGTCCATTCCCTATCTGGACATCATGCCCCCCAACGCCGACGTCTGGATCCGCTTTGGCAGCGGCAAATATCCCGGCCTTCATGCGCATCCGCTCACGCAAGATCCGGTGTTCGCGGTGTGCGCACCGAGTTATCAAGCGGCGCGCGGCCCGTTCAAGCGGCCCGCCGATCTGGCGCGCGCCGACCTGTTGCGTTGCCCGATGGAACCCTGGCGTCCGTGGCTGGCAGCGGCTGGCCTGGACTGGCCCGAGCCGTCGCGCGGCGTGTGGCTGGTAGACCTGGGCATGATGCTCGCTGCGGCGCGCGCCGGCCAGGGCGTGGCGCTGACTCGCCGATCGCTGGCCGCCGAGTGGCTGGACGAAGGCAAGCTCGTTCGCGTGCTGGATGTGGAGATCCCCGGCGAGTCGCAGTACTACCTGTGCACCGAAGCCACACGCACACCGGGCGGCGCGGCCCAGGCGTTTTCCCTATGGCTCGCCGAGGTCTGCAAACGCGCAGCCCAATGGCCATGCGGGCCGCAGGCCGGTCAGGAATAAATTTCCAGTTATCTGCGGAATGAATTTCCGCACGACGCCGCACCCTGATCGCTAGGATGCGGCCAGCGTGACTGCGCCCGTCCCGGAGACACGCTGTGTGGACAAGCGGAAGCGGACGCAGTGCGAACGCAACACCGACGCACGCCCATCTCACCGCCCATTCCACTCACAGCATTCAGCAAGCTGAAAGGAACCTTGCATCCGCACTAGGTATTTACGCGGAAAAGCACCGCCGGGTCAGATTCGCGTAAGCGATTAAGCAGACAGTCACGACACGCAACAAAGGAGCGCGCCAACAAAACACCATCCGCCGATTGGCGCCGGCACACGGCTTTCCACGCAGTTCACCCAATTACAACGGAGACATCCATGGATTTTCGTTTGAAGCTGCTTGCAGGAACCCTTGCATTTGCCGTATCGGCCGCGTCCCACGCCGCCGACCCCATCAAGATCGGCGTGGCCGGCCCCTACACGGGCGGCTCGTCCTCCATGGGCGTCAGCATGCGCGACGGCGTTCGCCTTGCCATTGAAGAGATCAACAAGAACGGCGGCGTGATGGGCCGCCAGCTCGTCGCGGTCGAACGCGATGACGAAGCCAAGAACGAGCGCGGCGTACAGATCGCGCAGGAACTGATCAACAAGGAACAGGTGACCGCCACCGTCGGCTACATCAACACCGGCGTCGCATTGGCCTCCCAACGTTTCTACCAGGACGCCAAGATCCCGGTGTTCAACAACGTGGCCACCGGCAGCGTGATCACGCATCAGTTCAAGGCGCCGGAATACCCCGACAACTACGTGTTCCGCAATGCGGCCCACGACAGCATCCAGGCCCCGATGATCGTGGAAGAAGCGATCACGCGCCGCGGCTTCAAGAAGGTCGCGATCCTGGCCGACTCCACCAACTACGGCCAGCTCGGCCGCGAGGACCTGGAAAAGGCCCTGGACGCCAAGGGCATCAAGCCGGTCGCCGTCGAGAAGTTCAACATCAAGGACGTCGACATGACGGCCCAGCTGCTCAAGGCCAAGGCCGCGGGCGCTGAAGCCGTGCTGACCTACGGTATCGGCCCGGAGCTGGCCCAGGTCGCCAACGGCATGACCAAGCTGGGCTGGAAGGTGCCGATCATCGGCAGCTGGACGCTGTCCATGGCCAACTACATCGACAACTCCGGCGCCAACGGTGAAGGCGCGCGCATGCCGCAGACCTTCATCCAGGACCCGGACACGCCCAAGCGCAAGGCGTTCATCGACGCCTACCTGGCCAAGTTCAAGCCCAAGAACAACCGCATCGATTCGCGGTGTCGGCGGCGCAGGGCTATGACTCCATCTTCCTCTTGGCCGCGGCCATCAAGCAGGCGAACTCGACCGACGGTCCCAAGGTGCGCGAAGCACTGGAAAACCTGCAGACCCCGGTCGAGGGCGTGGTGATGACCTACAACAAGCCCTTCTCGCACGACAACCACGACGCGATCACCGCGAAGGAAGTGGTCATCGGCGAGGTCAAGGGCGGCCGGGTCATCAAGGCCAACTAAATCCCGACAAGCAGGAAGGCGGCGGCTGCCCGGCCGCCGCCGCCCGCGCCTGAAGCTTCGGGCGCGGGGCATGCAGCCGCCTGAAAACAGCGTTCTGCCCAAGGGGGTTGGGACGGAACACAGCGCCTCAAGACACACACCATGATTCTTCTACAGCTCATCTATAGCGGTATCGCGCTAGGCATGATCTATGCGGTCATTGCGTTCGGCTACCAGCTCACCTTCGCCACATCGGGCACCTTGAACTTCGGCCAGGGCGAAGCCCTGATGCTGGGTGCGCTCGTCGGCCTCACGCTCGTCGGACTGGGCGTGAACTACTGGGTCATGATTCCCATCGTCTGCATCTTCGGCTTCGCGCAGGGCGCGCTGGTCGAACGCGTGGGCGTGCGGCCCGCCATCAAGACGCGATCGGAATTCGGCTGGATCATGGCCACCATTGCGCTGGGCATCATCTTCAAGAACGTGGCCGAAAACATCTGGGGCCGCGACGACCTGCGCTTTCCCTCGCCGCTGCCCGAGGCGCCGATTCAGGTGCTGGGCGCCAACGTGCTGCCGATGGAGCTGCTGGTGGTGTTCGGCGCGCTGGGCATGATGATTCTGGTGGAAATCTTCAACCGCAAATCCATCTACGGCAAAGCCTTCGTCGCCACGTCCAACGACCGCGACGCGGCCGGCCTGATGGGCATCAACACCGGCATGGTCATCACGTTCTCGTACGCACTGTCGTCGCTGACTGCGGCGTTTGCCGGCGTACTGGTCGCGCCGCTGACGCTGACGGGCGCCACGATGGGCGCCGTGCTGGGCCTGAAGGCATTTGCCGTCGCGATCATTGGCGGCCTGTCCAGCGGGATGGGCGTCGTGGTGGGCGGGCTGATCCTGGGGATCGCCGAAACGACCACCGGTTTCTATCTATCAACGGGATACAAAGACGTGCCGGGATTGGTATTGCTGCTGCTCGTTCTGACCTTCAAGCCCGCCGGCCTGTTCGGCAAGACCGCGATCAAGAAGGTGTAAGCGATGAAACCCCTGCATCTTCTCCTATCCATCGTGGCCGTGGCCTGCCTGGCCGCCGTGCCGCTGGGCGTGACCAACACGTATTACCTGCACTTGATTGAAACCATCATGATCTATTCGATCCTGCTGTTCGGGCTCGATATCGTGGTGGGCTACACCGGCCAGGTGTCGCTGGGCCACGCCGGCTTGTTCGGCATCGGCTCGTACGTCGCCGGCGTGCTGGTCTTTCACCTGCAGATTCCCATCTGGCTGACGCTGCCCGCCGCCATCGTCATCGCCGCCGCCTTTGGCGCAGTGCTGGCGCTGCCGGCGCTGCGCGTCACCGGCCCCTATCTGGCGATGGTGACGCTGGCCTTCGGCACGATCATCCAGATCCTGATCAACGAGATGACCTTCCTGACCGAAGGCCCGCTGGGCATCAAGGTCACCAAGCCGTCCATCGCCGGCCACGTGCTGACCAAGGCCGAGTACTTCTGGCTGGTCGCCGCGCTGCTGGTGATCTCACTGATCGTGGTGCACCGGATCTTGAAGTCGCACCTGGGCCGCTCTTTCGAAGCCTTGCGCGACAGCCCCATCGCATCCGACTGCATGGGCGTGTCGGTGTACCGGCACAAGGTGATCGCCTTCGTCATCAGCGCCGGCTTTGCCGGCCTGGCGGGCGCGCTGTACTCGTATTCGGAACAGTACATTTCGCCGAATACGTACAACTTCGAACTGACGATCCTGTTCCTGCTGGCCATCATCATGGGCGGCCGCAAGAGCCGCACCGGCGCGCTGCTGGGCGCCTCGATCATCGTGCTGCTGCCCAAGATGCTCGACGACATCGGCACCTTCCGCCTGATCGCGCTAGCGGTGGCGATCCTGGTGACGGTGGGCAGCGTCGTGGCCATCTCCAAGGGCCGCACCGAGCCGCGCAAGGTCGCGGTGCCGGTAATCGGCACGATCGTGCTGGCCATCTTCTCGTACTGGCTGGACGCCGTCACCGACTGGCGCCTGACCATTTTCGGCGCGATGATCCTGTTCGTCGTGTACTACCTGCCCGACGGCATCGTGGGCTTCGTTCGCAACCTGTTCTTCTCGACGCGGCGCGCGGCGCTGGCGGTGAAGAAGGACCTGGTGAAGGAACAGGATGCGGTGCCGGACGCCGTCGCGGGCAAGGGCGAGACCCTGCTGGCGGCCAAGAATGTGCTGATGCAGTTCGGCGGCCTGAAAGCCCTGAACGAGGTGGACCTGACCGTCAAGCGCGGCACCATCCACGGGCTCATCGGACCCAACGGTTCCGGCAAGAGCACGATGATGAACGTGCTGACCGGCATCTACGTGCCCACGGCCGGCGCGGTGGAGTTCGGGGGCAAGTCGCTCGTCGGCCTTCCGCCCGCGGACATCGCCGAAGCCGGCATCGCGCGCACGTTCCAGAACGTGCAACTCTTCGGCGAAATGACCGCGCTGGAGAACGTGCTGGTGGGCCTGCATCACACCTTCACGACGGGTCTGGCGGGCATTGCGCTGCGCACGCCCAAGTGGAAGACCGAGGAACAGGGCGCACGGGCACGGGCCATGGCGCTGCTGGAATTCGTCGGCCTGGAATCGCTGGCCAGCGAAGAAGCGCGCAACCTGCCCTACGGCAAGCAGCGCCTCCTGGAGATCGCCCGCGCACTGGCGCTGGATCCGCAACTGCTGCTGCTGGACGAACCGGCGGCAGGCCTGACGGCGCCTGACATCGTGGAACTGCTGGCGATCATCCGCAAGGTGCGCGACCACGGCATCACGCTGATCCTCATCGAGCACCACATGGACGTGGTGATGGGGGTGTGCGACACGGTGTCGGTGCTGGACTTCGGCCAGAAGATCGCCGAGGGCCTGCCTAATGAAGTGCAAAGCAACGCCAAGGTGATCGAGGCGTATCTGGGCGGCGCGCCCGCCTGACGCCAAGGGGACAAGAAGATGCTATCGATCAAGAATCTGGAAGCAGGCTACGGGAAGGTGAAGGTGCTGCACGGCATCAGCATGGAGGTGCCCAAAGCCAAGGTGGTGACGCTGATCGGCTCGAACGGGGCTGGCAAGACGACGACGATGCGGGCGCTGTCGGGGATGATCCGGCCGACTGCGGGGGAGATCACGCTGGGTAGCAAGCGGATTGATGGGATGGAGTCACATCGCATCGCGCGGCTAGGGCTGGCGCATTCGCCGGAGGGGCGCCGGGTGTTTCCTACGCTGTCAGTGACCGACAATCTGCTGCTGGGTGCGTTTCCGCGTCTGACGGGTAGCCGGCCTAAGGGTGACGTTCAAGCTGATCTGGGGCGGGCGATGGATCTGTTCCCGCGCTTGAAGGAACGGCGGGATCAGCTGGCTGGGACGCTTTCGGGCGGTGAGCAGCAGATGCTGGCCATGGCGCGCGCGGTGATGCTGAATCCGGAATTGGTGCTGCTGGACGAGCCTTCGATGGGACTGGCGCCGATTCTGGTTGAAGAGGTGTTCCGGATCATTGCGCGGCTCAAGGAAGAAGGCGTGACGATGCTGCTGGTGGAGCAGTTCGCGGCGGCGGCGTTGAATGTGGCGGATTATGGGTATGTGCTGGAAAACGGGCGGATTTCTGTGCATGGGAGTGCGGAGAAGTTGAAGCATGATCCGGCTGTGGTTGCGGCTTATTTGGGTGGGGGGCATTGAACGGTGTAGTGGCAGTTAGGCTGGCGGTTTGTGGCGGATGGGGTTGTTGTTGGCTGCATGTGTAGAGTTGAGTTCTTAAGACGCCCGCCGCAGCGGGGGCCTGGGTGCGCGGGGCTACGATTGCGGTCCGGAGCCTTCGCTCCGGACTGCCCCTTCGTCATCTTCGTCCGCCTTCGGCTCCCTTCAGATTCCCTCGGGCGCATCTACACGCCCCGCGCACCCAGGCCCCCGCTGCGACGGGCTCCAGTTGATTCAGCTTTACCGGTGGTGGGGCGAGTTGGGTTCTTTAGGTTCTTGCCCACGGTGGGGGGAGAGAGAAAGATCTTGCGGGGCCCGCCCGCGGCGGCCGCGCGGGCGGCCTTCGGGGGCTTACGCGGCGTCTCGCGTCGGGGCGATGACGCTTCGCGTGTGGCTGCGGTGTGGTCCGGTTCTTGCCTATGTCAACGTTGGGTGTCTGACACTGACGAGCTTCATTCGCAAGCCGCTCTCCGCAAGCGCGCAAGCGCACGCCGCACCGACGACCCACGGCTCCGATGCCGATTGCCGCCGCCCGGGCGGCAGCAATTCGGCGGCCCCGCAGATCTCCTGCCCTGAACACAGGTCTTGAAGCGCCGCATACCAAAGACCCTCGTAGCACGGCGTCGCGGTCACCGTGGGCGCGAGCGCCGTCGATGCGCCCGAGGGAATCTGAAGGAAAGGCCGAAGGCCTGGAC
This sequence comes from Achromobacter sp. ACRQX, assembly GCF_022346505.1. NCBI lineage: Bacteria > Pseudomonadati > Pseudomonadota > Betaproteobacteria > Burkholderiales > Alcaligenaceae > Achromobacter > Achromobacter sp. ACRQX. The sequence goes on from NZ_JAKRML010000008.1 coordinate 113,149, forward strand.
GAAGATGACGACGGGGAAGTCCGGAGCGAAGGCTCCGGGCCGCAATCGTGGGCGATCGTGCCCACGGTGACCGCGGCGTCGGGCGACCTACGAAGAACCTCGTGGCAGACCGACATCGAACCTACGAAGACCCTAGTGGCACAAAGAACGTCGCCCTGAAGGACTCAAATCACAGCTCGATGATTGTCAATTCGCAGAACGCTGCACCATAAAAAATGGGCCTATGCAGGCAACCGATCAACTCGGTCATCCCCTGCAAGGCCCACTTCGCCGTCACATCAACCTAAATGCGACGTCACCCTCAAACGATCGTCAACGTCACATCAATGTTGCCGCGCGTTGCGTTCGAGTACGGACACACGATGTGTGCGGCCGCGACCAGCTTTTCGGCTTCTGCGCGGTCCAAGCCCGGCAGCGAAATCTTCAGTTCTGCTTCGATGCCGAAACCCGTCGGAATCGCGCCGATGCCGACGATGCCATTCACCGACACGTCCGCCGGGATCGCGATCTTGTCGCGGTTGGCGACGAACTTCATGGCGCCCAGGAAGCAGGCCGAGTAGCCGACGGCGAACAGTTGTTCGGGGTTCGTGCCTGCTGCGCCGGCGCCGCCCAGTTCGCGGGGGGTGGTCAGCTTGACGTCAAGGTTGCCGTCGTCGCTGACGCCACGGCCTTCACGGCCTCCGGTGGCGGTGGCGTTGGCGCGGTAGAGGACTTTTTCGATCGACATGGTGTGGTTCCTTTGAATGAAAGTTTGTACTGCTTGCCTTGCGGGACCCTTCCCGTGTTGGCGGTCAACGATGAACTTGCGACTTGCTTAAGACTTTAAATAGTGAACAACAATATCGTGCGCTATTTATAAAACCGGATGATGACAAACACCATCCAAAACTTCAAAGACTTCCGGCCAGCTTCTCCCGCAGCGCGTGCAGCATCTTCGTCATGCCCTGCGCTTCGTCCAGCGAACACTGCGCTGCCGCGCCAACCGCGTGCGGCACCGCTTCGGCCTTTTCGCGCAGATCGCGGCCCTGTTTCGTCAGGCCCACGATCACCTGGCGTTCGTCGGTCACGGCGCGCTTGCGCGTCACCAGGCCCGCGGCCTCCAGGCGTTTAAGCAGCGGCGTCAGCGTGGCCGAATCCAGAAACAGGCGGCTGCCGATATCCGTCACCGTAATTTCGTCGCCTTCCCACAGCACCAGCATCACCAGGTATTGCGGGTACGTCAGGTCCAGCCCGCTCAGCAGTTTGCGGTACACCTTGTTCATCGCCAGCGAGGTCGAGTACAAGGCGAAGCACAACTGGCTGTCCAGCAGCAGCGGATTGAATGCGGCTTTGGTCTTGTTTCTGGATTTCATGGTGCGATATTAAATAGCGCGCGATTTATCGTCAACACTTTTTTTAAGTCCTGATGACGATTACGCCGCCTGCTCCGCTTCCACCGCGCCGCGGTCCGAGCCGTATTGCTTCAGCCCGTCCAGGTCCAGCACCCGAACCGCCCCGTATTCCACGTTCAGCAGCCCCGCCTCCTCCAGCTTGCGCAGCGCCTGGTTCGCACGCTGGCGTGACACCCGGGCCAGATAGCCGACTTCTTCTTGTGTAATCGTCAGTCGCATCCCCATGCCCGGATACAGCAAAGGGTTGAAGAGCTCGGCCAGACAGCGGGCCACGCGCGCATCGGGATCGAGCAGACGGTCGTACTCCGCCTTGCCGATGAACTGCGCCACGCGCTCGTTCAGTTGATGCAGCAGGTACCGGTTGAACGGAATACTGGTATCCAGCAACCAGTCGAACGTCGTGCCCGGCAGGCGCGCCACCACCGAATCGCGCAGCGCCACGATGTCGTACTTGCGGACCTCGCGTTTCAGCAGCGAGCCCTCGCCGATCCAGCCCCCGGCGGGCACGCCCGTCAGCGATGCGACCTTGCCTTCCGAATTGCCCACCGACACCTTCACCAGTCCCGCCAGTACGCCGATCCAAGCCTGGGCGAGTTCGCCTTTGCGCTCTATGATCGATCCGGCAACGACCTGCTGCACGGAAAGGTCCCGCTCCACGCGCGCTTGCTGTTCGGCGTTGAGCACGCGGAACCAGGCGGCGGCGAGTTGCAGGGAGTCGGATAGCTGCATCGGGAATACCCTAAAAGGTCCTTGAATGTCGCGATGGTGACAGTTGGTAGCAACCCAACCTTATACCTTAACTCCTGCCGTAAATCTAAAACCAACTGGTCAAGCACACCGCCGCAACCGCCGCTTCCATTGCAGGCACTGCGCGCGATGCGCCCAAACCGGAGGAGACAACGTGGCACATTCATCGCCCGCATCTGCACAGGTGCCGGCGGCGCCGGACACCTTTCCGGCGCTGCTGCTCGCGCATGCCAACGTTCGTGGGTCGCGGCCCGCGATACGAGAGAAAGACCTGGGGATCTGGCAAACCCTGACCTGGTCCGAAGTGGCGGAGCATGTCCGTCACGTCGCGCAGGGTCTTGCATCGCTCGGCATTCAGCCCGGCATGCACGTCGCCGTCATCGGTGAAAACCGCCCGCGTCTCTACATGGCCATGATGGCCGCGCAATCGCTCGGCGCCATCCCTGTTCCGCTCTATCAGGACGCGGTCGCGCAGGAAATGGTTTACGTGCTGCAGGATGCGGAGATCAGCGTTGCGATCGTCGAGGACCAGGAGCAGGTCGACAAAATGATCGAAGTGCGCGAACAGTGCCCGGCGCTCAAGCATGTCGTGTTCGACGACCCGCGCGGCCTGCGCCATTACGCCGATCCCATGCTGCTGTCGTATGAGCAACTGGAAGCGCTGGGCAGCGAATATGCCGCCAAGCATCCCGACTTCTACGCGCGCGCCGTCGCTGCCGTGCAGCCGCACGACGCCGCGGCCATGTTCTATACGTCCGGCACGACGGGCAAGCCCAAGGGCGTGGTGCTGACGCACCATGCGCTCATCGACCGCGCGCGCGCCGTGTCGGAAATGGAAAAGCTGACCGACCAGGAAGACGTGCTGGCGTACCTGCCGCCCGCCTGGATCGGCCAGAACATGTTCTCGTACACGCAGCTGCTGGTCACGGGCTTCACGGTGAATCATCCCGAGTCGCCCGACACTGTGTCCATCGACATGCGCGACATCGGCCCCACCTATTACTTCGCGCCGCCGCGCGTGCTGGAAGGCCTGCTGACGCACGTGATGATCCGCATGGAAGATGCGGGTTATCTCAAGCGCAAGCTGTTCGCGGCGTGCATGAAGCTGGCGCGCCGCGTTGGCACGAAGATCCTGGACGGTGAATCCGTCAACGCCTGGGACCGCATGCGCTACGCGGTGGGCAACGTGCTGATCTACGGTCCGCTGCGCAACGCGCTGGGCATGAGCCGCGTGCGCGTGGCGTACACGGCCGGCGAAGCCATCGGTCCGGACCTCTTTGTGTTCTACCGCTCCATCGGCATCAACCTGAAGCAGCTGTACGGCTCCACCGAAACCTCGGTGTTCGTCTGCGTGCAGCCCGATGGCCAGGTTCGCGACGACACCGTCGGACCGCCGGTGGCGGGCGTGGAGATTCGCGTGGCCGACAACGGCGAGATCCTGGTCAAGAGCCCGGGGCTCTTCAAGGAGTACTACCGCAATCCCGACGCCACGGCCGAGGCGCGCAGCGCCGACGGCTGGTTCCACACGGGCGACGCCGGCTATCTGGATACCGACGGGCAGCTCAAGATCATCGATCGTGCCAAGGACGTGGGCAAGCTGGCCAACGGCAGCCTGTTTGCGCCGAAGTACATCGAGAACAAGCTCAAGTTCTTCCAGCACATCAAGGAAGCGGTGGCGTTCGGCGCTAACCGCGAAGACGTGTGCGCGTTCATCAACATCGACCTGGAAGCCGTGGGCAACTGGGCTGAACGCCGTGGCCTGCCCTATGCCGGCTACACCGACCTGGCGGGCAAGGACGAGGTCTATCAGCTGATCGCCGAGTGCGTGGAGCAGGTCAACGCGGATCTCGCGACCGACCCCAAGCTGGCGGCGTCGCAGGTCAGCCGTTTCCTGATCCTGCACAAGGAACTGGACCCGGACGACGACGAGCTGACCCGCACGCGCAAGGTGCGCCGCGCCTTCATCGCGCAGAAGTACGGCGTACTGATCGACGCGCTCTTTGGCGGCAAGCAGTCGCAATTCATCGAGACCGAAGTGAAATTCGAAGACGGACGCACCGGCAAGATTTCGGCGGATCTGCGGATCCATCCGGTCAAGACGTTTCCCGCCATCACCGCCCGAGCCGCGTAAAGAATATGAGCACTAACGACCGCGACCAGCGTATCGGCGATGTCATGCTGGACATGCAGAACATCTCCCTGTCTTTCGGCGGCGTGAAGGCGCTGACCGATATTTCCTTCAACGTGCGCGAGCACGAGATCCGCGCCATCATCGGACCCAACGGCGCGGGCAAGAGCTCGATGCTCAATGTCATCAACGGCGTTTACACGCCGCAGCAAGGCGGCATCGCGTTCCGCGGCGAGCGGTTTTCGCGGATGAACCCGCGCCGCGCCGCCGAAATGGGGATTGCGCGCACGTTCCAGAACCTGGCGCTGTTCAAGGGCATGAGCGTGCTGGACAACATCATGACCGGCCGCAACCTGCGCATGAAGAGCGGCCTGCTGGCGCAGGCGTTCCGCCTGGGGCCGGCCGAGCGCGAAGAGATGCAGCACCGCGAGTTTGTCGAGAACATCATCGACTTCCTGGAAATCCAGGCCTATCGCAAGACGCCGGTGGGCCGTCTGCCTTACGGCCTGCAAAAGCGCGTCGACCTGGGCCGCGCGCTGGCGATGGAGCCGCGTCTGTTGCTGCTGGACGAGCCGATGGCCGGGATGAACATCGAGGAAAAGCAGGACATGAGCCGCTTCATCCTGGACGTGAACGATGAGTTCGGCACGACCATCGTGCTGATCGAGCACGACATGGGCGTGGTCATGGACATCTCGGATCGCGTCGTGGTGCTGGACTACGGCAAGAAGATCGGCGACGGCAAACCCGACGAAGTTCGGGCGAATGAAGACGTCATCCGCGCCTATCTCGGCGTGTCGCACTAAGCCGGACAACCAAGGCGGAAAGACATGGGATTTTTTCTAGAGACCTTATTCGGCGGCCTGATGAGCGGCATGTTGTACGCGCTGATCGGCCTGGGCTTCGTGCTGATCTTCAAGGCGTCCGGCGTCTTCAACTTCGCACAGGGCGCGATGGTGCTGGTGGCGGCGCTGTCTATGGCGCGCTTCTCGGAATGGCTGCCGCGCTGGCTGGGCTTTGACAACATGATCCTGGCCAACGTGCTGGCGTTCATCGTCAGCGCCATCGTGATGTTCCTGCTGGCGGTGGCGATCGAACGCTTCGTGCTGCGGCACCTGGTCAACCAGGAAGCCACGACACTGTTGATGGCCACGCTGGGCATCAGCTATTTCCTGGACGGCCTCGGCCAGATCACGTTCGGCAGCTCGGTGTACTCCATCAACGTCGGCATGCCCAAGGATCCGCTGATGATCCTGGACTCGGTGTTCGAAGGGGGGCTGCTCATCAACCTTGAAGACCTGACCGCGGCGGTCATCGCCGCGCTGCTGGTGGCGACGCTGGCGCTGTTCTTCCAGTACACCTCGACGGGCCGCGCGCTGCGTGCCGTGGCCGACGACCACCAGGCCGCGCAGTCGATCGGCATTCCGCTGAACCGCATCTGGGTGATCGTGTGGAGCGTGGCCGGGCTGGTGGCGCTGGTGGCGGGGATCATCTGGGGATCGAAGTTCGGCGTGCAGTTCACGCTGTCCACCGCCGCGCTGCGCGCGCTGCCGGTGGTGATCCTGGGCGGTTTGACGTCGGTGCCTGGCGCCATTCTGGGCGGCCTCATCATCGGCGTGGGGGAAAAGCTGTCCGAGGTCTATCTGGGGTCGCTGGTGGGAGGCGGCATCGAAATCTGGTTCGCCTACGTGCTGGCGCTGGTGTTCCTGCTGTTCCGTCCGCAAGGGCTGTTCGGCGAGAAGATCATCGACCGCGTCTAAGCCTGCGTCACCGAGGATAAAAAATGTTCTATCGCGAAAACGGCCAATTCAAGACCAGCTATCGCGCTGACCAGCAGATCTTCCCGATCCGCCAGGACCGCGTCTTCATCTGGCTGCTGATGGCGGTGGCGTTCATCGTCGTTCCGGCCATGGCCAGCGACTACCTGCTGCGCGCCATCCTGATTCCGTTCCTGATCCTGGCGCTGGCCGCCGTGGGCCTGAACATCCTGGTCGGGTACTGCGGACAGATCTCGCTGGGCACAGGCGCCTTCATGGCGGTGGGTGCGTATGCGGCCTGGAACTTCGGCGTGCGCTTTCCCGGCATGCCGCTCGTGGTGCAAATCTTGTTGGGCGGCTGCTTTGCCACCATCGTCGGCGTGATCTTCGGCATCCCCAGTTTGCGCATCCGCGGCCTGTATCTGGCGGTGGCAACGCTGGCGGCGCAGTTCTTCGTGGACTGGGCGTTCCTGCGCATCCCCTTCTTCACCAACTATTCGTCCTCGGGCAGCGTGTCGGTGCCGCCGCTCACGGCCTTTGGCCTGCCGGTGCAAAGCGCCATGGAGAAGTACCTGTTCGTGCTGATCCTGGTTGTCATCTTCAGCCTGCTGGCCAAGAACCTGGTGCGCGGCGCCATCGGCCGCCAGTGGATGGCGATCCGCGACATGGACGTGGCGGCATCGGTCATCGGCATCCGGCCCATGTACGCCAAGCTGACGGCGTTCGCGGTCAGTTCGTTCATCGTGGGCGTGGCCGGCGCGCTGTGGGGTTATATCCACCTGGGCTCCTGGGAGCCGCTGGCGTTCGACCTGGGCCGTTCGTTCCAGCTGCTGTTCATGGTCATCATCGGCGGGCTGGGCTCGATCATCGGCAGCTTCTTCGGCGCGGCGTTCATCGTGCTGGTGCCCGTGGCACTGGCGAACATCCCGCACATGCTGGGTCTGCCGCTGTCGGTGGACACCGCCGCGCACATCGAGCACATGGTGTTCGGCGCGCTGATCGTGTTCTTCCTGATCGCCGAGCCGCACGGCCTGGCGCGGCTGTGGAGCATCGGCAAGGAGAAGCTGCGGATCTGGCCGTTCCCCCACTGATCTTTTTCGTTTTGATTTCCGCGGGTCCGACGCGGCACGACCGCGCTGGACCACCGCCCCGAATACCCGGCTCAAGACCGGGCCAATCCCGGTGTCCCAGGGTTGAACCGACCCAAGCACCACGCAGGAGGTAAATGGAGATGAAGCGTCTTAACCTGAAGTTGGCGGCAGCCTTGATGGCCGCAGCCGGCGCCGCAGGCGCCGTGGCCACGCCGGCAATGGCGGCCGAAGAGCAGTTCGTTCCGTTGCTGGTGTATCGCACGGGATCGTTCGCGCCGCTGGGCATTCCCTGGGCCGACGGCAAGCTGGATTACCTGAAGCTCGTCAACGAACGCGATGGCGGCGTGAACGGCGTCAAGATCACGTACGAAGAATGCGAGACCGCCTACGCCACGGACCGCGGCGTGGAGTGCTACGAGCGCCTGAAGGGCAAGGGTACGGGCGCGTCGGGCTTCGATACCCAGTCCACCGGCATCACCTTCGCGGTCAGCGACAAGGCGATCATCGACAAGGTGCCCGTGGAAACCATGGGCTACGGCCTGTCGCAATCGGTGGACGGCAGCGTGTTCGAGTGGAACTTCCCGCTCCTGGGCACGTACTGGACTGCCGCCGACGTGATGATCCAGGACATCGCCAAGAAAGAAGGCGGCATGGACAAGCTCAAGGGCAAGAAGATCGCCCTGGTCTACCACGACTCGCCGTACGGCAAGGAGCCGATCCCGCTCTTGCAGAAGCGCGCGGCCAAGGAAGGCTTTGAGCTGCTGCTGTATCCGGTGACGGCGCCGGGCGTGGAGCAGAAGTCCACCTGGCTGCAGATCCGCCAAGCGCGTCCGAATTATGTGCTGCTGTGGAGCGCGGGCATCATGACGCCCACCGCCATCCGCGAAGCGCAGGCCAGCGGCTATCCGCGCGACAAGATGTACGCGATCTGGTGGGCAGGGTCGGAAGGCGACGTGAAGGACCTGGGCGATGTCGCCAAGGGCTACAACGCCATCACCATCCACAACAGCGGCGCCGACAGCGACAAGGTCTATGACGATCTGAAGAAGTACGTCTACGACAAGGGCCAGGGCGCGGACAAAACCGGCAAGACCACACTGGGCACCATCGCCCACACGCGCGGCATGATGATCTCGATGCTGCAGGTGGAAGCGATCCGCGCCGCGCAGGAGAAGTACGGCAAGGGCAAGGCGCTGACGCCCGAGCAGGTGCGCTGGGGCTTCGAGAACCTGGACCTGACCCAGGAAAAGCTCGACAAGCTGGGCTTTGGCCAGATCATGCGTCCGGTCAAGACCTCGTGCGCCAACCACAAGGGCGACGACTGGGCCCGCATCGTGCAGTGGGACGGCTCCAAGTTCAAGGTCGTTTCCGACTGGTATCAGGCCGACAAGGCGATCCTGGACCCGATGGTCAAGGAATCGGCGGCCAAGTACGCCAAGGAAAAGAACATCACGCCGCGCAAGTGCGAGTGATGCTTCTGGAGCACCCGCGGCCCCGCGCCGCGGGTGCGCAACGCAAGTTGATATGAACCGGCGGCCGGCTTTCCGGCCGGCCGCCGCCACGCCGCAGGAAGGTTTATGAACGACGCCAATATTGCCGCCGCCGACGCCCCCCAGGTGCTGCTCGATGTGAACGGCATCGAGGTGATCTACAACCACGTGATCCTGGTGCTCAAGGGCGTGTCCCTGCAGGTGCCGGAAGGCAGGATCGTGGCGCTGCTGGGCGCAAACGGCGCCGGCAAGACCACGACGCTGCGCGCGATCTCGAACCTGCTCAAGGGCGAGCGCGGCGACGTCACGAAGGGCCACATCCAGTACCGCGGCCAGCGTATCGAACGCCTGACGCCCGCCGAACTGGTCAAGCGCGGCGTCGTGCAGGTGATGGAAGGCCGGCATTGCTTTGCCCACCTCACCATCGAGGAAAACCTGCTGACCGGCGCCTATACGCGCAGCATGAGCCGGGGCGACACCGCCGCCGCGCTGGAGCGGGTCTACCAGTATTTCCCGCGCCTGAAACAGCGCCGCACCAGCCAGTCCGGCTACACCTCGGGCGGCGAGCAGCAGATGACCGCGATCGGCCGCGCGCTGATGGCCAACCCCAACATGATCCTGCTCGATGAGCCGTCGATGGGTCTGGCGCCGCAGATCGTCGAAGAGATCTTCGAGATCGTGCGCGACCTGAACCAGCGCGAGCGCGTGAGCTTCCTGCTTGCCGAGCAGAACACCAACATCGCGCTGCGCTACGCCGATTACGGCTACATCCTGGAAAACGGGCGCGTGATGATGGACGGCGCGGCCGCCGACTTGGCGCAGAACGAGGACGTAAAGGAGTTCTACCTGGGCATTTCCAGCGGCGAACGCAAGAGTTTCCGAGACAACAAGTTCTACCGCCGCCGCAAACGCTGGCTGGCCTGATTCCCGACGCGGGCAAGCCAGCGCTTGCCGCATGGCGCCGGCAACGGCGCCGCCAACCGGCACACGAGAAGGTGCGATTCCATGTCCGAGTTTTTCGATGACCGCGAAACCCGCGCGCCCGAGCAACGCGAGCGCGATCTGATGGCCGCCCTGCCTGGGGCGATTGCGCGGGCCATCGCGCGCGCGCCGGCCATTGCCGAGCAACTGCGCGGCGTGGACCCCGCCACGATCACCTCGCGCGAGGCGCTGGCCCGGCTGCCGGTCCTGCGCAAGCATGAACTGCTGGAACGCCAGCAGCATAGCCGCGACGACGGCGCGCGGCCCGCCGGTCCCGAGAAAGCCTTCGGCGGGTTCTCGGCCATCGGTTGGGGCGAAGCGATGCGCGTGTTCGCCTCGCCCGGCCCGATCTACGAACCGGAGAGCGCGCGGTCGGATTACTGGCGCTTCGCGCGCGCCCTGTACGCGGCGGGCTTTCGCGCCGGCGAACTGGCCTACAACTGCTTTTCGTACCACTTCACGCCGGCCGGCTCGATGATGGAAACGGCCGCCCACGCCGTGGGCTGCACCGTGTTTCCCGGCGGCACCGGGCAGACCGAGCAGCAGGTTCGCGCGATTCAGGACCTGGCGCCCAGCGGCTACACCGGCACGCCGAGCTTCCTGAAGATCATTCTTGAGAAATCAGACGAACTGGGCGTGAAGCTCGATTCGCTGCGGCGCGCACTGGTCTCCGGCGAAGCCTTTCCGCCGTCGCTGCGCGACTGGCTGGCGGCGCGCGGCATCGACGGCTACCAGGCCTACGGCAGCGCCGACCTGGGCATGATCGCGTTCGAGACGCCCGCCCGCGAAGGACTTGTGGTGGGCGAGGACATCATTGTCGAGATCGTGCGTCCCGGCACCGGCGAACCCGTGCCGGCAGGCGAAGTCGGCGAGGTCGTGGTGACCACGCTGAATCCGGATTACCCGCTGGTGCGATTTGGCACCGGCGATCTGTCGGCGGTGATGTCCGGCATCTCGCCGTGCGGACGCACCAACACACGCATCAAGGGCTGGATGGGACGCGCCGACCAGACCACCAAGGTGCGCGGCATGTTCGTGCATCCGTCGCAGGTGGCGGACGTGGCGCGGCGGCACCCGGAGATCCTGCGCGCGCGGCTGGTCATCAGCGGCAGCACAGGGTCGGACCGCATGGTGCTGAAGGTGGAGTCGCGCGAGCAGAACGACGTGCTGGCCCGCCGGATCGCCGATTCGGCGCGAGACGTGACGAAGTTGCGGGCCGATGTCGAATGGGTGGCGGAGGGCGGCCTACCGAACGACGGCAAGGTCATCGACGACATCCGGACGTACGAATAGGCGATTCGACGCGAGGGCGAGCGCGAGGGCAAGCGCGAGGGCAGGCGCGCGGGCAAGCGGCCGCTACGCGCGCGGTCCGGTTGCGTCGCCGTCGCGACGCCCAGCCCGCGTGATGTACGCGTGGATGCCCATGCCAGCGAGCATCGCCCCCGCAAACACCGCTGCGTCGCCGATGCCGGCCGCGGCAGCGACGAGCGCCGGGCCGGGGCAGAAGCCCGCCAGCCCCCACCCCACGCCAAACGCCAGGCTGCCGGCGGCCAGACGCGCGTCGAGCCGGGTGGCTTGCGGCCAGCGCATGGGCTCGCCGGACAAGCTGGCCCGGCGACGCCGCAACAGCGCATAACCGACACTGGTCGCCAGCACGGCGCCGCCCATCACGAATGCCAGGGTAGGATTCCACAACCCGGCCAGATCCAGAAAGCCCAGCACACGCGCCGGGTCCGCCAAGCCCGATATGAGCAGGCCCAGTCCGAAGACGAGCCCGGCGGCGAAGGCGTAGAGCGCGGCCATGATCAGACGCCCGCCACGTGCCGCAGCACGTAGACCGTGGCAAAACCCGCGGTCATGAAGATCAGCGTCGCCACGAGCGACCGGCGCGAGCCGCGCGACAGGCCGCACACGCCGTGTCCGCTGGTGCACCCAGACGCATAGCGCGTGCCGATGCCGACCAGCAGGCCGGCGACGATAAGGCGCGGCGTGCTGGCCTCCACCGTGATGGAAGGCAATTCGGAAAAGAGGCGGAACAGCCAGGGCGCGGCGCACAGCCCCAGCAGGAAGGCGATGCGCCAGCCCCCGCCGCGCTCGGGCGCCAGCAGTCCGCCCACGATGCCGCTGATGCCCGCGATGCGTCCCGCGCCCAGCATCAGCAGCACCGCGCCGGCGCCGATCAGCAGGCCGCCCGCCGTGCCGGCGGCCGGGGTGAAGGCGGACCAGTCCACGTTCACTTGAGTGACTCCATAGCGCGTCCGCAGTACAAACTGGATAGCGTTTTCATCACCTGGCTGACCTCGAAGCTGGCCATCTGGTAATAGACGTATTTGCCCTCGCGCCGCGTCGCGACCAGACCCTCGTCGCGCAGCACACCCAGCTGTTGCGAGAGCGTCGGCTGGCGGATGCCGGTCAGCGATTCCAGCTCGCCGACGTTGCGTTCATTCTGGACCAGCTGACACAAGAGCAGCAAGCGGTCTTCGTTGGCCAGCGCCTTAAGCAGCGCGCAGGCCTGGGTGGCGGACTCGCGCAGGACGGCGACTTCGCAATCGGTAAGGGGAGCGTTCATGACGAGGTGTCGGACACGTGGGGGATAGCGGCGTCATTATATTTATGAATAAACTATGCGCAAATATTATTTATTTTCGTAAATTGACCTGATCGGGCCGCCCGTGCGGCCTTCACGCGAGCCCTCATGACCCCGCACATCCAGGCCTTCTTCGACACCGTTACTGCGACCATCACCTACGTCGTCCACGAACCCGCGCCCGGCGGCGCGTGCGCCATCATCGATTCGGTGCTGGACTACGATCCCAAGTCCGGCCGCAGCAGCACCGCCAGCGCCGATCGCGTGGCCGATTACGTGCGCGAACGCAGCCTGCGGACCGTCTGGCTGCTGGAAACCCATGCCCACGCCGATCATCTGTCGGCGGCGCCCTACCTGCAACGGCAACTCGGCGGCGTGATCGCCATCGGCCAGAGCATCCGCACCGTGCAGGGCGTCTTCAAGACCATCCTGAACCTGGAACCGGAATTCCAGCTCGACGGCTCGCAGTTCGGCCACCTGTTCGCCGACGGCGAGACCTTTCAGATCGGTTCGCTGACCGCCACGGCCATCCACGTGCCCGGCCATACGCCGGCCGACATGGCCTATCTGATCGGCGATGCGGCATTCGTGGGCGACACGCTTTTCATGCCGGACGTGGGCACGGCGCGCTGCGATTTTCCCGGTGGCGACGCGCATCTGCTGTACCAGTCGATCCAACGGCTGCTGAGCCTGCCAGACGACACGCGGCTCTACATGTGCCACGACTATCCGCCCGCGGGCCGCGAGGCCGCCTGGCAAACCACCGTGGCCGAACAGCGCCGCGGCAACATCCACGTGCGCGACGGCATTACCGAGGACGAATTCGTCGCCATGCGCACGCGGCGCGATGCCACGCTGTCGATGCCCACGCTGATCCTGCCGGCGATTCAGGTGAACATCCGCGCGGGCCACTTCCCGCCCCCCGAAGACAACGGCGTGCGCTATCTCAAGATTCCCGTCAACGCGCTCTGACCCCCGGCCGCGGCGCACTTGCGCCGCGCGGCCTTATCCCGCAAGATCGCCCGATCGCAGCCACCCGATCCGACGCGCATCCATGTTTGCCGAAGCCGAAGCCGACCCCATCCTGTCCAAAGACGAATTCAAGGCGCTCGAAACGCGGCTGCGGGTCGCGTTGCTCAATGCGCAGTACGAACGGCTGCGGCAGGCCGACAAGACGCTTCTGATCGTCGTGGCCGGCATCGATGGCGCCGGCAAGGGTGCGACGATCAACCTGCTGAACGAATGGATGGACCCGCGCCACATCCGCACGCTGGCCTACGGGCCGCGCGAAGGCGACGAGCTCGAGCGCCCGCCGTTGTGGCGCTACTGGCGCGATCTGCCGCCCAAGGGCAGCACGGGCATCGTGTTCGGGTCCTGGTATACGCCGCTCGTCATTGAAGCCGTGCGCAAGAAGCCCAACGCGGACGCGATCGAGGCGCACTCGGCGGCGATCATGCGCTTTGAGACCATGCTGGCCGCCGAAGGCGTGCAGATCATCAAGCTGTGGTTCCACCTGTCCGCCAAGGCACAGAAGACGCGTGCGCAGCGCCTGCTGGCCAACCCCGATACGGCCTGGCAGGTCAGTCCGGTCGACATGAAGGTCAACAAGCGGTTTGACCGCATCCGGGCCGGCGCCCAAGTCGTCCTCAATCACACGGACTGCGGCCATGCGCCGTGGGTGGTGATTCCCAGCGCCGACGAAAACATGCGCGCCGCCCGCACGGCCGAGGCGGTGCTCGGCGCGCTGCGCCGGCGTGGGGTGCCCCGCCTGCCGCCCGCTTTCGTGGCGCACTCCAGCACGACGCGCATCGTGGACCGGCTGGGCAAGCTGGACTACGACGCCAAGGTGGACAAGGAAGACTACGAGACCGAACTCGGCCTGCTGCAAGGCCGGCTGGCGCGCGCCGCCCGGTCCGACAAGTTCAGGAATCGCTCCCTGATCCTGGTGTTCGAGGGGCAGGACGCCGCCGGCAAGGGTGGCGCCATCCGCCGCGTCACACACGCGCTGGATATCCGGCAAGTCGACATCACGCCGATATCCGCGCCCACGACCGAAGAGTTGGCCCGGCCCTATCTGTGGCGTTTCTGGCGCTGCATTCCCAGCCATGGCCGCATCGGCATCTTCGACCGCTCGTGGTACGGCCGCGTGCTGGTCGAGCGCGTCGAAAAGCTGATACCGCCCGCCCGGTGGCGCCGCGCGTATGCCGAGATCAACGACTTCGAAGAACAGCTTGCCGCCAGCGGCGCGCTGGTGCTGAAGTTCTGGCTGGCCGTCACGCCCGACGAGCAGCTCAAGCGTTTTCACGAGCGCGAGAAATCGCCGTTCAAAAACTTCAAGATCACGCCCGACGACTGGCGCAACCGCGACAAGTGGAAAGAATACGCAGCGGCAGCCAACGAGATGATGACGCGCACCGACGTGGCCCACGCGCCGTGGCATCTGGTGTCGGCCAACGACAAGCGTTACGCTCGCCTGCAGGTGCTGCGGCATATCGTCGACGCCATGGAAACCCAACTCTGAAGACCCCAGGAGGCCTTGCGCCATGAGTACCGCAGAAATCCGTCCCATCGTCGCCACCGACTTCGACGCCTGGCTGCCCCTGTGGAAGGGCTACCAGGACTTCTACCGCGTCAGCATCGACGACGCCGTCACGCGCAACACCTGGGCGCGCTTCCTGGACCCCGCCGAGCCCATGCACGCGGCGCTGGTCTATGAAAGCGGCCGCGCTGTCGGCATGGTGCACTGGATCTTCCATCGCTCCACCTGGACCGCCGGCGACTACTGCTACCTGCAGGACCTTTATGTGGACCAGGACGCGCGCGGCACGGGCGCGGGCCGCAAGTTGATCGAACACGTCTACGCCGAAGCCGCCGCGGCCAACTGCGCTCGCGTCTATTGGCTGACACACGAAACCAACGCGACCGCCATGCAGCTCTACGACCGGATTGCCGACCGTTCCGGCTTCATCCAGTACCGCAAGGTGATGGCTTGAGCGCGCGCGATCCCAACTGTCCGCTGTGCCAGGAAGACGGCGGCACGCTGCTGTGGCGCGGGCCGCACCTGCGCATCATCGAGGTCGACGACGCCGACTATCCGGGCTTCACGCGCGTGATCTGGAACGGTCACCTGGCCGAGATGACCAGCTTGTCCACGCATGGCCGCGACCTGCTGATGCGGGCGGTGTATGTGGTGGAGGAAACGCAGCAGGCGATCCTGACGCCGGACAAGATCAACCTGGCGTCGCTGGGCAACATGGTGCCGCACCTGCATTGGCACGTGATCCCGCGCTGGCGCGGCGACCGGCATTTTCCGGATCCGATCTGGGCGGCGCCGCGCATCGCGCCGGGCGCTGAGCCGGATTCCTGGAAGGACCGGCAGGCGCAGGTGCAAGCGCTGCTGCCTCGCTACCGCGACCGGCTGGTGGAAGCCATGAATGCGTTGCTATGGCATTGAGCCTGCGTGGGCGTTGAGGCTGTCAGGGCAATGAGCCGCCAGGCGCCACGGCTGCAGGCCCGCGCCGCTCCCCCAGCCAGCGTGCGTACGCCGATTCGACCAACTGCGCGGTGCGATCCGCGCTGAACAGACCCTGCCCGCGGATGAATTCGCGGCCCGCCTCGCCCATGCGGCGTCTGCGTTCGGGATCGGCCAGCAGGCTTTCCAGCGCCGCGGCCAGCGCAGCCGGGTCTCGCGGCGGCACCAGTAGCCCGGTCACGCCGGCCTGCATGGTTTCCGGCACGCCGCCCACGTCGGTGCCGATCACCGGCACCCCCATGGCGGCCGCCTCGACGAACGCCGTGCCAAAGGCTTCGCGGTGGGTCGGCAACGCAAACACGTCGAACGCCTGCAATACGTTGCCGATGTCATGACGCCGGCCCAGGAAGTGCACGCGCGATGCGAGGCCCAGGGATTGCACCTGCGCCTTCAGGCGCTCGAACACCGGCATGCCATCTCCGGCCAGCACCAGGTGGGCATGCGGAAACGTGGCCAGAACCTGGTGGAAGGCGTCGATCAGGTCCGCGTGCCCCTTTTCCGCACGCATCACGGCCACGCAACCCACCACGAGCGCGTCGTCAGGTAGCCCGAGTTCTTGCCGGACAGAGCCCTGGCCTTCGCTTTCGGGCAGGACGATCGGGGAATGGATGGTGGCGATGGACTGGGGCGCCGCGCCGCCATCCAGCAGCTGGCGGTGCACGTGCCGGCTCACCGCGATGACGCGGTGGGCCAGCCACGTGTAGGCGTATAGCGAGTTGATCGGCTTGGCCAGGTGGCGGGTGCGCACAATGAGCGGCGTGCGCGCCAGGCGCGCGCCCATCGCGGCCCGCACCGTGTCGCTGCGGCTGTGGGTGTTGACTACGTCGAACCGGCCACGAGCCGCCACGCGCCGCACGAATGCCACGCTGCGCATGAAATTCACAGGGCCGTCCATGTTGATGGTGTGCACGGTGAACCCGGCGTCGCGCAGGCGCTGCGTCAGTTCGGCGTGCGGCTGGCACACGGCTTCCAGGTGATGGCCGCGCTCGCGCATGGCGACCATCTCCTTATAGATGCAGAATTCCTGTCCGCCGAACGCCGTAGCCGCCTCCGTATGCAGAATGCGCAGGCGGCCGGTGGTAACGGGCGAGGGATGCAGGTCTGAAGGGTTGCGTGGCGGCATGACGGCAAAGGGCGCCAGGCGGCCTGGCGAAGCCACGACAGAATCGTGGGTTCAAAAAAGGCCGACGGTGTCGGCCTGTAATAGGGTTGTTACATAGAGGTTAAGTGAATGTAATCGACAAACCGCTGGCGCGACAAGCCTGTCGGATTCGCGGTGTTGCGCGCCGCCGGTGCGCAGCGTCAAACTTCCAGTACGCCGTGATCCGGCGCGTCGTGGGCGTTGCAGTAGACTGGCCGCACCGTCAGTTGCAGGAGCCGGCATGAAATCGTCCAACATCATCGTGCAGCGTGTCTATGAAGGCACCGGTCCGGAAGGTCACTACCTTGCCCTGGTCGACCGCATGTGGCCACGCGGGCTGCGCCGCGCAGACCTTGACCTGGACGAATGGGCCCGCGACATCGCCCCCAGCGCCGAACTGTGCAAATGGTTCAGCCACATCGAGGACCGCTGGGATGACTTCCGCGCCAAGTATCTGGCTGAACTCGCCACCCCAGCGCAGCAATCGCGCATGGCGGCGTTGCTGGACGCGGCGGGGGATCGCCCCCTGACCTTGCTTTTCGGCGCGCGCAATACCGAGCACAACCAGGCGGTGGTGTTGCGCGACGCGCTTCTCGACTACGCCCGACATCACCGCAAACGCGCAGCCTGAACCAGCCGTCCCCGCGCCGCGATCCGCCTGCGCTTCCGCCTTTACCCCCTTTACCCTTATGCCCCACCGATGGCGCGCGCCCTGCGCGCCCGAGCCTATCCCAGAGGAATTCCATGTCTTTCAGTTCCGATGCCTGGACCCGCAACGCCGCGCTCTATGAGAAGACGCGCGACATGCCGTTCAACCGCGAGTTGGCCAGCGGCCAGCTCGCCGAGGACGCGTTCAAGCACTACATGATCCAGGACGCGCACTATCTGGTGGCGTTCGGACGCGCGCTCGCCATCGCCGCCGCCAAGGCCGGCGATGCCGATGGCGTGGTGCAGTTTGCCGAGGCCGCCAAGGGCGCCGTCGTCGCCGAGCGCAGCCTGCACGCCGGGTTCATGCAGCAGTTCGGCATCGACGCCGCTACCTTCGAAGCCACGCCGCTGACGCCGGCGAGCCATCACTACACCAGCTTCCTGATTGCCACCGCCTGGAGCGCGCCCTATCCGGTCGTCCTGGCCGCCCTGCTGCCCTGCTTCTGGATCTACGCCGAAGTCGGGCGCGACATCCACGCACGCGCCGTGCGGCCCAATCCCTACGCGGCCTGGATCGACACCTACGCCGGCGACGATTTCCACGCGCTGGTCCGCGCCGTGATTGCCACCGTAGATCGTGCGGCGGATACGGCGTCGCCGCAGACCCTGGCCGCGATGCACCAGGCCTACACGCACGCCGCCCAGCTTGAATGGATGTTCTGGGATTCGGCGCACCGTCAGGCTGGCTGGCCAGTCTGATTGGGAAGGCGGTCTGATCGCACAAGCGGGCCAATCCGGCTGACCGGGCTGTGCCAAAATCGCGCCCATGCCGATCGACAACCGCCTCACATCCAACGCCCTGGCCGCCCAGGCCGCGCAACTGCCTGCCGCGTGGCAGGCCGCCCTGTCCGCCGACCCTGCCGTCGCCGCCGCGCTGGCTGCCGCCACCGCCCATGTGGAGGCGCGCCTCGCACAAGGCGCCGTGGTGTACCCCGCCACGCCCTTCCGCGCGCTGCATGGCCTGGCGCCGTCGGACGTGCGCGTCGTGATCCTGGGCCAGGATCCCTACCATGGCCCCGGCCAGGCGCAGGGCCTGGCGTTTTCGGTGCCGGACGATTGCAAGCGCCCGCCCAGCCTGCGCAACATCTTCAACGAGATTGCGCGCGACTATCCGGCGCTGAGCGTCCCGGCGGGCAACGATCTGAGCCCCTGGGCCGACCAAGGTGTGCTGCTGCTCAATACGGCGCTCACGGTCGAAGACGGCCAGCCCGCCTCGCACGCGAAGCGCGGCTGGGAAACGGTGACGGATGCGCTGATCGCGCACGTGGCGCGCGATCCCTCGCCCAAGGTCTTCATGCTGTGGGGCGCCCACGCGCAGGCCAAGCGGCTGTTGCTTCCGCCCGACAGTGGTCATCTCGTCCTGATGTCCAACCATCCGTCTCCGCTATCCGCCCGCCGGCCGCCCGTGCCCTTCCTCGGATGCGGCCATTTCCGGGCCACCAACACCTGGCTGCAGGACCAAGGGAAAAACCCTATTGATTGGGGACTGGACAAAAAAATAATTCCATTGCAGGGTGAATTCGGGTTATGATCGCCGCACTGCACAAAACGAGTTCGGCATTTACCGCCTTGATTTAGCGGAATTTTTTGCAGACTGCCGGGAAGCCTATCCCCGGCCTCATGCCGAACTATCATCGATTCCTGACCCCTTTCCTTTCGCCCTGCGTTCCATCAGTACAAGAGAACGCGCCACGCGCATGGTTGATCCGGTCGGCACGATGCTCCATCAACCGTCGCCTGGATCCGGCCGCCTAATCCCCTGGCCCGACCAAGCACTGCGTCGCATTGATTGCGGCAAGGGAAAGTAATGTCTTTCGATACCCTGGGTCTCGCGCCCGCCCTGTTGTCGGCCGTTCAAGAAGCTGGCTTCACCACCCCCACCTCCGTTCAAGCCGCCGCCATTCCGCAAGCATTGGCCGGCCATGACCTGATGGTGTCCTCGCAGACCGGCAGCGGCAAGACCGCCGCCTTCATGCTGCCCGCCCTGCACCGCATCGCCCAGATGCCCGCCAACAAGGGCGTCGGCGTGCAAGTGCTGGTGCTGACCCCGACCCGCGAACTGGCCCTGCAAGTCACGGAAGCCACCGCCACCTACGGCCGCAAGCTGGCCGACCTGCGCACCGCGACCGTCGTGGGCGGCATGCCCTACGGCGCGCAACTGAAGGCGCTGTCGCGCCGCGTTGACGTGCTCGTCGCCACCCCGGGCCGCCTGATCGACCACCTGCAATCGGGCCGCGTCAAGCTGAACACCGTGCACACGCTGGTGCTGGACGAAGCCGATCGCATGCTGGACATGGGCTTCATTGAAGATATCGAGACCATCGTCGAGCGCCTGCCCGAAGGCCGCCAGACGCTGCTGTTCTCGGCCACGCTGGACGGCACCGTCGCCAAGCTGGCCTCGCGCATGATGCGCGAGCCGCAGCGCATCGAGATCGCCGGCGCCAAGGAAAAGCACACCAACATCACGCAAAGCCTGCTGTACGCGGACGATGCCAGCCACAAGATGCAACTGCTGGATCACGTGCTGCGCGACGCCTCGCTGGATCAAGCCATCGTCTTCACGTCGACCAAGCGCGGCGCGGACGATCTGGCCGACCGCCTGGCCGACCAAGGCTTTGCCGCCGCTGCCCTGCACGGCGACATGAACCAGCGCCAACGCACCCGCACGCTGTCGCAACTGCAGCGCGGCCAACTGCGCATCCTGGTCGCCACCGACGTGGCAGCCCGCGGCATCGACGTGCAAGGCATCAGCCACGCCGTCAACTTCGACCTGCCGATGCAAGCCGAAGACTACGTGCACCGTATCGGCCGCACGGGCCGCGCCGGCCGCAACGGTCTGGCCTTCACGCTGGCCACGCACTCCGAGCGCCACAAGGTCCGCCGCATCGAGCACTACATCGGCCAGTCCATCACCCCTGAAGTGATTGCCGGTCTGGAACCCAAGCGCACCCCGCGTCCGTCCACCGGCGGCGGCGGCGGTGGCAAGCCGTTTGGCAAGCCTTTCGGCAAGCGTCCCGGCGGTTTCGGCGGTTCGCGCCATTCGGGCGGCTTTGCAGGTAACCGCGACGGCGCGCCGCGCGATGGCGCACCGCGTGAAGGCCGTTCGTTCGGCGGCCCGCGTGGCGAGTTCAAGCCGCGCGACGGCGGCTACCAAGGCAACCGTTCGTTCGACGACCGCCCGTTTGGCGACCGCCCGCAGCGTTCCTTCGGTGACCGTCCCAGCTTCGGCGATCGTCCCCAGCGCGAAGGCGGCTACCAGGGCAATCGTCCCTTCGGCGACCGTCCTCAGCGTGAAGGCGGCTTCCGCGGCGGCGACCGCGATTCGCGTCCCAGCTTCGGCGACCGTCCCAGCTATGGCGACCGTCCGCAGCGCGATGCCCGCCCGTTCAGCGAGCGTGCCCCGCGTGAAGGCGGCTTCCGTGGTGGCGATCGCGACGCGCGCCCCAGCTTTGGCGACCGTCCCAGCTTCGGCGACCGTCCGCAGCGCGAAGGCGGCTTCCGCGGCGGAGACCGCCCCGAAGGCGGTTTCCGTGGCAAGCCCTCGTTCGACAAGCGTCCTGGCGCCCCCGCCAAGCGCTTCGGCAAGTCGAACGATCGCCGCGGCTGATCCCCACGCCTGATTCAAAAAAGCCCCGCGGCCATGCCGTGGGGTTTTTTTTTGGGAAAATGCCGGTTTACCCACGTCTCTGCCGCCCATGCAACGCCCCGCCCCCGCCAATCTGCCCCCCCTTTCCCCCGCCGCACGTGAGCACAGCGACGCTACCGCAGCCCACCTGCGCGCCGCGATCGCGTCCAACGGCGGCTGGCTGCCGTTCGATCACTGGATGGCGGAAGCCTTGTATGCCCCCGGGCTGGGCTATTACGCGGCAGGCAACGTCAAGCTTGCCGATGCAGACGACGGCGGCAAGACGCCAGCCGGCGACTTCGTGACCGCACCACAGCTCACGCCGCTGTTTGCGCGCACGCTCGCGCGCCAGGCGGCCGAGGTGCTGCGCCAGACCGGCACGCACGACGTGCTGGAGTTCGGCGCCGGCACCGGCGCGCTGGCCGAAGGCGTGATGCATGAACTGGATGCGCTGGGCCTGGCCGACACGCGCTACTGGATCCTGGAAGTGTCGGCGGACCTGCGCGCCCGCCAGGCCGAACGGCTGGCGCCTTTCGGCGACAGGGTGCAGTGGCTGGATGCGCTACCGAATACGTTTTCGGGCTGCGTGCTGGCCAACGAGGTGCTGGACGCGATGCCCGTGTCGCTCTTTGCCTGGAGCGAAGCGGGTCAGGTGCAGGAACGCGGCGTGACGGTGGATGCGAACGGCGGGTTCGCGTGGGAAGATCGGCCGGCCCCGGCGGCCCTGGCCACCGCCGTTGCGGCGCGCATGCCCGCGCTGCCCGGCTATGTGTCCGAAATCAATCTGCAGGGCGAGGCGTGGATCGCCGCGATGGGCAGTTGGCTCGAGCGCGGCGCGGCCTTGCTGGTGGACTATGGCTTTCCGCGCAGCGAGTACTACCATCCGCAGCGCGCGGGCGGCACGCTGATGTGCCACCTGCGCCACCATGCGCATGGCGACCCCTTCACCGCGCCGGGCCTGCAGGACATCACTGCGCACGTGGACTTCACCGCGATGGCGGAAGCCGCCCTTGAGGCGGGCATGCAGGTGCTGGGCTACACCTCGCAAGCCCGCTTTCTGATGAACGCCGGATTGATGGATCTGCTGGCCGGGCTGGACCCGTCCGATGCGCAGGCCTACGCGCAGGCGGTCGCGCCCGTGCAGAAGCTGCTGTCGGAGGCCGAGATGGGCGAGTTGTTCAAGGTGCTGGCCGTCGGCCGCGGCATGACGGCGCCGTTGTCCGGGTTTTCACGCGGCGACCGGCTGGGCAAGCTGTAAGCGACGAGTAGTGGCCGACTGCGCTGAGCGGCTGCGGCGAGTAACTGCGGCGAATAACTGTGACGAGTAACTGCGGCAAGCGGCTGCGATGTGCAATTGCGGCAAGCGCCGCAGCGGCCGGCCGAATCAGCCCGCCTGCAGATTCACCAAACGCGCCAATCGCGCCTGGCGCACGCTTTCCTTGATGCGCGCCGGCTCGCCCGCGCACGCCTTCGCGATGGCGCCCGCATCCACGCCGCGCACCGCCGCCACCCGTTCCTGCCAGGCGGGCATATCCACCGCGCGCAACACGGCCGCGGCATCCAGCAATTCAAAAAAGCGTTCCGGTTTGCGCAAGGCATCGGCGCGCTCCATCAGCGCAAGTTGCGCATCGGCGCCGTCCGGCATGCCGTCCAAAGCATCGAGCGCGTCCAGCACATCAGGCAGCAACCGCGCATAGTCGTTGCATTCCGTGGGCACGCGCATCCGGCGGCCAAGCGCCTCGCGATCGGGCGTCAGGCGGCACATCAGTGCGTAGCGGCTTGCCAGCGGCAAGCCCTGCTGCGCGGCGCGGTCGACCTGCGGCCCCACTTCCTCCACGCCCTGCAGCTCGGGCATCACGCGCGCCATCGCGCCGGATTCGGCTAGCACGCCCAGCATGCGCGAAGGCGTTTGCGCCATCAGGCCGCGCGACAGTTCCTTCCAGACGCGCTCGGCCACCAGCGCATCGGCCTCGCCAGCCGCCACCATGCGCCGGCACAGCGTCATCGTTTCCGGCGCCACGCTGAAATCGCCAAAGCGCGCCGCAAAGCGGGCGAGGCGCAGGATGCGCACGGGGTCTTCCTCGAACGCCTCGCCCACGTGCCGAAAGACTCGGGCGCGCAGGTCGTCGGCGCCGTTCAGCGGGTCGACGAGCTGTCCGTTCTCGTCCTGCGCAATCGCGTTGACCGTGAGGTCGCGGCGGCGCAGGTCTTCCTCCAGCGTGACGTCCGTGCCCGTATAAAAAGTGAAGCCCTTGTAGCCCCGCCCCGACTTGCGTTCGGTGCGCGCCAGCGCGTATTCCTCTTTCGTGCGGGGATGCAGGAAGACGGGAAAATCGCCGCCGACCGGAATGAAGCCGCGGCGCGTCATGTCCTCGGGCGTGGCGCCCACCACGACCCAATCGTGATCGCCAGCCGGCAGGCCCAGCAGCGCGTCGCGCACGGCGCCGCCGACGATGTAGGCGCGCAGGCCCTCGGTGGCCGGGTCCCGCGTCATTGCGCCGCGGCGGTTTCAGTGCCGACCGGCACGATGTTGCCCAGGCGTTCCTTCAGCGATTGCGGCTGGCCGGTGAACATCGCCGCGTAGTACGTGGCGTTGGACATCACGTTCTTGACGTACGTGCGCGTTTCGGTGAAGGGGATGGTCTCGGCAAAGATGGCGCCTTCAACCGGATGCGTGAACGTCGAGCGCCAGTTGCGCGGCCGGCCCGGACCGGCGTTGTAACCTGCGCTGGCCAGCATCTGCGAACCGTTCAGGTCGCGCAGCACGATGTTCAGGTAGTTGGTGCCCAGTTCGGTATTGGTGTCGAAATCATTGACGCTGCCAGGGGTGAAGTCGCTCATGCCGATCTTGCCGGCGACCCACTTGGCCGTGGCGGGCATGAGCTGCATCAGGCCCGAGGCGCCCACATGCGAGCGCGCATCCATGATGAAGCGCGATTCCTGGCGGATCAGCCCGTACACCCACGCCGGATCGAGCGCGATGGCGTTGGCCTTGGCGGTGACTCGGCCCTCGAACGGCGCGATGAAGCGCTGGCTGAAGTCGAATTCCTTTTCCGTGCGGTCCGACGTGTTGACCACGCGGTCGTAGATGTTTTCGGCGCGGGCCAGTTCGGCGGCCGCCATAAGCTGACGGTCGTTCATGCCGCGCAGCGTGAAATTCCATTCAGGCACGGCCTCGGCACGCCAGCCCAGACGGAACAGCAGCACGGCGCGCTGCAGGCCCGGATTGGCGCGCGCCTCGGCGATCTCGCGGTCGCTGATGGGCGCCGGACGCGGCGGCACGTTGATGCGCCGGCCCAGTTCTTCGGCCGCGAGCTGGCCGTAGAAATCGAAGCGGTCGGAGATGCTGGCATAGGCGGCCTGGGCCTTTTCCTTGTGGCCCTGCGCGGCCTGGCCGCGGGCCTTCCAGTACACCCACGCGGTCTCGGCCTGCTGCGAGGCCGGCATCTCGTCGATGGATTCGATGACCCACTTCCAGTCGATCTTGGGCTGGCGCAGCGCCGCGCGCACCTTCCAGGCGGCGTTGTATTCCGTCATGCGGATATGGCCGGCCTCGCGGTACCAGTCGTTGGCCCGGCTGTCCAAGCCCAGCGCCGCGGCCAGCGCGTACTGCCCCCGCACCCAGGCCAGGTTCTGCTTGGACATCGACTTGGCCCATTCGCGGCGCAGATAGGAATCGGCGACGCCGACGTCCGACCGCGCCAGGCGGGCCAGCGCGATCGTGACCAGTTCCTTTTCGTTGCGGCCCACCGGCATGCGGTCCTGGCGCGTGAGCCACTTCATGGGGTCCTTCATCAGGACGTCGTAGGTCTTCACGTCGCGCGGCTCGAACATGTACTGCACGAACTTGCGCGCGTCGGTGGTCTTGTTGGCCTCGATGGCGTCGCGCAGCTGCGGTTCAAGCTGCTCCCAGCCCAGGATGCCGTCGGCCACGAGCTGGTCGTACAGCGCCCAGCACGCGCTGCCGGGCGCGAAGACGGCCATCGCCTGCGCGGCGGTGGCGCGCTGGCCGGTCATGTGCTTGGCGTCAAGAATGGCGCATTCGATCTGCGCGTTGCTGTTCTTCACGGGCGCCAGCTTGCGCACGGTTTCGAAGTCGCCGCTGCGCGCGGCAGCCAGCAGCCAGTCGCCGCGCAGGCGGTCGGCCAGGTAGGCGTCGCCATTGCTGTTGATGAACTGCTGCAGGGCCGCGACGGGACGGCCCGAGGCGGGCGGCGTCCAGAGCTGGTAGCGCAGCAGCCAGTACTCGGGGTACATGCCCAGCGGATCGCCCTTGGCCTGCGGCACGAGCACGCCCAGAACGGACCACTGCTTGCGGCTCATGGCCTCGCGGGCGGCGACCACGGCGGCCAGCGCGGGGGTTTCGGCAGTAGGCGGCAGGCCCGCCAGCGCCACGGGCGGCACCGCGATCATCGGCTGGGCGGCCTGCACGGCGGGCTGGGGCTGAGGATTGACGGCGGCGCTGCGCTGCTGCGCATCAACGGGCGCACAGGCGGCGGTGAACAGCGCCACCAGCGGGAGAAAGCGGTGCAACCCGCGGTACAGCCCGGAGCGGGCGTCGGCGGCTTGGGACGAGGATTTCTGATACCGTGGTGGCTGCTGGGCGCCTGTCTCTCGACGCACCCGCATGCTGAGCCTACGCAAGTTCGTCTTCAGCATGTTTGCCTTCATCTTCAACCCCCCGGTTACAGCCACAGCATGACTACGCAAAATACTCAAGAGGATACCGCAGTCCAGGAGCGCACGCGATTGCGAAAATTGCGTGCAGACCTGCCGGAAGACCAGCGCAGCCGGGGCGCTTTGCTCATGCGCGCGCGCCTGTTCACGTGGCTGAACGTCGCCCGCGACCAGGCCGTGCAGGCGGGCAATCCGGCCCCCACAACCGTCGCCGCGTTCTGGCCCATGGCCGACGAACCCGATCTGCGCCCTCTGCTGACGCAATGGAGCGAGGCCGGCATGACCGTCGCCCTGCCCGTGGTGCGCGAGCGCAACGCGCCGCTCGCGTTCCTGCCCTGGACGCCCGAGGCCGAGCTGCGCGCCGGCCCCTACGGCATCCAGGAGCCAGTGGCCGGTCCCGAACTGCTGCCTGATGTCGTTCTGGTGCCCACCCTCGGTTACACGGAACAGGGCGATCGCCTGGGCTACGGCGGCGGCTACTACGACCGCACGCTCGCCGCCCTGCGCGAACGCGGCCACGCGTTCACCGCCATCGGCATCGCCTGGAGCTGCGGTGAGCTGGAGCCGGGATACGTCCCCGCCGCGCATGACGTCCGCCTGGACGCGGTGCTGACCCAGGACGGCTGGGTGCCGCACGCCCCGCTCGAGGAAGGCAAGACAGGCGGATCGGTCCTGCATTCGTATCGGATGAACTGACACGCCGGTCTGCGGTGCAACCAACGCACCCGTGCGATGCCCCCACTGACGCACCCGTCGGCGCACCCGTCGGCGCACCCGGCGACGCACCAGCCTGACGCATCAGCAGCTTCGCGAGGGCGCACCAGCGTGGTGCGCCTTCCAACGCCCCCGCGCCCGCCGTGGCGCGGCCTGTCCCCCGATCTCCGCGTCGTCCGCCGTGGGGATGGCAATTCCCCCGTCCGCAGCGCATATTGACTCCGTGGCGCCCGCCTGCCGCCAAACCTGGCATGCGGGTTGCTTGTAGATATGCATCTGCACCGGAGGAGCCATGATGGACAGACCCGCCCGCCCATCCGCCTATGACGAAATGCGCGACGGCGAAAACCGCATTCGCGCCCACTATCAGGCATTCGAGCGCTGGCACAACGAGCAGTCGGCCGAGGCCATGTCCGTGCGCCGGCTCGAGGCCGACCTGAGCTTTCGCCGCGTCGGCATCACGTTCTCGGTGGCGGGCGACGCCGCCGGCACCGAGCGCCTCATCCCTTTCGACCTGATCCCCCGCATCATCCCCGCCGACGAATGGCAGCTCCTGGAGGCGGGCCTGAAGCAACGCGTGCGTGCGCTGAACCTGTTCATCCGCGACATCTATCACGGGCACGACATCGTGCGCGCCGGCATCGTGCCGGCCGAGCAGGTCTTCCTGAACGCGCAATACCGCCCCGAGATGCAGGACGTCGACGTGGCCGAGGACATCTACTGCCACATCGCTGGCGTGGACATCGTGCGGGCGGGCGCCGGCGAGTTCTATGTGCTGGAGGACAACCTGCGCGTGCCGTCGGGCGTGTCGTACATGCTGGAGAACCGCAAGATGTCGATGCGGCTGATGCCGGACGCCTTCGGCCGCATCAAGGTCGAGCCGGTGGCCCACTACCCCGACCTGCTGCTGGACAACCTGCGCGAGGTCGCGCCGCACGGCGGCGACGACCCCACCGTGGTGGTGCTGACGCCGGGCATGTACAACTCGGCGTACTTCGAGCACGCGTTCCTGGCGCAGCAGATGGGCGTG
This sequence comes from Achromobacter sp. ACRQX, assembly GCF_022346505.1. Lineage (NCBI taxonomy): Bacteria > Pseudomonadati > Pseudomonadota > Betaproteobacteria > Burkholderiales > Alcaligenaceae > Achromobacter > Achromobacter sp. ACRQX. Next base: position 140,748 of record NZ_JAKRML010000008.1, read on the forward strand.
GAACTGGTCGAAGGCCAGGACCTGTTCGTCGAACAGAACACCGTCTACATGCGCACCACGCGTGGGCCGCGCAAGGTGGACGTCATCTACCGCCGCCTGGACGACGATTTTCTGGATCCGCTGGCGTTTCGCGCCGATTCCGCGCTGGGCGTGCCGGGCCTCTTGTCGGTGTATCGCGCCGGCCGCGTCACGCTGGCCAACGCCATCGGCACCGGCATCGCCGACGACAAATCCACGTACCTGTACGTGCCCGACATGATCCGCTTCTACCTGGGCGAAGAACCCATCCTGTCGAATGTGCCCACCTGGCGCTGCGGCCGGCCGGACGAGCTGTCGCACGTGCTGGCCAACATGCACGAACTGGTGGTCAAGGAAGTGCACGGCGCGGGCGGCTACGGCATGCTGGTCGGGCCGTCCGCCTCGCGCGCCGACGTGGACGCGTTCAGGGACCGCGTACGCGCCAACCCCGGCAACTACATCGCGCAGCCCACGCTGGCGCTGTCGACCACGCCGACCTACGTGGAATCAGGCGTCGCGCCGCGCCACGTGGACCTGCGTCCGTACGTGCTGTGCGGCAAGGAGATCCGCACCGTGCCGGGCGGCCTGTGCCGCGTGGCGCTGACCGAGGGCTCGCTGGTGGTCAACAGCAGCCAGGGCGGCGGCACGAAGGACACCTGGGTGCTGGAGGACTGACCATGCTGAGCCGAACCGCCGACAACCTGTTCTGGATGTGCCGCTACACCGAGCGCGCCGAAAACACCGCCCGCATGCTGGACGTGAACCTGCAGATGTCGCTGCTGCCGCAGGACACGCACACGCGCGAAGGCTCGTGGCTGGGCGTGCTGCGCATTTCCGAGCTGCAGGGCCTGTACCAAAGCAAATACGCCTCCATATCGCCGCACGACGTGCTGCAGTACATGGTGCGCGATCCGGAAAATCCGTCATCGATCTATGCCTGCATGCGCGCCGCTCGCGAAAACGCGCGCGCGGTGCGCGGCAGCCTGACGACCGAAGTCTGGGAAACCTACAACACCACCTGGCTTGAACTCCTCAAGCACCTGCACACCGGCCTGCTGGAGCGCAATCCGGGCGAGTTCTTCGAGTGGGTGAAGTTCCGCTCGCATCTGGCGCGCGGCGTCACGATCGCCACCATGCTGGAGGACGAGGCGCTGTACTTCATGCGCATCGGCATGCATCTGGAGCGCGCCGACAACACCGCCCGCATGCTGGACGTGAAGTTCCATGAACGCGGCGGCGCGGGCGCGCAGGACGGCCGGGCGGAACCGGCCGGCGCGGCCGCCGTGCAAAGCGAGTTCTACCGCTGGTCGGCGCTGCTCAGTTCCGTGTCCGGCCTGGAGATCTACCGCAAGGTGTACCGTGATGTCATCACGCCCGACCGCGTGGCCGAACTGCTGATCCTGCATGGCGACATGCCGCGATCGCTGCTGGCCGCGATGCGGGCGGTGGCCGGCGACCTGGCGCGCGTTTCGAATCAGCGCTCCACGGAAACCGAGCGCCGCGCGGGCATGCTATGTGCGGAGCTGCAGTACGGGCGCGTCGAAGACATACTGGCGAGCGGACTGCACCGCTACCTGGATCGCTTCCTGGACCGCATCAACGACCTGGGCAACCGGATCAGCCAGGACTTCCTGGTGCCGCTGTCGGCCTAACACGGGAGAGGCAATGAAGCAGATCATCACGCACGTCACCCATTACCGCTACACGGCGCCGGTCAACTACAGCATCCAGACCCTGCGCCTGACGCCGCGCGACGACGAGCACCAGCGCGTGCTGCGCTGGCACATCGAGGCCCCCGGCGAACTGGACAAGCAGGTCGACGCCTACGGCAACATCACGCATACCCTGACGCTGAACCAGCCGCACAGCGACATCGAACTGCGCGTCTCCGGCCAGGTGCTGGTGGCGCCGCTGACGCGCGGCGTGCTGGGCAGCGAGGACAGCCGCCTGCCGGTGCACGCCTATTGCGTGCCGACGCGGCTGACGCAGGCGGATGAAACGATTCTGGCCTTTGCGCGCGCGGTGCTGCCGAATGGACTGTCGACGTCGGACGACATCCTGAAACTGGCGGCGGCGATCCACGGACGCGTGGCCTACGTGCCCGGCACCACGGACGTGACGACCGCCGCCGATCAGGTGCTGGCCCTGGGCCTTGGCGTGTGCCAGGACCACGCCCACCTCTTCCTGGCCTGCGTGCGCGGCCTGGCGGTGCCGGCGCGGTACGTCAGCGGTTACCTGTACACCACCGCCGAGCATGCGGCCAGCCATGCATGGGCGGACGTCTGGCTGCCCGACGTGGGCTGGACCAGCGTGGACATCACCAACAACCAGTTCGCCTCGGAGTGCCATTGCCGGCTGGCGGTGGGCCGGGACTACGACTCGGCCTCGCCTGTGCGCGGCGTGCGCACCGGCGGCGGCGAGGAATCGATGGAGATCAGCGTCCAGGTCCAGGCCGGCGCGCAGCAGTAGCCGGCAGCAATAAGCCGCCGCAGTATGCCGTTACATCCGCCCCGCCGCGCCGCAATACAATGCGTGGTGGTTTTTCCCTCTTTCCGATCATGACCTACTGCGTAGCCGCCCGCCTCGACGCCGGCCTGGTGTTTCTCTCCGACTCGCGCACCAATGCGGGCGTCGACCAGATCAGCGTCTTTCGCAAAATGACCGTTTTCGAACTGCCGGGCGAGCGCGTCATGGTCCTGATGACCTCCGGCAATCTGGCGGTCAGCCAGGCCGTGCTGAACGTGCTGACCCGTCAGCGCGAAGAAGGCGCCGACACCCTCTGGAACGCGCCCGACATGTTCGCGGCCACGCGGCTGGTGGGCGCGGCGGTGCGCGAGGTCTACCGCAGCGAGGCCGCCGCCCTGCACGAGCAGGGCGTGGATTTCAACGTCAGCATGATCTTCGGCGGCCAGATCGGCACCGAACAATGCCGCCTGTTCCAGGTGTATTCGGCGGGCAACTTCATCGAGGCCGGCCAGGAGTGCCCGTATTTCCAGATCGGCGAGGCCAAGTACGGCAAGCCCATCCTGGATCGCGTGCTGCAGCCGGACACCTCGCTGGACGAGGCCGCCAAGTGCGCGCTGATCTCCATGGATTCCACGCTGCGCTCCAATATCTCGGTCGGCGTGCCACTGGACCTGCTTGTGTATAGCGCCAACTCGTTGCGCGTGACGCACTTTGCCAGCATCGACGAACACAACGAATACTTCCGCATGATCCGCGGCACCTGGGGTGAACGCCTGCGCCAGGTCTTTGCGGAAATCCCGGATCCGTCGTGGACCAATCCCGACGCCCCCGGCTCACTGGTGCCGCCGTCGCGCGTGCACCAGCCGCTGCGCATGGAGCCCGTCAACACCGCCCACGCCCCCTACGTGACGCCGCAGGTGCTGGCCGAAGAGCCGGGCAAGGACCAGCCCAACTGAAAGGCGGTTCAGGCGCCGCGCGGGGCGCCTCCCTCACATCAGCGCCGCTCGAACTTCGGCGCGCGCTTTTCTTCAAACGCCTTGCGGCCTTCCTTGGCGTCGGCGGTGGCAAAGCAGATCGCCTGCAGATCGCGCTCGTATTCCACGGCCTTCTCCAGCGGCATCGACAGCGCGGCGCGCAGATTGACGCGGGCCGTCTCGGCGGCGATGGGCGCGCGCGAGGCGATGGTGGCGGCAAGCGCCTGCGCGCGCTCGCGCAGTTGTTCTTGCGGCACCACCTCGCTCACCAGGCCCCAGGCCAGCGCCTGCTCGGCGCGGATGGGGTCGCCGGTCAGCACCATCAGTGCGGCGTTGCTCGGGCCGATGGCATGGACAAGCTGCGCCGTCATGCCGCCGCCGCCGATCCAGCCCAGCTTGATCTCTGGCGCGCCCAGGCGCGCGTTGTCGGCGGCGATGCGGATATCGCAGGCCAATGCCATCTCAAGGCCGCCGCCGAAGGTGTAGCCGTTGATCGCGGCCACCGTGGGCTTTTTCAACATGCGCACGCAGTCGCAGTAGTCGAGCCGGTTGCGAAAATCCCAGGGCGTCGCGTAGCGGTCCAGCTCGGTGATGTCCGAGCCGGCGCAGAAGGCCTTGGGACCCGCACCGGTCAAGATCACCGCGCGCACCTGCGCGTCGGTATTGCATTGCTCCACCGCCGCGATCAGCAAATCGGCCATCTCGGGCGTCATCGCGTTCAGCTTCTCTGGGCGGTTGAGTTCGATGATGGCGACATGGCCATCGATACTGAGATTGACGAGTGCGCTCACGTCGACATCCTTATTGCGGAGTGCTTGGGGTGGCGGCCAGGCTGGCCTCGAAACGCTCGGTCAGGCCGCGCGCCAATGCATGGGACGATGCGCGGGCGGCGACGCCATCGCGCAGGAACTGCGAGGCCTCGCTCTGAAAGGCGATGTAGCCGTCGTGCCGCGGCCGGATCGAGGCCGCTTCCAGCGTGCGGGCCGTGTTGGCGTAGAAGTTGCCGCTCGCCGCATTCACGTTTGCATCGGCCCAGCTGCCGCGATGGCTGGGCTGTCCGTCATGCTGCGGGATGAAGCGGCTTTGGGTCTCCGCTGCCAGCAACCACAACAGATGCGCGCGTAGCTCTGGTCCCACGATGCAGCGCCGCGATATCGCAATGCCGGTGCCGCCGAGGATCGACCCGGGCCGGCCAGCGTCGGCCTGGGGCGCGTCACGGAACGTGAGCGGCTTGGCGACGGCGGCGGTGGCGTAATTCACATAGCCATAGACCAGCGGGCAGAGCGTGATGTCGTCGCGCGCGCTCATGTGACCCAGCAAGGCGATCGGGTTGTACGCCAGGGCGTGCGCGGGCGTGCGCCGCGCCAGCTCAGTGAGCACATCGCACGCGCCGGCGAGCGTCGCTTCGTCGTGCCAGGCGCCGTGCGGCCGCAGGTCGGTGTCGGGCGCGATGGCGGCGGCGATCGACAGCAGCGACAGAAATGGATGCGGTCCCCCCCAGCTGAGCGCGACCGAGCCACTGCGTTGCGACAGCGTCAGCACCTCATGCCATGTGCGCGGCGCGGGGCCGTCGAGCCGATCCACGCGCGTGGCCATCACCTGCGTCGCAGCGTCCAGCGGCAGCGCCCATTGGCGGTCGGCCATGCGATAGCTGTCGTACGACAGTCCGATGCTGTCGCGTGCGATCCGCGCCAGCTCGTCGGGCGCGAACACGGTGTCCAGCGGCTGCAGGCAATCGTGCGCCAGGGCTTCGCCCAGATGCGGATGATCCAGCACCACCAGGTCATAGCGGGCGCAGAGCTCGGCAATCGGCGCCGACTCGAACCCCTCGAGCGACTGCTTGTCCCAGTGCACCAGCGGCGTGTGGGCGGTCGCCGCGTGCAGCGCATTGAAGCCGCGCGGGTGATCCCAGGTCAGGCCACGATAGGGTAGCTGGCTCATTCCGAGGCTCCACGCAACACCGCGCCCGAGGCCGCATGTGCGGCGATCTCGTTGTCGCTGAAGCCAAAATCACGCAGCACTTCGTCGGTGTGCTGACCGGTGAGCGGCGCACCGCGCACCACCTGGCTCGGCGTCTTGGAAAAACGGATCGGAAAGCCTGGCGTCTTGATCCGGCCTTCGGTCGGATGGTCGTATTCGACGAACGTGCCGTTGTGCGCGATCTGCGGATCTTCGACCAGATCGGCATAGCCATACACGGGGCTGCACCAGATGCCGGCGGCATCCAGTTTGGCGAACCAGTCGGCGGTCGAAGCCTTGGCCAGCGTATCGCGCACCAGCGCGTAGATCTCGTCACGCTTTTCCCAACCGTCGCGCTCGGTATACGCCGCCAGGCGCGGCTCTTCGGTCACGCGCGCCAGCACCTTCATGTCGGGCATGGCCAGCGCCAGATAGCCGTCAGTCGTCGCGAAGGTGCCATAGGGCGCGCGGATGTACACGTGGGCATGCGGCTCGGCGCTGCGCACCTGCGGCTTGTGCCCCACGGTAAACACCGAGAGCTCCTGCATCTGGATCGTGGTGATCGCATCCAGCATGTTGACCTCGACCTTCTGGCCCTCGCCGGTGCGCTCGCGGTGCAGCAGCGCGGCCAGCACGCCTTCGAAGGCGCAGTACGCGGTGACGGCGTCGACCACATACTGGCCCGCCGCACGCGGCGCTTCGCCGGCCCGGCCCGACGACAGCATCGCGCCAGACATCGCCTGCAACAGCAGATCCTGCCCGGGGCGCGTGGCATAGGGGCCGTCTTCGCCGAAGCCCGACATCGATACATAAATCAGGCGCGGGTTCAGGGCCGACAGGGTCTCGTAATCCACGCCCAGGCGGCCGGCCACACCAGGCCGATAGTTCTGGATGAACACATCGGCCTGCGCCGCGAGCTTCTGGATGATCTCCTTGCCGCCGGCGCTCTTCAGATCGATCGCCAGCGAGCGCTTGTTGCGGTTCAGCGAAAGAAACGACACGTTGATCTTGTTGCCCGTGATGCCGCCGGCGGGCGCGTGCCGCTGCCATTCGCCGGTGGGCGGCTCAATCTTGATCACGTCGGCGCCCAGGTCGCCCAGGCGCTGCGCCGCGAACGGGCCCGCCATGGCGATGGAGCAGTCCAGAACCTTGTAGCCAGAAAGAATGCTCATTGCTTCTACCCTTTGCGTGGCGCCGATGCGCCTCAGTGCATGACCCAGCCGCCGTCCACCGCCAGCGTCTGTCCGGAAATGAAACCCGCCTCGTCCGAGGCCAGGAACAAGATGGCCGCGGCGATGTCGCCGGCGTGCCCGCGGCGCTTGACCGATTGGCGTTCGAGCACCATGCGGTTGTAGCCCTCGGGATCGGGATGGATCTTCTCGGCGTCGGTCGGAAAGGCGCCCGGCGAAATGGCGTTGACCGTGATGCCCCACTTGCCGAACTCGCGGGCGAAGGCGCGTGTGGCCCCCACCATCGCGCCCTTGGACTGCACGTAGGGCAGCAGGTTTTCCCAACCGCCCGATAGGGTGATCGACGAGATGTTGATCACGCGGCCCCACTGCTGTTCGCGCATGCCCGGCAGTGCCGCGCGCACGATCTGCACGGCGGCCTCCACGTTGACACGGTGTACGCGCGCCAGCTCGGCATCGCTGTATTCCTCGAACGGGCGCGACGGATAGATGGCCGCGTTGTTGATGACGACGTCGATCGTGCCCTCGGCCGTCAGCCGCTCAAGGTGCGATTGCAGCGCGCTGGCGTCGGCAAGGTCGGCCTGCAGGATCTGAAGCTGGCCGGCCAACTGTGCCGGCACGGTGCTGCGCAAGCGATCGATATGCCCGGCGTGGTTGTCCAGCGCAATCACACGTGCGCCCGCTTCCAGCAGCGCAATCGTGGTGTCCACGCCAAAGCCGCCCGCGGCGCCCGTGTACAGCACGCGGCGGCCTTGCAACGAGAAGCGCGCGCTCATGTGCGCCCCGCGATGGGCGCAAAGCGTCCCGACAACGGCGGATAGTCGGTCTCGGGCTGCACCGCGATTGCGCGGATACGAGCCTCGCAGGCCGCGATGTCGGCGGCCGAGCCCAGCACGCTGAATGTGGTGTCGTAGCGGCGCTCGTCGCCATGCTCGAGCCAGATGAGCTCGTTGCGCTCGCGCGCCGCGCCCTGCCCCAGCACATGGTTGGTGGAGGGCTCGATGCCCATTGCATACTGGCCGGATTGCAGGTTCTGCCATTGGTACTGGCAGGGGAATTGATGCTTGTAGGTGCTGACCTGCATGCCCAGGCCCAACGCATCGTTCACCAGGGCGACCGGCACGCTGCCGTCGGCCGCGGCCGCCATCTCGTGCTGCCACACCTGCTCATGAAAGCCCAGCTGCGGCGCCGGCATGCGGCGGTAGCCCACGCCCTGCTTGCGGTAGTCCTGCTCGTGCGCGGCCCACACCACCTCGCGGATCGGCGCCAGATAGCGCGAGTCTGCATCCAGAACCGGATAGCCCAGGTTGATGTGATAGCAGAGCATGTGCGGCGTGCGGTAGAAGCCGCGATTCACGACACGGTCCGACAGCTTGATGTCGTTGGTGCCCACCTCGATCTCGATGCGGCGGTGCAGCTCGAGATGCTCGCCGAACACCGTGCCCTGGCTCACCACGCCTTCGGCCCACAGCACGCAGCGATCGCCATCCCAGCGTTCGCCGTAACCGGTCAGCCGCGCGGGAATGGTGCCGACGCGGCCATGGATGGATTGCTTGGCCGTCTTGCGCGGGCCGTACACATAGTTGTCGGCCGGTGCGTCGTACATGAACAGGATGTGATCCAGCCCGCAGGTGATCATGAGCCCCGAGAACGACCGCATCCAGCCCAGTCCGCCCTCGCCTTCGTAGTCGTGCAGCCCGGGGTGGCGAAAGCCCGACGGCGATTGCCATCCCATGGCCATACCGCGATATTCGCAGTCGGCGATGTCCATCGCCCGATCCACCAGCACCGTAAAACGCAGGCCCGTGCCGCTGCGGAACTCCAGCATGCGGATACCGCGCTCCAGCCCGTCGTCCAGCGTCATCAGGCGTACGCCGGCAAACTGCGCAAGCTGTCCGGTGCGCGCCTCTACGTCGCGGCGCGTCATCCAGGTTCCGTAAATGTCAGGCATGAGTTCTCCCTGGCGGATGCGCGGGCGCGCGTCCACCGGTGTCGGTGTTCGGAATCGTGTTCAGGAGGCGCGCCGCGGGCGCTGTTCGTTGATGGCTTCGCGGCGCGCCGGTACTGATTGGGGCGCCGGCCTACAGACCGTTCGCGCGCAGCCGCTCGTCGAGGAATTGCTTGGCGCGCGGCACGTCGTCTTCGGTCAGGTGTTCGATGATGATGGGAATGTTGGGGTGCTTCTTGGCCAGGCGCTGCAGGTACAGGTCGTAATTGAGCGCGCCCAGGCCCGGCGCCGGCAACTCGATCTCCCCTACCCCACGGAACGTATGGCTTTCCGCCGCGCTGTCGTCACCGATGTCGCTGTGTTTTTCCGACTTGTCATCGCCCGAACGCTTCACGTCCTTGGCATGCGCGATGCAGATCTTGTCGGAGAGCGCGTCAAACACCTGATTGAGCGTGCGGTCCATCTGGTCGATGTTGTGCGCTTCGAAGAAGTTCGTCGGGTCCATCAGAAGGCCCAGGCCCGGGTGGTCTACTTCGGCGAACATGCGCAGCGTTTCCTCGACCGACCCCACCACGTTGTTCACGTAGGTCTCCAGCAGGAACACCGCCCCATGGTCGTAGGCATGCTGCGACAGCTCGGCGATCACCGCGCGGCACTGGTCCCAGCCTTCCTCGGTCTTGTTCTTGGGGTGATGCACCCAGTCGCTTTCGGTGTCGAACGTGCCGGTTTCCGAGATCACGTAAGGCGAGCCCAACTGGCGTGCGTGCGTGAGGATCTCTTTCAGATAACCGTTGCGGCGTTGGCGCTCGGCGGGATCGGGATGCACGATGTTGGTGTAGGCCGAGATGCAGGACACCGGCAGGTTGTAGTTGCGGAAGGTGTCGCGGATCTGCGTGCATTTCTGCGCGGTCAGTTGCCCCGGGCCCAGCTCCATGTCCTTGAAATGCAGGTCCAGCTGCACGGTGTTGAAGCCGTGCGAGCGGATCACCTTGGCGGTGCGCTCCAGCTCATAGGGAAAGTAGCCCGAGAAGATTCCGGTCTGGATCATGATGGTTGTCTCCGTCTGTTTTTCTGTCTGGTTATTCAACAGCCGGCAGCCGTACCGTGCGGCCTTCGGCGATGGACGTGTACGCGGCCTCGACCAGCGCCATCGTGCGTACGTTGTCGGTCACGCTCAACGCAGGCTCGGTGCCGCTGGCCAGCGCGTACTGCAACTGCTCCATCACGCCGATGAAGGCATGCGGAAACCACATCGTGTCCCACGTGGGCGTCACCCAACGCCCGTCGGTATGGCCATTGGCCGCGCGCGAGGCGTAGCTCAGGGTCGACGGCTCGCCGGTGGGCCAGCCGATGGTGCCGCGCGCGACGCCCTCGGTGCCTTCCACGCGCCAGCGGATGTGCTGGTCGTCGGGGTATCCCTCGGCCCGCGGACCCGACCACACGTCTTCGAGCGACAGCGCGAGCAGGCCGTTGCCAAAGCGCAGCGTGGTGCTCACCAGCCCATCCTGATGCGCGAACTCGGTGCGCGGATCGGGACGGGTGATGCTGGTGATCTCGGTGGGCTCGCCAAACAGATAGCGCAGGGCATCGAGGTGATGCACGCTCATGTTCGAGAGCGTCAGACGGTCGTAGTCGCGCAGAAAGTCCTGCCAGTGCGGGATTGCGTGCATGTCGATCTGCGCGAACACCGGCGTGCCCAGCACGCCCTGGTCGAGCAGCTGCTTGAGCGTGCGCATCGACTGGTCGTAGCGCATGTTCTGGTTCACCGACAGGATCTTGCCGGCGGCCCGGGCCTCGTCGCGCAAGGCGCGGGCTTCATCCAGCGACAGCGCGAGGGGCTTCTGCGCCAGCACGCCGCGCACGTGCGGGGCTCGCAATGCAGCGCGGATCAGCGCGGGCTGCTGGTCGGGCGGATACGCGATGTCCACGATCTCGATCTGCGGATCCGCGATCAGGGCCAGGGGGTCGTCATGCACACACGGGATGCCATAGCGTTCAGCAACCGCGGCCGCTTTGCTGCGGGTGCGTGACGCGATCGCCGCCACGGTGAAGCCGGCCTGCTGATAGGCCGCCAGATGGCACTCGGCCATGATCATGCCGGCGCCGATACAGCCGATGCGAAAGCGCCGTTCGCGGACGGGGGGGTCGGGCACCAAGGTAGGGTTCGACATGTGCTCCTCCTGCCGGCCTGGTATGCACTGTCGACTGCCTGGCATCCTGCCGTGCTGTGTTTGATGTACTGAGCCGCGATATTCACATCAAAACAATCAGGGGTAAAGACGGTCGGCGCTCATAGGGCTGCGGCGTTACCTTTTTGATCTCGAATGATTGCAAATGATGGCTTATGATGGCCGCGCTGCCATCGTCCTGATGGTGTATTGAGAGCCTGATCCGCCATGCGCCCCACCATTTCCCTCATTGCCCGTGAAGCCGGCATGTCCACCGCCACGGTGGACCGGGTCCTGAACGACCGGGACGGCGTGCGCGGCAAGACGCGCGACCGCGTGTTGGCGATTGCCAATCGCCTGGGCTACTTCGTTCCGGGCGCCGAGTCCGCCAGTCAGGACGTGCGGGTCGATTTCGTCTTGCCCGCCGGCACCAACAGTTTCATGACCGCGCTGGGCCGGCACCTGCTCGAAGAAGCCGCCGCGCGCCCCGACGTGCAGGCCCGCCTGCATCTGATCGAGGGATTCGACGCCAACAAGCTCGCGAAAAAACTCTACGAGCTGCGCGAGCAGACGCAGGCGGTTGGCCTGGTCGGGCTGGACCATCCTCAGGTGCGCGACGCCATCATGGCGCTGCGCGACAGCGGCGTGCACGTGAGCACCCTGGTGTCGGACATTCCGATCTCGGCGCGTTTGGGGTACGTGGGCATCGACAACCGCGCCGCAGGCCGCCTGGCCGCGCTGTTGCTGGGCCGATTTCTGCCGCAGCACACCGAACGCAAGGTCGCGGTGTTCGTGGGGTCATTGGCCTATCGCGGCCACGAAGAGCGCGAGATGGGCTTTCGCTCGCTGCTGAGCGAAGAGTTTCCACACCTGCGCATCGCCCACACGCTCGAGATCGGCGACGACCGCGACCGCGCCTTTGCCGTCACGCAGGATCTGCTGCGCACAGACCCGCCGCACGCGATCTACAACATCGGCGCGGGCAATCAGGGCATCGCGCGGGCGCTGAAGGAGGCGCGGCCGGCTGAGGCGTGGGCGGCCGACGCGTGGCCGGACGCGGCCCGGCCGATCGCGGCCCGGCCGAACGCGGCGTCCTCCGCCCCTCGCATCGTCTTCGTCGGCCACGACCTCACCGAAGCCACGCGCCGCCTCCTGCTTGATCGCACGATGGACGCCGTGATCGACCAGAACCCGCGCGTCGAGGCACGGGAGATCGTGAAGCTGCTGGTGGCGGCCGTGAAGGGCGCACCGGAACCCAGCTACCTGCCGCGGCTGCAGGTGATCTTCAGGGAAAACATACCGGAGCCGTGATGGCCCGGCGCGGGCCCGGTCTGGAACCCGTGCGCGCCGTTCGCACCAGCCCGGGCCCAGGCAAGATCCAGCCCCTCCGAGGCACTACACGCACGCTTTTTAGCGCTTCTGCCGGCAAGTCCACGTAAACCCTCCTTTCCGCACGCCGAAGCCCGGCTTGCGAAACCGCGAATTCCCAACCTCGCCCTTGTCGCGCCACACTGCCGATGCCTGCCCGCCATGCGCGGCATCGCGGGCCAAGAGACTACAAGGAGCGAGACATGTCCCACCGTTACGCGCGCGCCCTCAAGCGTGCAGCCTGGCCCATGCTGGCCCTGTCGTGCCTGGCCTTTGGCAATGCCGGCGCGCAGGGAACCTACCCGAATCACCCGATTTCGCTGGTCGTGCCGTTTGCCGCGGGCGGTCCCACCGACGTTGTGGCCCGCAGCCTGGGCGCCTCCATGGCCAAGACGCTGGGCCAGAGCGTCGTCATCGAAAACCGCACCGGCGCGGGCGGCACGCTGGCCTCGCAACACGTGGCGCGCGCCGCACCCGACGGCTACACCTTCCTGATCCACCACAACGGCATGGCGACGGCTCCGGCGCTGTACCGCAAGCTGTCGTTCAATCCGCTGACCGACTTCTCGTATGTCGGCCAGGTCGCCGACGTGCCGATGACCCTGCTGGGCCGAAAGGACCTGCCGGCCGACGGCATGGCCAACTTCATCAAGTACGCCAAGGAAAACGGCAACAAGATCAACCTGGCCAACGCCGGCTTGGGCGCCGTGTCGCAGCTGTGCGGCATGCTGCTGCAGGAGTCGCTGGGCGTGCAGTTCACGACGGTCCCCTACGCGGGCACCGCGCCGGCCATGACCGCGCTGCTGGGCGGACAGGTGGACGTGCTGTGCGACCAGACAACGCAGACCATCCCGCAGATCAAGGCCGAACGCGTCAAGCTGTATGGCGTCACCACGCTGGACCGCATCAAGGCGCTCCCGGACGCCCCCACGCTGAAGGAAGGCGGCCTGAAGGACTTCGAGGTGAAGGTGTGGCACGGCGTCTATGCGCCGAAGGGAACCCCGCCCGAGGCGATCAACAAGTTCAACGCCGCGCTGCGCACCGCGCTGAAGGACCCGGCATTCACGCAAAAGATGGCCGAACTGGGCGCCGAAATCGTGCCCGAGGCCAAGCAGACGCCCGAGGGTCTGCAGACGTGGCTGAAGTCTGAAGTAGACAAGTGGGGCGGGGTGATTCGGAAGGCGGGTGTGTACGCGGATTGATGCGTGCGGCGCCCGTTCAGGCGCCGCGATTATCAGACGCACCCGTGCGCCACCAGAAACTCATGATCAGCCCGATTTTTGCCAGCAGGAAAGCGTTGGCGTAAATCGGGCCCTTCTCTGAACTTCGTTCAGAGTCGATTAGGGGTGGGTCCCCGCTCCATGATGAGGATGAAGCCAGGCACGAGAATCCAGGCCCATGACGCCCTCGCTTGCAAGTGCTTTACGGTTCATGGCGGTCGTCGCTGACGCCAATGGCCGGCGATTGGATTTCGTCGAAGCCGCACAACTGGTCAATGTCCGCGGGGAACGGCGTGTAGGGCACGTTGTACTGAATGAACGCCTCCACGCTATCGGGAAAAGCGTTGATCAAGAGCCAGCCGAGCCAAAGCGGGATAGTGATCGGCGCTTTCAACATGCCGTAGGGCTTGGCCAACCTGCGGCGCAATCCGGCATACCAGTCTCGGTAAGGTTGAAGGGTTTCCTGTCTGCGGGTTAGGCGAGGAGGCAACGGCGCGGGTTCTGGCAAGCCCTCAGGGCCGTGGGCCACAAAAGCTTGAAGATAAGCCCACAGCGACTTGGCTGATCGGTCTCCGTCAAACAAACCGAGGTTGCCGCATGCAGCACAGATCTCGGTCGGTGGGTTCATCGCGTGGTCGATTCCGATCAAATAAAGCGGGTGTCTGCTGGCGTAGCCGCTTGGCGAAACAGTTGGGATATAGCCGGCTAAAGCCTCAAGTCGATCCCAGTCCAAGACGTGAAGACGCTTTTCCCTTGGATAGATGAAATAGAGTTTGCGAGTGCCGCGATGGATGCGAATGAAAGCGCCGCGACTTTTGTGCGCACCCCCTGCCAAGTAAAAAATAGAGGCTAGAACGGTCAGGGCGGGAAGCCATGCAAATATGGCTACCAGCGTTTCCCTGTCTAAGTTGTCAACGCCGATTCCTAGTACTGCAGCAACGGAAGTGGTAACGCTGATTGTGATGGACATGCCTATAGAGCCTGCCGCACCGCGCTGGACATAATTGGCGTATGTTTCGAGCTCAACGCACGAGTTGCTGACGCGTCGAACTCCATCTGGCTCTGGCGTATCGGTCGTCGACGAACCTCTGGAGAGGGACGTTCCACCGATACGAATGCTCTTTGGGAGGCGTTTAACATCCCGATTCATTTAGCACGCAGAAGGTTTGGATTTGGACGAGCAAAAGGCCTCCATGAAGAACGGAGCTCAGGCCGCTACCTTTTTTGACCGCTACACGGCTTGTTATGTGTTCCGGTGACACGACCGACGGCCGCGCCCTGCTCATCGAAGCCGCACAACTCGTCTATCTCCTTGGGGAACTGCGCGTACGGCACGTTGTATTGAACAAACGCTTCCACGCTGTCCGGGATAGCGTTGATCAATAGCCAGCCAAGCCAAAGCGGGATAGTGATCGGCGCTTTCAGCATGCCGTGGGGCTTGGCGAGTCTGCGGCGCAATCCTGCATACCAGTCTCGGTACGGTTGGAGGGCTTCCCCTTTGCGGCTTAGTCGAGGAGGTAGCGGTGCGGGTTCGGGCAAGCCTTCGGGACCGTGGGTCATGAAGGCTTGAAGATAGGCCCACAGCGCCTTGGCCGATCGGTCACCGACAGCAACTCCAAGGTTTCCACATGCCACACAGATTTCGGTGGGTGGGGTCATGGCTAAATCCACGCCTAACAGGTACAGCGGATGTCTGGACGTATTGATGGTGCCCGAAAATATCGGTATGTAGCCGGCCAGAGCGTCGACGTGAGCCCAATCGATAACGTGAAGTCGTTTATCTCTGGGAAAGACGTAATACAGCTTCTGTGTACGTCTATTAATCCGAACATAAGCGCCACGGGTTCGATGCGACCCGCTGGCAAAGTAAATCAGTGTCGTGATTGCAGGCAATGCCGGCGCGGCCATGATAATCGAAAGGTAACTCTCGAGATTCGAATTCTCCTCGTTCAGAATAGCCAGCATCAGGATGACCCCCGCTATCGCTACCACCACACCGAGCCCGATATGTCTGGCGGCCCCACTTTGCGTAAAGTTTGCGTATGTTTCGAGCTCGACGCATCGTTCATTGACGCGCCTAACCCCGTCCGGCTGAGGGTGCTCTCCCGTGGGCCGGCGGTGGTACAAAGGCGTACCGCCGAACCGGAGACTTCTTGGCAGGCGTTTGGTGTCAGACATTACTTTGGCCTCCGGACCGGTTCGAGTAAGGGTGAACTGATCGGGTCAGACAGCCATCCGCCCGAGGAGAACTGTAACGGCTCTGGCGCGTACGGTTGCCGCAATGCTATGTCAGGGCGCGACTCAGGGTCCGGGAAATAGAGATACTCGAGTTCCACCTTGGCATCTTCATGCATTTGGATTGACCAGCCGCATTCACTTCCTCTAGCGCCCAAGCGCGTAACCAGGCACTCATGGCGGTAATCGACGGGAGTTGTGCCGGGAGCGTACGCGATCGGCCCTTCTACCTGAGCAAGCCGGCTTCCGTTTAAGGTGAAAGCCAATTTTGTCTGGAATTTTTCTCCCGGAATGTCGTTGGTTTCAGGCAATTGGCAACTGATGCGAAGCTGGCCTACGGAATAGCCGGATGCCTTATCCCACTCCGCCGATAATCGTGGTCGGTAGAGCAACCCATGGACTGCATCCAGTTCCTCTTGATTGGAGTAACGTGGGCTGTTGACGCCCCAGGCGCTATGTTTGAGCCATATTTCAACGGGTCCATGCGCCGTCATAATTACTCCAACTGACAACGCCAAGCCACCGAGAACCGCTCCAGCGGCGACAATAGCCCAGCCCCCAGGCGTAAGCCCGAGAACCAGAATAGGCGCACCTGATGCAATGGAAGCGGCTGCCGCCACTCCCCCAGCCCCCATGGCAAGTGCCAGCGTCCCCGCTGCCAGAGCTGACCCAAATAATATTTTTCCTTGTTCTGGATTACTCTCGCCAATTGCCTTAATCGCTCTGACTACATCTGCTAAGGCCGCAATGCCTGCTCCCGCAGCGCCGAAAACGGCAACGCCGAATTTGGCAGAAACAATTCTTGCACTATTTGCCAAAATAACGTTTCCGCGCTTTTCAAAAATAATTACCGCAATGGCAGAGCGGCTTTCGATTCCAGCACCAATCAAAGTATATAAAGCACCTATCAGCGATATAGCACCCGCGGCCTTTGAAGTAGACGAATTCAGCGACTTCAACGAATCCCTCATCCCCTTGATTGCTAGAAGCCCGCCTAGCCCTGTAAATAGATGCCCGCCGGGACCCTGAACACGATTCAGCATATTTACAAACGGGTTTCCTTTCATCTGAACAGGCCTAGGCGGCGGCAACATTGACCCGTTTGCTATTGCTGCGTCGATCTCGCGGTACGTGGTTTCATCCACCTTCACCCAGTCATAGACTGACGTCCTATTACCCGAATCTGCATGATTGATCTTCGGATTTGGCATCTTCCACCCACGCAATTCGTCTTTCCCAAGTGTTTGATACCCTCGGAGCTCATACGCGGCTCGCTGCAAATCCTCCAGGCCGATGTCATAGCGGACAATGGTGAAGCCGGCCCTGACCTCCATCACATGCCGCAGACGTGGCATCAGTACATCTGCTACTTTGGATTCCGGCACCGCCTGCAGCAGCCCGACTAGCGCGTTGGAGGCCGCAGTTAGTTTGTGCTCCTCCAGAAATTTGTCTGTAACGCTGAAAACATTCTTGGCAATCTCACCCGAGCTCGACTTCAGACGGGCAAGAAGCAGTTCGCTGCCATTTGCAAGCGCGAGCCAATAAGGGCTTTTGTCGACGGGCAAACTGATCAAATCGTTCAAAACCTGTATTCCATCTTTGGAATGCACCAGCCCGCCAATGCACTGAAGAACCGCGTTCTCATAGTCATGTGCGTTGTGAATGACGCTGCGGTCAAAGCAGTGCAGCGCCTTGCCCAATAGCCGCGATGGATCGATAAGACGAACCCACGCAAGCGAGTCCATTACCGCTGCTGCAATAGTGCTGTCGAACGCTTTGATTTCCTTGGCGTAACCGTCCGGAAATAACATTGCGCCGGCGTAATTCACCAGGTTTTTCTGCTTCGCTATCGAATGGCCCAGCTCCGGATTTTTACCCGCCTGCTTCTTCATCCCCTCGAAGTAATCGCGGATAAACGTTGCGCTTTGCAGCTTGTGCGCGTTTCGGCCGGCATATTCCGTCTTGAGCGTGACGGCACGGGTGACCAGGTAATGAAGCTCGCTGGCAATCCCGATCGGGTCCTGCAATGGCACCACCAGAGGTGTGAAATCCTTGCGCGGCAACAATGCGATATACATATTGCCGAGTATGTTGTGGTGGCTTGGCGCCTTTTCTGAGAATTGGATTTCGCTCCATGCGAAACGCTTTGGCGCACCGTGTCCGGATGGCGAGACGAGTTCCGGCGCGGCCTGACCCAGCAGCGTCGCGTCGAAGATGTGTTCCTGATAGGGATTGCCGGCAGGCCTGCATTGCGTGCTCAACGCATCGCGAAGACCGCCCTCGTTGGTCTCGATGGCCCAGAGCTTGCGATGGGACAACAGCGTGTCACTCACCAGGATGTGGACAGTTTCGGCAGTATTCGCATCTGGCGCGAAAAGATATGTTTGGGCGCCGACCGTATCGGGGCGGCTTAGCCTGCCCGGCGTCGCATCCTGGTCGTCGTCATAACTCCACCAGATGCGGGCGAACTTGACGTCATCAGTGACTTGGTAGTGCTGCGTCCACATCCGCCCATTCTCGAAATAGCAGAGGTAGACGTAGGTGCCCGGGCGCAATGTCCGCAAACCGTACGCTTTGCCCGCCGTGAGTGCGGGATAGCCATCGCTATTTAGGCGGGGAAACACTTCCTTGTCCCACGCGTAATCGGCAATGCCATACCGCAACGGATATAGGGGCACGCCGCGTTCGCAGGGCGGTGGAGAGATGGCTTTGCCAAGGCGTTTCTCGTTCGGGCGGATGGCGCCCAGTGCCTTTTTGAAGTTCACGTGACAGGCTTCCTTTACTAAGCCGCGAGCGCCGAGAGTCGTGCTTCGGCATCCATCAATCGCTGCTTTCCGGCAATGTGCCGTTCGCTCAGGATGTCCCGGAGCACGCTATCCTTCGCGAAAAAATCTTGTGGATAGCGAAACCGCAGATCGACGTAGTGGCGAACATCCCGCTCCAGGGTGAGCGCAAGCTGATCAGCGGCCTCGCGAACGAACAGGTCGGTGCGCCGCCACAAGGCCGGTTCATGCTCGGGGTCGTCGTACGCTGGCGTTTGTCGACGAATGCTGCGCACGCAGTCGCGCACGAACCACGCGAGGCTGGCCTGATCGAGTGAGGCCTCGTCGGCTTTTGTCAGGGCGATGGGCTCGTCCAGCGCAGGTGCGGCGTGTCCCTCTACGGGAGAGTCGGCACCTAACCATTCGCCCTGATGCTCATCGCCCGCATACCAGATGAAGCGTTGGATGGGACCGAACAGCCTGCACAGGGAATGCGCCGTCAAGCCTTCGCAGAACTCTTCGAGCACCCGCGTGCCATTAAGGCTGAACCTGATGGGGAATCCGTCAGTGCCCGTCAGTTGATGCAACTGTTGCAGATGTGCGACGAGGAGGTCGATATCGTCGGGGGCCGCCAGGATGATTCCTGCTTGCTGGGGGAGCCAATGTTCAACGGCGTGGTTGAACAAGGCCTTGTCGAGCGGTACCAGCAGGGGTCCGTGTCGATAGCCTGGATTCCGGTATTCCCGAGGCGTGTCGCGCCAGACCCAGCGATATTCGAAACCACTCTTGATTTGCAGAAGGTCGCTTTCGAGCGTGTCGCTGTGCGCACCTTCCAGAAGAAGCCAGGGGCGAGATCCGCGTTCAAGCGTGGCCCAATCCGGGCATGGCAATGCATTTACCACCCGACGTGTCCATCGGGACGCCTCGGCGATCAAGTCAGTCGCTGCACCCGCCATGTGCGTGTCACTCGTCAGTTGAACGATAAGTCGTTCAATCTAAGGCGGGGCCGTCCCCTTGGACATATGAATAGTTCGAAAGCTCTGAAGACCAGGTCTGATTGGTCAGAGGGTTGGGACCGGTTAACAAATCGCCGCTCGTTGGCGAGCTTGCCGACGAACCGCTTCCCAAAAAAGAAAAATCCCCACTCAGCGTATAGCTTCGTGGGGATTGGGCTAACCGTCTCATGAATTCCGACGGAACCGCCGGCCTTATCGCAAGGGCGGCGGGCGGCAAGCCTGGAGCCGCGCGCAGCTGACGGCTTATACCGTCAGTTCCTTCCAGATCGCCAGCGGCGCTTCGGAACTGTTCAGCGTGTAGAAATGCACGCCAGGCGCGCCGTTGTCCAGCAGGGTCTGGCACAGCTCGGTCACCACATCCACGCCAAACGCGCGGATGGAGGCCTTGTCGTCGCCGAATTCGGCCAGGCGCAGGCGGATCCAGCGCGGCACTTCTGCGCCGCACATTTCCGAGAACCGCAGCAGCTGCGTGTGGTTCGTGATGGGCATGATGCCCGGCACGATCGGCACGTTCACGCCCTTGGCGCGGGCGCGGTCGACGAAGTCGAAATAGGCGTCGGCGTTGAAGAAATACTGCGTGATGGCGGCATCGGCGCCGGCCTTCACCTTGGTCACGAAATGGTCCAGGTCGGCCGAAGGATTGGCGGCCTGGGGGTGCATTTCGGGATAGGCGGCCACTTCGATGTGGAACCAGTCGCCGGTTTCCTCGCGGATGAACGACACCAGTTCATTGGCGTAGCGCAGTTCGCCCGCGTCGCCGCCCATGCCCGACGGCAGGTCGCCGCGCAGGGCCACCACGCGCCGCACGCCCTCGTTCTGGTAGGCCTGCAGGATGTCGCGCAGATCCTGGCGCGACGCGCCCACGCACGACAAGTGCGGCGCCGCAGCGCAGCCCAGATTGCGCAGCGTGCGCACCGCGTCGGCCGTGCCGGCGCGCGTGGAACCGCCCGCGCCGAACGTCACGCTGACGTACTTGGGCTGGATGGCCAGCATCTGCTTGGCCGCACGCACCAGCCGCTCCTGGCCGGCCAGATCACGCGGAGGAAAGAATTCCAGACTAAAAGCAGGAGAGTTCGATTCGGACATATCAATCTTTTTATGGCGCCAAGCGCCGCTTAGGGCAGGTGCGGCCCCCGCGGGGTGCCGCGGATCCGGGCTCCGCCGGTCCGCAGGCACGCCCCTGGGGGAAGCGCGCAGCGCTCGGGGGGGCCCTCTACCTCTACGGGATCAGCTTGGTCAGGAGACCGGAGATGATGCTGTAAAGGATGGCGCCGCCCACGGCCCACCAGAACCCGTTGACCTGGAAGCCCTTGAGCACGGAGCCCACGAACCAGAACAACAAGGCGTTGATGACGATGAGGAAGAGCCCAAGGGTAACGATCGTGATGGGCAGCGTCAGCAGCACCAGGACCGGCTTGACCAGCATGTTCACCAGACCCAGCACCAGCGCGGCGATCAGCGCCGAACCGAAACTGGCCACCGTGATGCCGGGCAGCAGGTAGGCAACGGCCAGCAAGGCCACTGCGTTCAGGATCCAGACGAGTATCAGTGTCACCATGTTCGAACTCCTGTATTGACGCTCCGCGGACCCGTCGGCGCCGGGCGGCGACGGGCGTGACCCGCAGACCGGAAAACCCGCGCCGACATGGCGCGGAATTTTCCTATTGTGCTACATCCATCAATAGCGGTAGTGGTTGGGCTTGTAGGGGCCTTCGACCGGCACGCTGATGTAGTCGGCTTGGTCCTTGCGCAGGGTCGTCAGCTTGACACCCAGCTTCTTCAGATGCAGGCGGGCGACCTTCTCGTCCAGGTGCTTGGGCAGCACGTAGACTTCGCCGGACTTGTAGGCGTCGTTGCGCGTGAACAGTTCGATCTGGGCGATCGTCTGGTTGGCGAACGAGGACGACATCACGAACGAGGGGTGGCCGGTGGCGCAGCCCAGGTTCACGAGACGGCCCTGCGCCAGCAGGATGATGCGCTTGCCGTCCGGGAAGATGACGTGGTCGACTTGCGGCTTGATCTCTTCCCACTGGCAGTCGGCCAGGGCAGCGACGTCGATTTCGTTGTCGAAGTGGCCGATGTTGCAGACGATGGCCTGGTCCTTCATCGCGTTCATGTGCTCACGCGTGATCACATGGTAGTTGCCGGTGGCGGTGACGAAGATGTCGCCGTGGGCGGCAGCTTCTTCCATCGTGACGACCTTGAAGCCTTCCATGGCGGCCTGCAGGGCGCAGATCGGGTCGATTTCGGTAACCCACACTTGCGCGCGCAGCGCGACCAGCGCCTGGGCGCAGCCCTTGCCCACGTCGCCGTAGCCGGCCACAACCGCGATCTTGCCGGCGACCATGACGTCGGTGGCGCGCTTGATGCCGTCAACCAGCGATTCGCGGCAGCCGTACAGGTTGTCGAACTTGGACTTGGTGACCGAGTCGTTGACGTTGATGGCGGCAAAGGCCAGCTCGCCCTTTTGCGACATCTGGTACAGGCGATGCACGCCGGTGGTGGTTTCTTCGGTCACGCCCTTGATCAGCGCCAGGCGGGTCGAGTACCACTTGGGATCGCGCTTCAGGGTTTCCTTGATGGCGGCGAACAGGATGCGCTCTTCGTCGCTGCCCGGGTTGGCCAGCACCGAGATGTCCTTTTCAGCCTTGGTGCCCAGATGCAGCATCAACGTGGCGTCGCCGCCGTCGTCGAGGATCATGTTGGCGTTCTGGCCATTGGGCCATTCGAAGATCTTGTGGGTGTACTGCCAGTACTCTTCCAGCGTCTCGCCCTTGACGGCGAAGACCGGGGTGCCGGACGCGGCGATGGCGGCGGCGGCGTGGTCCTGCGTGGAGAAGATGTTGCACGAAGCCCAGCGCACTTCGGCGCCCAGCGCCACCAGCGTTTCGATCAGCACGCCGGTCTGGATGGTCATGTGCAGGCTGCCGGCGATGCGCGCGCCCTTGAGCGGCTGCGATGCGGCGAATTCCTCGCGGATGGCCATCAGGCCGGGCATTTCGGTTTCGGCGATGGCCAGTTCGCGGCGGCCCCAGCCGGCCAGCGACATGTCGGCGACGAGGTAGTCGGAAAAGGATTTATCAGTCACAGCGTTCATGGTGTGTAGGCTCCACGTGAAATACGAACGGCGCACGAGATGGCCGGACAACGCGAATACACCACGACAGTCGAGTGCTCGCCTTTCCCGCCATACGCGACAAAGGTGAGCGCCGTTGCTGTAGCGACGCGCGGGGCGCGGCGCTTGAACAAGGATTCCTGAGCCTGGCGAGCCGGGGTCCGCATGGGTAAGACACATGGGGGACCGCAGGGTCGTCGCAACGCTCCTCAGGATTGCCGGGCATTGTACAAGGTTGGCGCGCCGCGCGGCTAGCAAATCCGCGCGGCGCGTGTGTTTCAGGTGGTGGTCGCCCAGTCGGTGGCTGCCCCACGCGAATCACCCTGGGTCAGCGGCACCAGTGCGTCCAGCAGGTCCGAAGCGACCGAATCCCAGCTGCGGGTCAGCGCCCGCGCGCGCACCGCGTCCCGGTGCAGCGGCAGCGCGGCCAGACAGGCCCGCTTCAGATCGTCGTCCAGCCGGCCCGTCACGCCCTCCTCGACCACAGCAAGCGGCGCCTCGCTGCGAAAGGCCGCCACCGGCGTGCCGCAGGCCATGGCCTCCAGCATCACCAGCCCGAAGGTGTCGGTCAGGCTGGGAAATACGAACACGTCGGCCGCCGCGTAAAAGCCGGGCAGCGCACCGTCCTGCTGCATGCCCAGGAAGACCGCGTCCGGAAAACGCTTCTTCAGGCGGGCCTCGTCAGGTCCTGCGCCCACCACCACCTTGCTGCCCGGCAGATCCAGGGACAGGAAGGCATCCAGGTTCTTTTCCTTGGCCACGCGGCCCACGCTCAGCCAGACCGGCCGGGGCAGGTCCTGGAACGCCTGGCTGGCCGAGGGCTGGAACTTGCGCGGATCGACCCCGCGCGACCAGACGCGCAGATTCGTCAGGCCCCGTCGCACCAGGATGTCGCGCACCGTGGGCGTGGGTACCAGCACGCATTGCGACGGCCGGTGGAACCAGCGCAGGTAGCGCCACGGCAGCGCGGCAGGAATGCCCATGCGCGCCTGCAGGTAGTCCGGAAACATGGTGTGGAACGACGTGGTGAAGCGCCATCCCCGCCGCATCGCCATGCGCCGGGCGGCCAGACCCAGCGGCCCTTCCGTGGCGATGTGCAGCGCGTCGGGGATGGTGTCGCCCAGGATGCGGCGCAGTTGCCGGCCGGGTTGCAGGCACAGCCGCAGATCGGGTTCGGAGGGCGCGGGGATGGTTCGGCTGCCCTCGGGGCTGACCACGATCAGCTCGTGGCCCCAGTCGCTGAGGATCTGCCGCATGGTCGACCAGGTGCGGACGACGCCGTTGACTTGCGGATGCCAGGCATCCGTGACGAGAACGATGCGCATGATGGAGCCGGAAGTGGGCAATGGCGCTATTCAGCCTGCGCCATGTGACAAGCCCAAGACGGGGACGCAAGCGCGCGGCTTCGCGTCTTTAACGTGGCTTCAATGTGGAGGGCGGCGCGGTCATGCCCAGGCGCGGCGGCGCGTCTGTGCGCAGCGCGTCAGTTGTTGCGCCGCGGATACCCTTGCGATTTGATGCGGATCCAGACTTCGCGCTTTTCTTCTTCCGACATGAACACCCAGTTGGCGACTTCCATGGCGGTGCGGCCGCAGCCCCGGCAGATGTCGTCGAACAGCGTGGAGCACACCGCCACGCAGGGTGAATCCGACGCTTTGAAGGCGCGCTGGGCGTCCTCGGCGTCGGGCAATTCGGAAAGATCGGCGAAGTAACGATTCATGGGCCGAAGGTTAACACCAGGGGTGCGTCCCTTATTGGATAGCCCTATCGCCTGCCGAGGCTTGATTGACAGGCGGTGCGCCCCCGCCCCTTCATCGCCAGCCGAAGAAACTCCTGGCTTCGGCCAGCACCGCGTCCGGCGTTTCCTCGGCCAGATAGTGCGCGCCGGGCAGCGGGCCACCGGTCACGTCGTCGGCCACCGCGCGCCACAGGGCCAGCACATCGAAGTTTCGGCCCACGGCGCCGCGCTCGCCCCACATCGCGCGCACCGGCATGCGCAGGCGCTCGCCCGCCGCGCGGCCGGCCTTGTCGTGGTCCAGGTCGATCGTGGCGGACGCGCGGTAGTCTTCGCAAATGCCGGTTGCCCAGCCGGGTTG
Source organism: Achromobacter sp. ACRQX (assembly GCF_022346505.1). Taxonomy (NCBI): domain Bacteria; kingdom Pseudomonadati; phylum Pseudomonadota; class Betaproteobacteria; order Burkholderiales; family Alcaligenaceae; genus Achromobacter; species Achromobacter sp. ACRQX. The sequence goes on from NZ_JAKRML010000008.1 coordinate 165,283, forward strand.
GCGCGCGGCGCGTTCGTATTCGGCCATGGCCTCAGCCGAAAAATGCGCCAGTCCGCCCGGCCGACCGCCCATCACGGACCGCAGATAGAAGACGGGATCGTGCTCGATCATCGTTTCCGGCGCCGGCGCCGGCTGGATCAGCCAGAACCAGTGGAAATAGGCCTGCGCAAAGGCGCGCGTCGTGCCTTCATACATATCCAGCGTGGGCGCGATGTCCAGCAGCATCATGCGCGAGACGGCCTCGGGGTGGTCCAGCGCCAGCCGGTGCGCGACGCGCGCGCCGCGGTCATGCGCCAGGATCTCGAAATGGTCATGGCCCAGACCGCGCATCAGCGCCACCATGTCTGCCGCCATGGTGCGCTTCGAATGCGCGGCGTGATCGGCACTGGCAGCGGGCTTCTCGCTGTCGCCATAGCCGCGCAGGTCGGCAGCCACGCAGGTCCGATGACGCGTCAGTTCGGGCCAGACGCGGTGCCAGATGGCGTGGGTCTGCGGATGGCCGTGCAACAGCAAGAGGGGCGGACCCGAGCCGCCGATGCGCGCGGCGATCTCCACGCCGTTGGCCCGAAAGCGCCGCACCGGCAGGTCGAAAAAGGCGGTCATCTGCGTCATCTCCTTTTGTTGTCGCGCACGTCACGCGCTAGGCGGCGTCCAGCCGGTCGCGCACCTGACGCGCCACGTCCTTCATCCACGGAAAGCGCGCCCAATGGCGGGCTTCAAAACGCTCGACCTCGGGCAGTTGCTGCAGCGTTGCACCCACCATGTCCTGTCCTTGCGCGAACATGTGCCGATGCCGCGCCGGCAGGTCAAAGTGTGCGGTCCAGCCGTCGGCCGCGCGCACCTGCCCGGCCATCACGTCGATGCTGACGCGGTTTGCGCCGACCGCCGCCGTATTGGACACCTTCGAGAGCAAGGCGTCGACCTCGGCCGGTGGCAACGTCACCAGGAGGAGGCCGTTGTTGAGCGCGTTGAAGTAGAAGATTTCGCCGAAGCTGGACGCGATCACCGCCCGGATGCCGAACTGCTGCAAGCCCCAGACGGCGTGCTCGCGGCTGGAACCGCAGCCAAAATTGGGACCTGCCACCAAGATGCTGGCGCCCGCGTACGCAGGCTGGTTCAGCACGCAGTCCGGACGCGGCGCGCCCGCTTCGTCAAAGCGCAGGTCGTACAGCAGGCCCTTGTCCAACCCGGCCTTGTCGATGATGCGCAGGAACTGCTTGGGCATGATCTGGTCGGTGTCCAGATTGGAATACGGCAGCGGCGCGGCCACGCCTTCGGTCATGGCATTCATTTGGCGTCTCCCCAGGTGCGCACGTCGACGATACGGCCCGCCAGCGCAGCCGCTGCGGCCATTGCGGGACTCATCAGGTGCGTGCGCCCTGCCCGCCCCTGGCGTCCCTCGAAATTGCGGTTCGTGGTGGACGCGCAGCGCTCACCGGGGCGCAGCACGTCGTCGTTCATGGCCAGGCACATCGAGCAGCCGGGCTGGCGCCATTCGAAGCCGGCCGCGATCAGGTCGGCGGCCAGCCCTTCGGCTTCAGCCTGCGCGCGCACTGCGCCAGAACCGGGCACCACCATCGCCCGCACCCCCGCCGCCACCTTTTTGCCGCGCGCCAGATCGGCCACGACACGCAGGTCTTCGATGCGGCCGTTGGTACAGGAACCGATGAAGACGCGGTCGATCGGCACGCCCGCGATGGGCGCGCCCGCGGCCAGGCCGATGTAGTCCATGGCTTTTTCCAGCGCCAGCCGGGCCAGCGCGTCGGGCTCGTCCCGCGGATCCGGCACGGCGCCATCGACCGGCATTGCCTGATCGGGGCTCGTTCCCCACGTCACAAACGGCGCGATGCGGCCCGCGTCGAACGCGTGTTCCACATCGAAGCGCGCGTCGTCGTCCGAGCGCAGCGTGGCCCACCAGGCGCGCGCGTCGTCCAGCATGGCGCCGCGCAGCTGCGGCGCGTGCGCCGTGACGTAGGCGTCGGTGACGGCGTCCGGCGCGATCAGCGCGGCGCGCGCGCCGGCTTCGACCGTCATGTTGCACAGGGTCATGCGCGCTTCGGCCGACAGCGCAGCCACCGCCTCGCCGCAGAACTCCACGGCATGACCGCGCGCGCCCTGCGCGCCGATGCGATGCACGATGTAGATCACCAGATCCTTGGCCGACACATGCGCCGGCAGCGCGCCGTCGATGCGGATCCGCATGTTGCGCGCCACGCGGTACACCAGCGTCTGCGTAGCCAGAATGTGCTCGACCTCGCTGGTGCCGATGCCAAAGCCCAGCGCGCCCAACGCGCCGTACGTGGTGGTGTGGCTGTCGCCGCACAGCACCACCATGCCGGGCAGGATCATGCCGTGTTCCGGCGCGATGACGTGCTCGATGCCTTGCAGCGGATCGGTCGTGTCAAAGAGCGCGATGCGCTGCGTATCGCAATTGCGCTTCAGGTTCAGCGCCTGCCGCGACGACGCATCGTCCGCAATTACGCGCAGCGCGGAAGGCACAGGATGCGTGGGGATGATGTGGTCCACCACCGCCATCTGCTGGCCCGGGCGCAATACGTCGCGGCCCCGCGCGGCCAGGCCGCTGAAGGCCTGCGGACTGGTGTACTCGTTCATGATGTGCAGGTCGACGTAAAGCAGCACGTGCTCCGCGTCGATCCGGGCCACCTCATGGCTAGCCACCAGTTTGTCGTAAAGCGTCATGCCGGGCATGTCTGTGCTTCCTTGCTTGAAAGAGGCGCCCGCGGTGCGCGCGGGCGGGTATTGCGGCCGGCGGTATTGCCGCCGGCTATTGCGGGTGCATCCTGCGCGTTCAGTTCGCCTCGATGCCGGCTTCCTTGACGATGCCGGACCAGCGCGTCATTTCGGCAGCCACCATCGCGTCGGTCTTGTCCGGCGTGGTGATCAGCGGTTCAAACCCCTCCCGCTGCATGCGTTGCGTCAGCGCGTCCGTTTTCAACGCCTGCCCCAGCTTCGCGTTCAGCGTGTCGATCACCGCCTGCGGCGTGCCGGCCGGCGCGCTGACGACGAACCAGGTGTTGAATTCATAGCCAGGCAGACCAGACTCGGCGATGGTCGGCACGTCGGGCAGCAGCGGCGAGCGCTTTGTGCCGGTCACCCCGAGCGCGCGCAGCTTCTTGCCGTCGACCTGCGGCTTGGCGGCGGACAGCACCGGAAAGCTCATCTGCACCTGGCCGCTGATCGTGTCGAGCATGGCCGGGCCGCCGCCCTTGTACGGCACGTGCATGATCTGCGTCTTGGACACGGACTTGAAGAGCTCCGCGGCCATGTGGAACGTGCTGCCGGTGCCGGCCGAGCCAAAGCTCAGTTCGTTCGCGGGACGCGCGCGCACGTACGTCAGCAACTCGCTCACCGACGCGACGGGCAACGAATTGGTGACCGTCAGCACGTGCTGGGACGTGCCCACCGTTCCCACCGAGCGCAGATCCTTCGCGGTGTCGAATGGCATGTTCTTGAAAAGCGCCGGATTGATCGCCAGCGACATGGTGTTGATGCCCAGCGTGTAGCCGTTCGGTTCTGCGCGCGCCACAGCCGACATGCCGATGTTGCCGGACGCCCCGGCGCGGTTTTCGACGATCACGCTCTGTCCCAGTTCCTTTGCCCACGCGTCGGCGATCAGGCGGGCCGCGATATCCACGCTGCCGCCCGGCGCGAACGGCACGATCAGCGTCACCGCGCGTTCAGGAAAGGCATTGCTGGCCGCAGCGCCATGGGCCCAACAGGATGCGGCAACCGCCGCGCACAATGCGCCGGCCAATCTGGCTATCTTCATTTCGGGTCTCCTCGTGTGGCCGCGTGGCGCGGCTCTATATCGGTAAACCCCAGTGTATAGGCCGGTTTCGTTCTTATAATTCGTTGAATTTATAAATCTTTATTAAATACATTTTATAAATCGCCATGGACGCGCTCTCCGATCTCGCTTTCTTTTCGCTGGTGGTCAAGCACGGCAACCTGTCGGCCACGGCGCGGGAACTGGGGCTGACGCCGCCCGCGATCAGCACCCGGCTGGCCAAGCTGGAGCAGCGGCTGGGCGTGCGTCTGCTGAACCGCACCACGCGACGTGTCAGCGTCACGCAGGAAGGCGAGCTGTACCTGGCCGAAGGCGCGCGCATCCTGGCCGATCTGCAGGCGCTGGAACGGTCGGTATCCAGTGCCCGCGCCCAACCGCAGGGCCTGCTGCGCCTGAACGCGACGTTCGGCTTTGGACGCGCGCACATCGTGCCCGCCGTTTCTGATTTCTGCAGGCAGTTTCCCGACGTGGAAGTGCAGATGCGCCTGACCGACAGGCCGCTAAACCTGATCGAGGAAGGCTTTGACGTGGCGGTGCGCTTCGGCGACCTGCCGGACGCGCGGCTGACGGCGCGCAGGATTGCCTCAAACCGGCGCCTGCTGTGCGCATCGCCGCGCTACCTGGAGATTCATGGCGAGCCGCGCGCCCCCGGCGACCTGCAGCGCCACCGCTGCATCGTCGTGCGCGAGAACGACGTGGCCTACGGCACCTGGCGGCTGGAATCCGGCGCGCGCGCGGAAACAGTGAAGGTGCGCGGCCCGGTCAGTTCGAACGACGGCCAGAGCGCGCTGGAATGGGCGCTGGACGGCCACGGCATCGTCATGCGGTCCGAATGGGAAACGGCGGCGCACCTGCGCGCGGGCCGGTTGCAAGAAGTGCTGACCGACTGGCGCACGCCGCCCGCGGATATTCACGCGCTGTACCCGGAACGCCTGAACCTGCCGGCCAAGACGCTGGCGTTCGTGGACTTCCTGTCGCGACGCTTTGCGCGCCGCCTGCGGGCGCCCGGCTCCGACACCGCCGTGTGGTGAGGCCTCAGATCTCGTCGATGGCCGTGCTGGCCGGCGCGTTCTTTTCCGCGTCGATGGCGTAGCGGTCTCGCGTCCGCACGTAAAAGCTGGCGCCAAACCGGCCCACCGGAAAGTAATCCTGCAGGCGCACGCGCCACGTCTCCGTGTCGATCAAGCCATCGCGCGCATGCAGCCAGCGCACCTGGCCGATGAAGATCTGGCGGCTGGCGGTCTCCATGGTCTCGAACAACGTGCATTCGAACGCGACGGGCGCCTGCACGATGCGCGGCGGCGCGACGCGGTGGCTGGGCGCGGCGTCCAGGCCCGCGTGCGCCAGTTCGCTGACATCGGAGGGCAGGCGGTCGCCGCAGCGGTGCATCTTTTCGGCCATGGCTTCGTCGGTCAGGTGAACGACGAACTCGCGGTCGCGCGCGATGTTGACCGCGGTGTCCTTCAGCCCGCCGTCTTCCAGGCGGTTGATGCTGACCATCACGATGGGCGGGTCCTCGCCCAGCATGTTGAACATGCTGAACGGCGCGGCGTTGACCACGCCGGTCTCGGACAGCGTCGTGATTAGCGCGATCGGACGGGGCACGATCAGGCTGGCCATCAGCTTGTAGCGCTGATATTCGGTGATAGCGTCGAAGTCGATTTCCATGTCAGGCCAGTCCCAGCATCTGGGCAAGGGTTTGCGCGGGCTGCGGGCGCTCAAGGCTGATGCGCCGCTCCAGGTCCGCCAGGTGGTTGTCGTTGGTCCGCACGGCTTCGGCTACGTCGCCGCGCTCCATCATGTCCACGATCAGCACGTGCTCGCCATGTTCGCAGGCGGCGTTGCCGGGCGGCTCGTACAGCGCCACGATGAGCGAGCAGCGCGAGACCAGCTCGGCCAGGTAGCCGTGCAGGATGGTGTTGCCGGACAGTTCGCCCAGCCGCACGTGAAACGCGCTGGCCTGCCGTGCCCAGGCCGGTTGCCCGGCGCGGTGCAGCAGCGCATGCTCGTCACGCAACTGCTTGCGCAGCGAGGCGTAGTCGGCGCGCGTGGCGCGGGCCGCGGCTAACGGCAGCAAGGCCGCCTCCAGCGCGCGGCGCGCCTGGAAGATCTGGCGGGTGTCCTCGGGCGTGGGTTCTGCCACCACCGCGCCGCGGTTGTGGTGCAGGTCCACGACGTGCTCGTGCGCCAGCCGCTGCAACGCCTTGCGCGCCACCGATCGCGATACGCCGAACAGCTCGCAGATCGCGGCCTCGGGCAGCTTGGTGCCAGGCGTCAGGCGCTGGCTCATCACGCTTTCGTAGACCGCCTCGCAGATGCGGCGTTCCATGTCGGCGTCGGGCAGGACGTCATCGTCCGCGGCGGGCTTAGGGGGCTTGGACCGCGCGGCGGCGGCGCGGCGGGATTGGGTTGGACTTGGCACTGCGGCTCCTAAACGATCACACCCGGCGGCAAGCCGTCCACATGCCGGCAGATCTCGCCTGGCGTGGTGAACCAGATCTCGCCGCGGTCACGGGCGGCGGCCAGTGGCGCCAGCGCGCGCCGCAGGTGACGCAACCGGTAAGGCTGGCCGACGATGTAGGGATGCAGCGCAATGCCCATGACCAGCGGCTGACGCACCGCCTGCGCGCGCATCTCCTCGAACTGGTCAAGGATCATATCGGCAAAATCGCGCGCATCCATCTTGCGGCCCATGATCATCGGAATGTCGTTGAGCTCCTGCGGATACGGAATGGCCCATAGGTCGCCCGCGCGGGTGCGCATACGCATGGGCTGGTCGTCGTGGCACCAATTCAGGGTGTAGCGGTAGCCCGCCTCGGCCAGCAGGTCGGGCGTGGCGTGGCTTTCCGAAATCCACGGCGACAGCCAGCCCGCCGGCTCGCTGCCCGCGTGCCGCAGGATGCGATCGCGGCAGTGCGCGAGCAGCGCGCGTTCCTCGTCCTCGGGCAATCCGCCCTGCCGGTGCGCGTTGCTGTAGCCGTGTCCGATGAGCTCGTCGCCGCGCGCCAGGAAAGCATCCACCAGATCGGGGCAATGCTCATACAGCGCGGTGTTGATCAGCACGCCGGCAGGCAGGCGCAGCTCGTCGAAGAGTTCCAGGCAGCGCCACGCGCCCACGCGGTTGCCGTATTCGCGCCAGGCGTAGTTCAGGACGTCCGGATGGGGCGACGCCGGGCCAAGTTCCGCGCCCAGTCCTTCCCCGAACGCGAAGTGCTCGATGTTGAAGCCCAGGTACACGGCCAGGCGCGCGCCGTTCGGCCACGAATAGTCGGCGCGGCCCGCGATGGCGCGGTACGGGAAGCGGCCGTGGCAGGCCAGCGGTTGCGGCGTCCAGGCGGCGTTGCCTTCGCGCCCCGGTTTAGTGCTTGGAAGCGAGGATGGATTCATTTTGGTGCAAATCCTGAAGCATGATTGTGAACAAAATCGCTGCGGTTTTGGCGACAAAATCCTGACATCGGTGTGCACATATCCCGCCTGCACTGCCCGCGCCCAGCGGCGGCGGGGCGAAAGCGGCATGCAGCAATGAACGCGGATCAGGTGGCATGGATCTTGCATAAGGGAACGAAGCAGCACTTAACCCCATGCAAGATTCATTCCACTTTTTCAGGAGTGTCCCGATGACCCCGACCCGTCGTTCCTTCATGCGCCACGCGGCCGCCGCCGCGCTTTTCGCCGCGGGCCTTGCCTCGCAGCCGGCGCTGGCAGCGGACCCGATCAAGATCGGTCTGATCACCGCGCTGTCCGGCGAGTCGGCGCGCGCCGGCGAAGCGCTGACGCGCGGCATCACCATCGCCATTGACGAGATCAACGCGCGCGGCGGCTTGTTGGACGGCCGCCAGGTCGTGCTGGTGCGCCGCGACGACGAAGGCAATCCTGCCAAGGGCATGGCCGCCGCGCGCGAGCTGATCTACAAGGAAAAGATCGCCGTGCTGTTCGGCGGCCTGGACACGCCGGTCTCGATGGCCATCGTTCCCATCGTGAACCAGGAGAAGGTGCCGTTCATGGGGCCGTGGGCCGCAGGCACCGCCATCACGCAGAACAAGGGCAATCCCAACTTCGTGTTCCGCGTGTCGGCGATGGACGAGATCGTCGACAGCGCGATGGTCCAGTACGCGCAGAAGACGTTCCAAAGCGCCAAGCCCGGCATGATCCTGGTGAACAACCCCTGGGGCGAATCCAACGAGAAAGGCCTGAACGCCGCGCTGGCGACCGCCAAGATTACGCCCGCCGGCGTCGAAAAATTCCAGCCCAACGATCTGGACATCGTGCCGCAACTGAGCCGCCTGAAGGCCGCCGGCGCCGACGCGCTGTTCCTGGTCGGCAACGTCGGTCCGTCCGCGCAGGTGGTGAAGTCGCTGGACCGTATGGGTTGGAAGGTGCCGATCGTGTCGCACTGGGGCCCGGCCGGCGGCCGCTTCACGGAACTGGCCGGTCCCAACGCCAAGAACGTGCACTTCGTGCAGACCTACAGCTTCTTCGGCAAGCAGGGCCCGGTGGGCGACAAGGTGATGCAGGCGCTCAAGACCAAGTATTCCGACATCAAGGGTCCGCAGGACATCACGCCGGCCGTGGGCGTGGCCAACGCGTACGACGGCATGCAGCTTGCCGCGCTGGCCATCGCGCAGGCCGGCTCGACCGATGGCGACGCGGTGCGCCAGGGCTTCTACAAGATCGGCAAGTACGAAGGCCTGATCAAGACGTATGAGCAGCCCTTCACGCCGGCCTCGCACGATGCGCTGCGTGAGGACGACTACGTGTGGACGCAGTTCATCGACAACCGCATCCTGCCCGTCAAGGGCGTGCAGTAAAGCGGCCGGACGCCGCGGGAGACGCGCATGTTGTTGATGTCCGCCATCGTCAGCGGCCTGGGACTGGGAAGCATGTATGGGCTGATGGCCCTGGGCTTTTACCTGACCTATGCCGTGTCCGGCACAGTGAACTTCGCCCAGGGCAGTTCCATGATGCTGGGCGCCGTGCTGACCTACACGTTCGCCCAGACGCTGGGCTGGCCGCTGGCCGTGGCGCTGCTGTTTGCGCTGGCGCTCTGCGCGCTGTACGGCCTGGTCGTGGAGCGGCTGGCGGTGCGGCCGTTTGCCAGCCGCGGCTCCAATGCGTGGCTCATGTCCACGGTGGCACTGGGCATCGTGCTGGACAACGTGGTCATGTTCACGTTCGGCAAGGAGCCGCGCAGCCTGCCCTCTCCGCTGGCGCAATCGCCGCTGGAGATCGGCGGGCTGGGCCTGGGCATCTATCCGCTGCAACTGCTGATCCCGGTGGTGGGTCTGGCGCTGGCGGCTGCACTGCACACCTTGTCGCGCCGCACGCGCTGGGGCGTGGCGCTGCTGGCCGTGGTGCAGAACCCGAACGCCGCGCGGCTGATGGGCATCCCCGTGCGCCACGCCATCATGGCCGCCTTCGCGGTGTCCACGCTGTTCGCGGGCGTGGCCGGCGCGCTGGTCGCGCCGCTCTTTAACGTGCAGGCGGACATGGGCACGCTGTTCGGTTTGAAGGCCTATGTGGTCGCCATCCTGGGCGGCATCACGAGCGCGTGGGGCGTGATGATCGCGGGCCTGCTGTTCGGCGTGGTCGAAGCGCTGATCACCGTGGCGCTGGGCTCCGGGTATACACAGATCATCAGCTTCACGCTGGTGATCGTCATGTTGGCCGTGCTGCCCAATGGCCTGTTCGGGCGCGCCGATGTGAGGAAGGTCTGATGAACAAGCAATCCGCAATGCGCTGGCTGCCGCCGGCGCTGTATGCCCTGCTGGCCGCGGCGGCGCTGATGCTGGCCGCCACCGTCAACGGCTATTACGTTTTCGTGCTGGGCAATGTGGCGCTGCTGGCGCTGGCCGGCATCGGCCTGAACGTGCTGCTGGGTCTGACCGGCCAGATGTCGTTCGGCCACGCGGGCTTTTACGCCATCGGCGCGTACACCGTCGCGATCCTGACCGGCCAGGCCGAATGGAGCTTCTGGCTGGCGTGGCCGGCCGCCGCGCTGGTGTGTGGCGCGTTCGGCCTGCTGCTCGCCGTGCCCGCGCTGCGCGTGAAAGGCCCGTATCTGGCGATGATCACCATCGCCTTCGGCTTCATCGTGGAACACGCGCTGATCGAGGGCGGCTCGGTCACGGGCGGGCAGAACGGCCTGATGGGCATTGTGCAGCCCGCTATCGGCAGCCTGGGCGGCGACCGCGGCGTGGCCATGCTTGCCATCGTGGCGGTGTTTGCCGCGCTGATCGGCTATGCGCTGCTGTCGCGCGGCGCGTGGGGCGCGGCCATGCGCGCGGTCAAGGACAGCGAGACAGCCAGCGAATCCATCGGCATCAATCCGCTGGTGGTCAAAGCGGTGGCCTTCATGGTGTCGGCCGCGGTGGTCGGCCTGGCGGGCGGGCTGTATGCACCGCTCACGGGCATGATCACGCCGCACAATTTCAACTTCATGCAGTCCATCCTGTTCGTGCTGGCGGTGACCATCGGCGGCGCGGGCTCGCTGGCCGGGCCGCTGCTGGGCGCGGTGGTGGTGGGCCTGCTGCCCGAAGTGCTGTCCAGCCTGGAGGAATACCGCCTGCTGTTCTTCGGCGCCTTCCTGCTGGTGGTGCTGTGGGCCGCGCCCGAAGGCGCCGCCGGGCTGCTGGCGCGCTGGCGGCGGCGCGCGCAGACGCAAGGGCTTGCGCCGCGCCACGGCGCGTTGCCTGCGACCGCGCGTGCGCGCCGCACGCTGCAGGCCGACGCGCTCACGATGACCTTCGGCGGCGTACGCGCCGTGCAAGCCGTGTCGTTCACGGTGCCGCCCGGTGCGGTGACGGCGCTGATCGGCCCCAACGGCGCGGGCAAGTCCACCGTCATCAACATGCTGAGCGGCTATTACCAGCCGACAAGCGGCCGCGTGGCGCTGGGCGATGCCCCGCTGGCCGCGCTGCCCGCGCATCGCGTGGCGCGCAGCGGCATTGCACGCACCTACCAGACCTCGCAGCTCTTCGACACGCTGAGCGTCGAAGACAACGTCGCGCTGGGCATGCTGCGCGGACGGTTGGGCGGGCTGCTGGCGTCGCGCCGCTACCTGGCGCCCGACGTGCGCGAACGCGCGCGCGCCCTGCTCGCGTTCTGCGGTTACGAAGGCGCGCTGGACATTCCCGCTGCCGACCTGCCGCACGTGGACCGGCGGCTGGTGGAGATTGCGCGCGCGCTTGCCACCGATGCCGACGTGCTGCTGATGGACGAGCCCGCAGCGGGCCTGTCGCGCGAGGACAAGACGCGGCTTGCCGGGCTGCTGCGGCGCATTGCCGAGGCGGGCGCGGGCGTGCTGCTGGTCGAGCACGACATGACGCTGGTGATGGGCGTGTCCGACCACATCGTGGCGATCGACGCCGGACGCGAACTGGCGCAAGGCAGCGTCGCCGCGATCCAGCAATCGCCTGAAGTGCGGCAGGCCTATCTGGGCGACGAGGCCGCGCGCCGGGCGCCCGCCGCGCGGCGCAGGCCATCGGGCGAGGCGCTGCCGCCCGAGGTGCTGGGTGTGGGCAACCTCACGACCGGCTACGGCGCCAATCCCGTGCTGCACGGCATCGACCTGCAGGTCAGGCAAGGCGAGATGGTGGCGCTGCTGGGCGCGAACGGCGCGGGCAAGTCCACGCTGATGCGCACGCTCGCCGGGTTGCACCGGCCCGCGCAGGGCGGCATGCACCTGCAGGGTCAGGAGCTGCACGGTCTGGCCGCTGATCGCATCGTGGCGCGCGGCCTGGTGCTGGTGCCGGAAGGACGTCAGGTGTTTCCCGGACTGAGCGTGCTGGACAACATCCGCCTGGGCGCCTTCCTGCATCCGCAGGACCGCGAGGCGCGCGTCGAGGAAATGCTGACGCGCTTTCCGCGGCTGCGCGAACGGCTGCACCAGCGCGCGGGGTTGCTGTCGGGCGGTGAACAACAGATGCTGGCGATCGCGCGCGGCCTGATGGCCAAGCCCGTGATACTGCTGCTGGACGAGCCGTCGCTGGGCCTGGCTCCCAAGATCATCGACGAGCTGTTCGATGCGCTGGACCGGCTGCGCAAGGAGTCGATGACCATCCTGCTGGTGGACCAGATGGCGGCGCTGGCGCTGTCGCTGGCCGACCGCGCATACGTGCTGGAATCCGGCCGGGTCGCCGCGCATGGCGCCGCGGAAGACATTGCCAAGGACGGCGCGCTGGCGCGCGCGTATCTCGGGGCGTAGCGGACCCGGAGAACCTGGGCGGCCGCCTGGAAATGTGGCCGCCGAAAGGGTCTAAAGGGTCTGAAGGGTCTGAAGGGTCTGAAGGGCCGGAAGGGCCGAAGGCGGCCCCCCGTGAACATCACGCGGCGTCCGCCCCCAGCCGCGCGCCCGCGCGCACGATGCCGCAACGCTTGTGCGCGCGCATCACCACGCCGACTTCGCTGTTCAGCACGCCGTCCAGCTCACCCAGCCGCCGCGTCACCACCTCCCACAGATGCAGGCTGTCGCGGCACAGCACGTGCCAGAAAAGCTGCGACGCGCCGCTGGTGCCGAACAGGCAGCGGGTATTGGGGTCCAGCGCCAGATGCGCGGCCAGCGCGTCTACCGTTTGCGGACGCACCTGCACCGAGATCACCGCTTCCACCGGAAAGCCGACCAGCGCCGGCTCGACTTCCACGCGAAAGCTCAGCGCGCGGCGCTCCACCAGGTTTTGCAGCAGACGATGCGCGGTGGGCTCGCTGACGCCGGATCGTTCGGCCAGCTCCGCCAGGCTGGCGCGGCCATCGCGCATCAGGTGCGACACCATGCGCTGTTCGGGATCGGTCAGCGCGGCTGGCGGGGACAGCAGCGGCGCGTCCGCATCGCCTTCAGACGCCGGTTGAATGCGCCACTGACCCGCGCGCCGGAACGGCCGAAGCACCAGCCGCGCCTCCACGTGCTCCACCCCGTCGATGGACGGCAGCACGTGGGTCACTACGTCCGGCATATCGGCCGCGTCGGCCAGCGTCAGCTCGGCCATCAGATCGGCGGAACCGGCGAGCGTCACCACGAGCTGGCTGATGTCCAGCTTCGCGAGTTGGTCGGCCACCTCCGGCACCCGGCCAGACCGGCAGCGCACCCAGGCGTGCAGCACCACGCCGCGGCCGGTGGCCAGCGGGTCCGGTTCCGCGATGACGCGCAGCGCGTCCGCGTCCATCAGGCGCTTGATGCGCCGCGCGACGGTTCGCTCGGCGATGCCGGTCGCCGCGCCCAGCTCGCGCCAGGACGCGCGAGGCTGCGCCTGCAGCGCGACGAGGCACGCGAGATCCGTGTCGTCCAACGCAGCGCTTAGGGAATTACCCTTACTTGACGTGACCATATCCATTAATCTAACGTTCGCGCATTGATAAAAACACAAAATTTACTGGTCTATTTGACCAAAAAAACAAAACAAAATTTGAGGACGTCATGAGCAGCACATCCGCAACCTTGCGCGCGGCGCAAGGCGCAAGCGCCCCGCCCGTTTCGCGCGGCCGCACGATTCTGGCCGGTAGTGTAGGCAATGCGGTGGAATGGTTCGATTGGACCATCTACGCGTCGTTCGCCATTTTCTTTTCCAGCCAGTTCTTCCCGCCCGGCAACGAAACCACTGCCCTGCTTGCGACGTTCGGCATCTTCGCGGTGGGCTTCTTCATGCGTCCGGTGGGCGGATGGGTGCTCGGCATCTTCTCCGACCGCTACGGCCGCAAGGCCGCGCTGGGCCTGACGATCCTGATGATGGCGGGCGGCTCGCTCATCATCGCCATCACGCCGACCTACGCCACCATCGGCATCGCTGCGCCGCTGCTGCTGACCGCCGCGCGCCTGCTGCAAGGCCTGTCGCTGGGCGGAGAGTATGCCTCGGCCACGACCTTCCTGGCGGAAATGGCGCCGCCGAACAAGCGCGGCTTCTATTCCAGCTTCGTCTTCTTCAGCGCCGCGGTCGGCATCCTGGCCGCCTCGGCCGTGGGCTGGATCCTGACCACCGTTCTCACCAAGGCCGACATGGCCGAGTGGGGCTGGCGCATCCCGTTCCTCTTGGGCGCGCTGGGCGGCCTGGCCGGCATGTGGATCCGCCGTGCCATCCCGGAAACCGAAGCCTTCTCGCACGTCAAGAAGGCCGGCATCGAAAAGCAGCCGCTGCGCACGCTGCTGCGCGACCATCCGCGCGAGGTGCTGCGCATCGTGGGCTTCTCGGTGCTGACCACGTTCGCGTTCTACATCTTCGTGGCCTACGTGCCCACCTACGCCATCCGGCAGGTCGGCGCCGACCCCAAGACCGCGTTTGCGGCCAACACCGTCGCGCTGATCGTATTCATGCTGGTGCAGCCGCTGTTCGGCATGCTGTCCGACCGCATCGGCCGCAAGCCGCAGCTCATTTTCTTTGCCGCCGGCTACCTGATCTTCTTCTATCCGGTCATGACCACGCTCGGGCCGTCATTCGGTTCGATCCTGGCCGTCGAACTGTTCGGTTTGGTGCTCTACGCGATGTACACCGCGATCGCCCCGGCCATCATGTCCGAGCAGTTTCCCACCAGCGTGCGCGCCGTCGGCATCGGCACGCCGTACAACCTGGTCGTCGCGCTGCTGGGCGGCACCACGCCCTACCTGCTGACCTGGCTGCAAAGCAAGGGCATGGAGCGCTGGTTCTTCTATTACGTGCTGGCGGGCGCCGTGATCACGCTGATCACCTTCATCCGCATGCCTGAGACGAAAGGCCAGGTCCTGAAATAGACCAGCCCCGGTAGGCCATCCCCCCTCAGCCATCCCGATCAGATCGCTTTCCGGTCCCGCCGAGGACCGGAAGGCTTTTTCCATTTCGACGAGACACATGCCCGCCCAAGACACCACTCTGCATTTCCAGGACGCCCGCCAGCTTGCCCGCGCCATCCGCGAGCGCAAGCTCCGGTCGCGCGACCTTACCCTGCATTTCCTCGACCGCATCGAGCGCGGCGCCGCACTGGCCGCCTACAGCGTGGTCACGGCCGAGCGCGCGCTGGCGCAGGCTGAGGCTGCAGACCGTTTGCTGGACGCCGGCATCACGCTGGGCCCGCTGCATGGCGTGCCGGTCGCGGTGAAGGACAGCGTGCAGTGGGAAGGCACGCCGTGCACCGGCGGCTCGCAGGCGCGCGCCGGCGTCGTCAGCACGGAAACCGCCGCGGCAACGCGCGGGCTGGCGGCGCAAGGCATGGTGATCCTGGGCAAGACGCGCATGACGGAGTTCGCGTTCGGGCTGTCGGGACAGAACCCGACGCAGGGCACCGCCCGCAATCCGTGGGACGCAACGGTGGCGCGCGCGCCGGGTGGCTCGTCCAGCGGCGCGGGCGTGGCGGTCGCGGCCGGTCTGGCGCCGCTGGCGCTGGGTGGCGACACCGGCGGCTCGGTGCGCGCGCCGGCGGCGTTGAATGGCGTGGTCGGCTACAAGCCGTCCTCCGGCCTTATCAGCCGCGCGGGCTGCCTGCCGCTGTCCGACACGCTGGACGTGCTGGGCCCGATTGCGCGCAGCGTCGGCGACGCCCGTCTCCTGACCCAACTGCTGGCCGCCCCGGACGTCGATGACGGCGCCACGCTGGCGCTGCCGGCCGCCCGCTTCACCAGCCTGCGTCATGCCGCCGCGCGCCAGCCGGGCGCCGTCGCCGTACTGGCGCCGCAGGCCTGGCCGGCCCCGCTGACCGATGAGGCGCTGCAAACCTGGCACGCGGCGCAGGGACGCCTGGCAGAGGCTGGCTTTACGCCCACCGCCTGGCACCCGCCCGCCTCGCTGTCGTTTGCGCGCATGGCGGAAGACAACTCGCTGGTGCTGGCGTACGAAGCCTTCCGCTATTTCGGCGCTTTGGCCGAAGACGCCTCGCAACCGTTGTGGGACGTGGTGCGCGCGCGCATCGCCGCTGGCGGTCGGATCACGCAGGCCAGCTACGAGGCCGCGCTGCTGCGCCGCCAGGCCGACATGGCGGCTTTCGAAACCGCCATGCGGGGCGTTGACGCCCTGCTCATGCCCGCCAGCGATCAGGCCGCCCAGGCGCTGGACGCGCAGGACACGCGCCACGCCGGCCTGGGCAAGCTGCTGCGCCCGGCCAACTTCCTGGGCGCGGCGGCCATTGCACTGCCGGCGGGCCTGGACATGGACGGCATGCCGTGCGCCGTGCAACTGCTGGCGCCCGCAGGCGGTGACGCCGCGCTGCTGGACTGCGCAGCGGCGCTGGAAACGGTGCTGTCTCCAACGCCGCTGCATCCGGATCTGTCCGCCTGGGGGCTTTGACGCCGCGCGCAGTCACGGCAGAAGCCCGGCCCGGCCGGCGCGCGCCGTGAATCAAGAACGCCGCTCATCGGCGGCATAAAACAAAAAAGCGCCCGATCGGGCGCTTTTCGTTATCCGCATCGCGGATCCTGGATCGCGTCAGGCGGACTTCTTCAGTTCCTGGACCTTGTCCGTGGCTTCCCACGAGAATTCCGGCTCGGAGCGGCCGAAGTGGCCGTAGGCGGCGGTCTTGGTGTAGATCGGGCGCAGCAGGTCCAGCATGTTCACGATGCCCTTCGGACGCAGGTCGAAGTGCTCGCGCACCAGCTTGGCGATCTGGTCGTCGGGGATGACGCCGGTGCCTTCCGTGTAGACGGTGATGTTGATGGGTTCGGCCACGCCGATGGCGTAGCTGACCTGCACCTGGCACTGGCGCGCCAGACCGGCGGCCACGATGTTCTTGGCCACGTAGCGGGCGGCGTAGGCGGCCGAACGGTCGACCTTGGACGGATCCTTGCCCGAGAACGCGCCGCCGCCGTGCGGGCAAGCGCCGCCGTAGGTGTCGACGATGATCTTGCGGCCGGTCAGGCCGCAATCGCCTTGCGGGCCGCCGATGACGAAGCGGCCGGTCGGGTTGACCAGGAACTTGGTCTTGGGCGTGATCAGGCCTTCGGGGAAGCTGGGCTTGATGATGTCTTCGATGACCGCTTCGCGGATGGTCTCTTGCGAGACTTCCGGCGCGTGCTGGGTCGACAGCACCACGGTGTCGACTTCGGCGGGACGGCCGTCGACGTAGCGGAACGTGACCTGCGACTTGGCGTCCGGACGCAGCCAGCCCAGGCGGCCGTCCTTGCGCAGTTCGCTCTGGCGCTGCACCAGGCGGTGCGCGTACCAGATCGGGGCAGGCATCAGGTCGGGAGTTTCGTCGCAGGCGTAGCCGAACATCAAGCCTTGGTCGCCGGCGCCCTGGTTCAGGTAGTCTTCCGAGCTGCGGTCCACGCCCTGCGCGATGTCGGGCGACTGCTTGTCGTAGGCGACGAGCACCGCGCAACCCTTGTAGTCGATGCCGTATTCGGTGTTGTCGTAGCCGATGCGGCGGATCGTGTCGCGCGCGACCTGGATGTAGTCGACGTTGGCGGTGGTGGTGATTTCGCCAGCCAGCACGACGAGACCGGTGTTGCACAGCGTTTCGGCTGCAACACGCGCGTTGGGGTCTTGCGTGAAGATGGCGTCGAGGATCGAATCGGAGATCTGATCGGCAACCTTGTCGGGGTGCCCTTCGGAGACGGATTCGGAAGTGAAGAGAAAATCGTTGTTGGCCACAGATGCGTCCTTATTGTCCGGTCTTGCCGGCGCATAGGTTCTCGAGGCGCGTTGCACCCCGGTCTGCAATGCAATGCCAACTGGGCGCGACGCTTTAGCGGATTTGGCGCAGGCTGCGCGAAGCGCAGTACCCTTGCCGTCGCCCCGCAAGTTGTCGGTTAACTCGGCGACTGGGCGCATTTTAAGCGAAAATGCCGTTCTTATGCTTGTTGCCGGGGTGTATCCATATGCCTCGATCAGCAGTATTACCCTGCCCGATTTCAACCTTTTGACGCATGTTGCTGCCTCTGTTCCGACTTTTTGCCGCCCTGCCGCTCCCCGTCGCGCATGCGATCGGACGGTTCGCGGGACGCGCCATCTACGCCTTGCCGGGCAAGTACCGGCGGCGCCTGCAGGCCAATGCGGCGCAGGCGGGCTACCCCGGCGCGGCGTTCGCCCGGCGCGCGGCGGCTGAAGCCGGCGCAATGATTCTCGAGAATCCCCGCGTCTGGTTCCGCAACCAGGAAAGCCTGGCGCAGGTGGTCTCCGACGATGACGACGTGGTCGCCGCCGCCCGCGCCGAGAACCGCGGCATCCTGTTCCTGACGCCGCACCTGGGCTGCTTTGAGATCACCGCGCGCTACCTGGCCCGCCAGATGCCCATGACGGTGATGTTCCGCCCCCCGCGCAAGGAAGCGCTGGCGCCCTTGCTGGAAACGGCGCGCAACAGCTCGGCCGTCAATGCGGTGCCCGCCAACATGCAGGGCGTGCGGGAGTTCGTGCGCGCGCTGCGCCGCGGCGAATCCGTCGGCATGCTGCCCGACCAGGCGCCCAGCGTGGGCGACGGCGTGTGGGTGCCGTTCTTCGGGCGCCTGGCCTACACCATGACGCTGCCCGGCAAGCTTGCATCGCAGACCAACGTCCCCATCATCCTCACGGCCGGCGAACGCCTGCCCAAGGGCCGAGGCTGGCGCATCCACTACGTGCGCGTGCCCGAGCCGCTGCCCGCCGAGCCCGAGGCCCAGGCCGCCCTCATCAACGCCGCGATGGAAACGCTGATCCGCCGCTGCCCCGACCAGTACCTCTGGAGCTACAACCGCTACAAGACTCCGCGCGGCGCCACCCCGGCGCCCGACGCTGAACCGGCGCCCCCGACCGCTTGAACCCTGGCTCATCCCGCCGTCCGGTCTCCATCCACATCCATGAACGACAGAAAAACGCGCACGCTGGTTACCCTGCTGAAATGGTTCGGCCGCATCAAGCCGTCGACGCGCCTGCGCATCGGCGCGGTGTTGGGCTGGCTGGCGCCGCGGCTGGCCAAGTCGCGCGCGCGCATCGTCCGCCGCAATCTTGAACTGAGCTTTCCCGACCAGCCCGAGGCCGTGCGAGAGCAGTGGGTGGCCGATCACTTCCGCGCGCTGGCGCAATCCATCGTCGACCGCGGCGTGCTGTGGTACGGCACGCCCGAGGCCATCAAAGAGATGGTCACGCAGACCGGCGCCGACCGCATCAACGCGCTGACGGCCGAGGGCCGCTCGGTCATCCTGCTTGCGCCCCACTTCATCGCGCTGGACGCCGCCGCCACCCGCCTGACCATGGAAGTGCCCAGCGCGGCCACCATGTATACGCCGCAAAGCGATCCGCACATCGACGCCGTCGTGGCCGCCGGGCGCGCGCGCTTCAATGAAGTATTCCTGGTCAGCCGCAAGGACGGCGTGCGCGACCTGATCCGGCACCTGCGCGCCCCGCGCCCGGTCTACTACCTGCCCGACATGGACTTCGGCCGGCAGGGCTCGGTCTTCGTGCCGTTTTTCGGTGTGCCCGCCGCCACGCTGCTCGCCACGGCGCAGCTCGCCCAGAAATGGAACGCCGCCGTCCTGCCTATCGTGGGGTTCTGGAATCCTGACACCGGCAAGTACCATGTCGACGTGCTGCCGCCACTTGACGACTTTCCGGGCGACGACACGCTGGAAGCGGCCACCGCCCGCCTGAACCGCGAACTCGAATCCTGGGTGCGCCGCTGCCCCAGCCAGTATTACTGGGTGCACCGCCGCTTCAAGACACGCCCCGAAGGCGAAGCCAAGCTGTACTGAACCGCGGCGCGCACTCGCCGCACCGCGAGAATGGGGGATAATCCGCAGATGAACTGGAACTTCACCAAAATGCACGGCGCGGGCAACGATTTCGTTGTGCTCGACGGGGTCCGCCAGACCATCGAGATGACGCCCGAACGCGCGCGCGCCCTCGGCGACCGCCACTTCGGCGTCGGCGCCGATCAGATCCTGCTGGTCGAACGCGCCACGCGGCCGGACGCCGACTTCCGCTACCGCATTTTCAATTCCGACGGATCCGAGGTCGAACACTGCGGCAATGGCGCCCGCTGCTTCGTGCGCTTCGTGCACGAGCAAGGCCTGTCCGACCGCAATCCGCTTCGCGCCGAGATCGCCACCGGCATCCTCGTCCTGGACGAAGGCGACGACGAGCAGGTCACCGTGGAAATGGGCAGCACCCGCTTCGATCCGGCCGCGCTGCCCTTCGACACTGCCGGCCTGCCTTCCGTCACGCAGGGCCAGGACACCCTCTGGGAACTGGACCTCGACGCCCCCGCCGGATTTCCCCGCACGGTCGCCCTGTCGGCCGTGGCCATCAGCAATCCGCACGCCGTGCAGGTCGTCGACAACGTCGACACCGCGCCCGTCGCCGTGCTGGGTCCGCTGATCGAAACCCATCCGCGCTTTGCGCGCCGCGTCAACGCCGGCTTCATGCAGGTCGTCGACCGCAACAACATCCGCCTGCGCGTCTTCGAGCGCGGTGTCGGCGAAACGCTGGCCTGCGGCACGGGCGCCTGCGCCGCCGTCGCGGCCGGCATCCGCCGCGGCCTGCTTGATTCGCCCGTGCGCGTACAAGCGCTCGGCGGCGTGCTGACCGTCGCCTGGAACGGCGAACAACTCCGCATGACCGGCCCGGCCGAATCCGTCTTCACGGGCCAGGTCGACATCGACAAGCTCGTCTTTTCCATGGCGCTGAACCGATAACTCTATGACCGATACCGCTTTCACCGCCCAGGACATCGCAACCTTCCTGCAAGAGAACCCCGGCTTCTTCGACGAACACGCCGAAGTCTTCGCCACCCTGCAGGTGCCGCATCCGCACGGTTCGCGCGCCATCTCGCTGGGCGAACGCCAGATCCTCACGCTGCGCGAGCGCACCCGCGAACTCGAATGGCGCCTGAACGAACTGGTCCGCAACGCCACCGCCAACGAGACCATCGGTTCGCACGTGGCCAAGTGGTGCTGCCGCCTGCTGTCCGAATGCGATCCTCAGTTGGTGCCCGGCGAAATCGCGCTGGGCCTGGCCGAACAATTCGAACTGAACCACGTGGCGCTGCGCCTGTGGAACCTGTCTGACCTGCCCGATCACGGCTACGGCGAGCCCGTATCCGATGACGTGCGCACCTTCACCGACAGCCTGAAAACGCCGTATGTCGGCGCCGACACCGCCTTCGAAGCGGTGGCGTGGCTGGACGCCAAGCCCAAGTCGCTGGCGCTGGTTCCCTTGCGCCTTGAAGCCGACGGCGCGGCCGTGGGCCTGCTGGTGCTGGGTTCAGATGACCCGGAACGTTTCACGCCGGAAATGGGCACGACGTTTCTTGAATCCGTCGGCCAGCTGGCGTCGGCGGCTTTGCACCGGTTGAATCCGGCCTCGCCCAAGGCGTAGGGCTGCCGGGGCGGACAAGGACAACGCGATGCAGAACGCCGAGCAGAATGCGGAGCAAGAAGCCGAGCAAGCCAACAATCCGCCCCCGCTGCCGGATCCGATGCGCGCCTGGCTGCGCCATCTGGAGACCAACCGCCGGTACTCGCCCCATACGCTGGACGGCTACCGGCGCGAACTGCATTTTCTGCGCGAACTGGCCTACAAGGCCGGTCTGCCGCTCGACAAGCTCGGCAACGGCCACATCCGGCAGTTCGTCGCGCGCCTGCACGCGCAAGGCCGCGGTCCGCGCAGTCTCGCCCGAACACTCGCGGCGTGGCGCGGTTTCTATCAATGGTGGGCGCCTGCCGTCGAACTGGCCGGCAATCCCGTCGCGGGCGTACGCGCGCCCAAAGCGCCCCGTGGC
Source organism: Achromobacter sp. ACRQX (assembly GCF_022346505.1). Taxonomy (NCBI): domain Bacteria; kingdom Pseudomonadati; phylum Pseudomonadota; class Betaproteobacteria; order Burkholderiales; family Alcaligenaceae; genus Achromobacter; species Achromobacter sp. ACRQX. The sequence goes on from NZ_JAKRML010000008.1 coordinate 186,731, forward strand.
CTGCCCAAGGCCCTGTCGGTCGAACAGACCCAGGCTCTGCTGGAAAGCGCGCCGGCACAGGTCGCCACCGAACCGGCCGCGCTGCGCGACCAGGCCATGTTCGAGCTGTTGTATTCCAGCGGACTGCGGCTGTCGGAACTGGTGGGACTGGACCTGCGCTACGAGCGCACCGCCGATTCCGAGTCGCGCGGCTGGCTGAATCTGGATGACGCCGAAGTCGTGGTGCTGGGCAAGGGCGGCAAACGCCGCTCGGTGCCGGTCGGTCAGCAGGCCCTGGCCGCGCTGCGCAAGTGGATCGAGGTGCGTCCGCAGCTTGCGCTGCCCTCGCCGCCGCCCGCAGACGCGGCCGCGTTATTCCTGGGCGCCCGCGGACGCCGCATTTCACCCCGCGTGGTGCAGTTGCAGCTTGCGCGCATCGCGCAGACGGCGGGCCTGCCCACGCATGTGCATCCCCACGTGCTGCGCCACAGTTTCGCCAGCCACGTCCTGCAATCCGCGCAAGACCTGCGCGCCGTGCAGGAGATGCTGGGCCACGCCAACATCTCGACCACGCAGATCTACACGCGGCTGGATTTCCAGCATCTGGCCAAGGCCTACGACCAGGCCCATCCGCGCGCCGGGCGCAAGTCCTGACCTTTCTTGGCGGGGCGCTCGTGCAGCCTGATCAAACGCCCGGCCCGCACGCGAGCATCGCCTACCCGCCCGCGGCCAACATGCCGCCCAGCAGCATCACGCCCAGCAACAACACCGCCATCGCGGCCAGCGCCTCGACCGCATAGCGCAGCCGCGCCGCGCCAGCGCCGGACAGGCGGCTGCCCAGACGCGTCGCGGCGCTCCCGGCCGCAACAGCCAGGCAAGCCAACGCCGCCACGGTCAGCCCCGTGCCCAACCCCATCGCCAGCGCCGATGCGACGCCGGCAAGAAAGAAATTCTGCGACAACGCGAACACCAGCACGATCAACGCGCCGCTGCAGGGCCGCAGGCCCACCGCGAAAATCGCCGACCACGCGCGGCGCCAGTTCATCGGACCGGCAACCTGTTCCGGCGCGGGTACGTGCGCGTGTCCGCAACCGCAGTCGTGGTCATGGTGATGATCGTGGTGATGCGCTTGGACCTGAACCTGCGGATTGCCGTACGCATGCTTGTGCGCGTGTTCGTGATCATGCCGGTGCTCGTGTACGTCCTCGTGTACGTGCTCATGCCCATGCGCATGTTCGTGCGCGTGTTCGTGCACATGCACCGGCGCATCTGCATGGTCATGCGCTGCATGTTCACGCGCCCCAGCCCGCCGCAGCAACGGCCTCACCGCCTTGACCCACACCAGCCACACGCCCAACAGCGTCACCAACGCATACGACGCCAGCTCCAGCCAGCGTGTCGCTTCGTTCATCGTCGCCGCCGTCGCGTTGAAGATCAACGCCAGCACCGCCACCATCACGATCGCCACCAGCGCCTGGATCAGCGAAGACGCCAAAGCCAGCAGCGCACCGTTGCGCGCCGTCTGGCGATTGGCCAGGACGTACGACGAAATCACCGCTTTGCCATGGCCCGGCCCCAGCGCATGAAAGACGCCGTAGGCGAACGACAGGCCGACCAAGGCCCACGCTGCGCCGCCGTCCGCCTGCCAGGCACGGACAGCGCCCGTCAGTTGCCGGTAGAAATGCGACTGCCAGACAGACACGCTGCCAAAAAAACTGGACAGCCAGCCGGGACCGGCAAGGCCGCTCCCGCTTTCCGGCACGCCAAAGGGATGCGTGCCTTGTGCGGCCGCAATCGACAGCCCACCGAGCATCAGCAGGACGATCGCCAGCGCGCGCGCGCAGCGGCTCACGGGCATCGCACCTCGATGCGGTGCGTGAGTCCCTTGGTAATGGCGAACAGTTCGTCGGGCAAGGCGTCCGGGTCGGCCGGGATCGCGGCCAGTTCCTGCATGGTTTTCCAATCCAGTTCCTTGGGCTTGCGGTAGTCGGCCTTGCAGGCCGCGCCTTGCGGACCGCCGAGCGACACCGCCCCCTTCTCTTCAAATGCGTAGGCCACGAAATAGGTGGGGTCGTAGATGTCCACTTGCGCGCCGCCCGCACCCGGCGCGACGGGCTTGTCCAGCGGCAGCGTGAAGGACAGCGTCAGCCGTGTGGTCTTGGGGTTCCAGTCGACGCGGGCGTCGCGAGGCGCGGCGAATGCCGCGGTCTTGCCGTCAACGGTGACGCGCGTGAAGTAATGCGAGATCGGCTCGCCCAGCGCCTTCATCCAATCCTGCGCCATGCCTTTCAGGGTGTCGGCGGGAAGCGTCCCGTCCTTGGCCTTTTTCAGCCCCTGCGTCGCGTAGGCGCCGAACATTTCGTCGAACAGCCACACCTGCCGCACGGCGGTGATGCGCTGTTCGGCATCGACGTCGATCTGCGCGCGCGCATCGATCCACATGTGCGGGTGCGCGCTGGCGGCGCCCGCCGCCAGCAGCGCCGCCACGGCGCTCAGGGTTGCAAGGCCGCGGCAAGCTGGCGTGCGTTCCATTCAAACATTTCCAGGTAGGTGGCGCCCGGCTGTCCAGGCTTGGACAGGGCATCGGAGTAGAGCGTACCACCCACCTTTGCGCCGGTCTCGCGCGCGATCTGCTGGACCAGCTTGGGACTGCTGATGTTCTCGACGAACACCGCGGGCACCTTGTCGCGCCGCACCTGTTCGATGATCGCGGCCACCTCGCGCGCCGACGGCTCGGCGTCGGTCGACACGCCCATTGCGGGGATGAACGTCACGCCATACGCGTCGCCGAAATAGCCGAACGCATCGTGCGAGGTGACGACCTTGCGGCGATCGGCGCCGATGGCGCCAAAGGTCTTGCGCACGCTGGCGTCCAGCGTCTGCAGCTTGGCGATGTAGGCGTCGGCGCGTTGGCGATACGCCCGCGCATGCGCGGGATCCGCGGCGGCCAGGCCGTCGGCCACGTTGCGCGCGTAGATCACGCCGTTCGCCAGGCTCTGCCAGGCATGCGGGTCGGCGTCGCCATGGTGATGGTGATGGCCGGGCTTGTGGTCGTGGTCATCGTCATGGTCATGGTCGTGGTCATCGCCGTGCTTGTGACCGTGTCCGTCCTTGTGATCATGATCGTGATCAGCCCCGTGCGCGTGCCCATCGCCATGCCCCGCGAACTTGCGCGGCGTCACGCCCTTGGACGCCGTCACCGTCTGTCCGGCGAATCCGGACGCCTTCGTCAGCTTGGGCAGCCAGGTCTCGAAGTCCAGGCCGTTCACCACCAGCACGCGCGCATCCGCGAGCTTTTTCGCATCGCCCGGCGCGGGTTCGTACCCGTGCGCATCACCGTCAGGCCCGACCAGCGTCGTCAGGCTGATGTCGGCGCCGCCAATTTCCCGCACGATGTCGCCCAGGATGGAAAAGCTGGCCACCACTTTCAGCGGCTCGGCCGCCTGCGCGGTTCCCAACATGGCCGACAGGCAGACGCCCGCCATGGCCAGCAGTGCGCGGCGGCGTGCCGGCAGAATCGAACGCATGGTCAATCTCCTTATGAAGTCTCAGGCAGGGCGCGCGCGGCGCGTTGCCCGCAGCAGCCCGCCTTGCGGGCCGCCCACGATGGAAAACAGATAGCAGGCGCCGGCTGCCAGGATGATCGCGGGCGAGGCCGGCACGTCGAAGTGATAGGAGACCAGCAGCCCGGCCACCGAAGACGCCACGCCGAGCGCCGCCGACAGCGGAATCTGACGGGCCGCGCTGCGCACCCAGAACCGCGCCGCGGCGGCCGGCAGCATCATGATGCCCACCACCATCAGCGTGCCCAGCACCTGAAAGCCCGCCACCAGATTCACCACGACCAGCACCAGAAAGCCCATGTGCACGACGCCGCCCATGCCGCCGCTGGCGCGCAGGAATCCCGGGTCCAGGCATTCGGCAACTAGCAGCCGGTAGATGGCCGCCAGCACAAGCAAGGTCACGCTGGCCGTGGCGGTCACAAGCAGCAACGCCGCGTCGTCCAGGCCCAGCACCGTGCCGAACAGCACGTGCAGCAGGTCCATGTTGGAGCCGCGCAGGGACACCAGCAGCACGCCCAGCCCCAGCGATATCAGGTAGAAGGCGGCAAAGCTCGCGTCTTCGCGCAACGGCGTCAGCCGGGCCACCAGCCCCGCCAGCAATGCCACGGCCAGTCCAGTCGCAATGCCGCCCAGCATCATCGCGCCGAGCGACAGGCCGGCCATCAGAAAGCCCACCGCCACACCCGGCAGAATGGCGTGCGACATCGCATCGCCCATCAGGCTCATGCGCCGAAGCACCAGAAAGACACCCAAAGGCGCCGCGCCCAGCGACAGCGCGCAAGCACCCGCAAGCGCGCGCCGCATGAAACCGTAGTCGAGGAACGGCGATACCACCCAATCCACGAGCGTCATGCCCAGGCTCCCGCGTGGCGTTGGCGCGCCGTCTTCAGATGCGCCTCGCTCAAGGTGGCGGTGGTGTCGCCCCAGGCCACCACTGAACCGGACAACAGCAGGCTTTCCGGAAAGTGATCGCGCACCAGGTCCAGGTCGTGCAGCACCGCGATCACGGTACGGCCCTGTCCATGCAGGCCGCACAACAGCGCCATCAGTTCCTCGGCGGTGTGGCTGTCCACGGCCGCAAAGGGTTCGTCCAGCAACAGCACCGGCGCGTCCTGCACCAGCATCCGTGCAAACAGGGCGCGCTGCATCTGCCCGCCCGACAGCGTATCCACGCCGCGGCCGGCGCAATCAGCCAGCCCTACGGTTTCCAGTGCGTGCATGCACCGGTCCAGCTCGTCGTTGCTGAACGCGCGCCATGCGCCGACCCGGCGCCAGGCGCCCATGGCCGCCAGGTCCAGCACTGTCGTCGGAAATGAGCGGTCCAGTTCCGCCGCCTGCGGCAGCCACGCCAACGCCGATCGTCCTGCGCCCTGGATGCGCACGCTGCCGGTCATGGGTCGCAGCACGCCCATGATGCCCTTGATGAGCGTCGACTTGCCCGCGCCGTTGGGTCCGACCACGGCCGTCATACCGCCGGGCGCGAAGCTGCCCGAAACCGCGCGCAACGCCGCGCGCCCATGCCAGCCGAACGATGCGTCGACCAGCTCGACCGTGATGGGCGCCGCGTTCATCGCGGCCACCAGTCCAGCGCCCAGCCGGTCAACGCCCACAGCGCGATGCCGGCCATCAGGGCGTAAGCCATGCGGCGCCAGGCGGAAACGAGAAACGCGGAACGGGGCGGCGTGCCCCGGCCGGGCGCGGCGCCGGGCCGCGGGGGCAGGAGCGAGAAATGGGACATGGCAGGCAACACCGGAATTCGGCAACGACGGGAAAGCGGCAACCGCAGCAACAACATACGACCCAGCGTCAATTTTATTATGTTATATCATAACTAAACCATGACGGCTTCAGGGCCGGTTCCCGCACGCGGGGGTTTTCTGCTACCTTCCAGGCATCTCGCGCGCGCGTCGCGCGCGCTTCCCATTCAGATAAAGCCCGCCATGTCCGCTCCGTCCCGTCCACCCCGCAACGACAGCGTTGGCGCTCAGCTCAGCGTCGCCGAAACGCTGTGCGCGCAGCGCGGACGCCGCCTGACCCCCATCCGCCGCAAGGTCCTCGAACTGTTGCTGCGCCATGGCCGCAGCCTGAAGGCCTACGAGCTGCTGGACGCCATGCGCGCCGTCCACCCGGGCGCTGCGCCGCCCACGGTGTACCGCGCCCTGGACTTCCTGATGGACGAAGGCCTCATTCACCGGCTGGACGCCGTCAATGCCTGGAGCGCCTGCCACGACGCCGGCGGCGCACCGCATGACCTGCTCGTCGTCTGTACCGGTTGCGGCGCCGTCGCTGAAGTCTCCGACCCGGCCATGAGCCGTCAGTTGGCCGAACGCGTTGCCCAGACGGGCTATGCGCTGGCCACGCATGAAACCGAAATCCGCGCGCTGTGCCCGCAGTGCCAGAAGACCCAGCCGGCCGACGCGGGTCATCACCACCATCACCACTGATTGGGCGGGCGCCCCTGAGGCGTTTCATCCATTGGGTGCGCCTCATCCTTGGATTGGCCTTATCCCGAGCACCTTTCATCCTTGGATGAGCCCCATTTCGAGCCGCATCTCATCCTTAGGATGCGCCCCATCGGCCGGGCCATTTCAAGCCCGCCCGCTCCCGGGCCGCCGGCTCGCCCTTGAATTCAGGCAAACCGCCCCAAAATAGAGGTATCGCCCGATACTTGACGGCGATCGGCTGCCATCTGGCGGCCACGGCCCCCCCGGGTTGGCCCGGGGTTTGCCCCCTGCCCCCGACTGTGCTGTAATCCTGCGTCCGGCCGCTATCGGTGGCTCTCGCAGCCTGTGGCAGACATCAATCGGCAGGGACTGAAAACCCCGTCAGGCGCTGTGTTTCACGCCCTGACATCACGCTAGCAGCTTCGCCATGAACACCCCGCGCAGTTTGGACAAAATGGTTCCCGTCACCATCCTCACCGGCTTCCTCGGTGCGGGCAAGACCACCCTGCTCAAACGCATCCTGACCGAATTCCATGGCCGCCGCGTCGCCGTCATCGAAAACGAGTTCGGACCCGAAAGCATCGACAACGACCTGCTCGTGCAGGACAGCGACGAAGAAATCATCGAGCTGTCCAACGGTTGCGTCTGCTGCACGGTGCGCGGCGACCTGATGCGTACCCTGTCCGAGCTGCGCGCCAAGCGCGAAGCCGGCGAACTCACTTTTGAACGCGTCATCCTCGAAACCACCGGCATGGCCAACCCCGGCCCCGTGTGCCAGACGTTCTTCATGGATGACGACATCGCCGAGTACTACCGCCTGGACGCGGTAGTCACCGTGGTCGATGCCAAGCACGGCATGTCCACGCTCGACGAACAGCCCGAAGCCCAAAAGCAGGTCGGTTTCGCCGACCGCATCCTGATCTCGAAGAAAGACCTGGTCAACGAAGTCGACTACGAAGCGCTGCGCCACCGGCTGGTTCACATGAACCCGCGCGCGCCGATCACCGCCGTCAACTTCGGCGACGTCGACCTCAAGTCCATCATCGACATCAGCGGCTTCAACCTGAATTCCATTCTGGACATCGACCCGGAGTTCCTGGCCGATGAGCATCCGGACGCCGCGCACAACCATGCCCACGGGCACGATCACGACCATGATCACGGCCACGGCCATGACCACGATCACGATCATGACCACGACGGCGAATGCGGCGCGCACTGCAATCATGCCCACCATCACCACCCCAAGCACGACGACGAAATCGGCGCGTTCGTGTTCCGTTCCAACAAGCCGTTCGATCCCGCGCGCCTTGAGGAATTCCTGGGCGGCGTCGTGCAGGTCTATGGTCCCGACCTGATGCGCTACAAGGGCATCCTGTACATGAAGGGCATCAACCGCCGCATGTTGTTCCAGGGTGTGCACATGATGATGGGCGCCGAACCCGGCAAGCCGTGGACCGCGGCCGAAAAACCGTCCACCAAGATGGTGTTCATCGGACGTAAGCTGCCCCAGGAGATTTTTACCCGGGGCTTGGAGCAGTGCCTGGCGGGGTAATCCCCATTCCTGCGTGACGCGATGCGACGAAGGCAGTACTGTGAGGTACGGATAGCGTAGGCAACAAGTAACACGGACCGGGACGGACGCCCGCGCCAGGATCGATTCATAGTGGAGTGTTTACATGGCTACCAAGGCAGCAACCAAAAAATCAAGTAAGTCGACGAGCGATACGGCGATTGATCTGCCCAGCGAAAAGGAATTGCTGGCCATGCCCGAGTCGGACTACATGAACGACCGCCAACTGGCGTTCTTCAAGGAACGGCTCAAACAACTCGAGCAGGACATTCTGGCCAACGCCGGCGAGACCACCGAGCACCTGCGTGAAACGCAATTCGTGCCGGATCCCGCCGACCGCGCCACCATCGAGGAAGAGCACGCCCTGGAACTGCGCACCCGCGACCGCGAGCGCAAGCTGCTCAAGAAGGTGCAGCAATCCATCGCCCGCATCGACAGCGGCGAATATGGCTGGTGTGAAGAAACGGGCGAGCCCATCGGCATCCCCCGTCTGCTCGCCCGCCCCACGGCCACCCTGTCGCTCGAAGCGCAGGAACGCCGTGAAATGCGTCAAAAGCTGTACGGCGACTGATCCGTCCCGCTTCCGCTCCGTCCCTGAAAGGCCATGCCGGTTAACCGCATGGCCTTTTTTTCTACTTGATATCCCCGCGACCGCCCCCAGCTAAAACTTTCAACGGAAGGAACGCATGGAACAATTTCACGCCACCACCATCGTGTGTGTGCGCCGCGGCAACCGCGTCGCGCTGGGCGGCGATGGCCAGGTCACCCTGGGCAACATCGTCATCAAGGGCACTGCCCGCAAGATCCGCCGCCTGTACCACGACAAGATTCTCGCTGGCTTCGCCGGCGCCACCGCCGATGCGTTCACGCTGCAGGAACGCTTCGAAGCCAAGCTCGAAAAGCACCAGGGCAACCTGATGCGCGCCGCGGTCGAACTGACCCGCGACTGGCGTACCGACCGCGTCCTGCGACGCCTGGAAGCCATGCTGATCGTGGCCGATGCCGAACACACGCTGGTTCTCACCGGCAACGGCGACGTGCTGGAACCCGAGCACGGCCTGGCTGCCATCGGCTCCGGCGGCGCGTACGCGCAATCGGCCGCGTTGGCCCTGCTGCGCAACACCGACCTCCCGCCCGAGACGATCGTCAAGCAATCGCTCGAGATCGCCGGCGACCTGTGCATCTACACCAACCAGAACCACGTCATCGAAACGCTGGGCGACTGACGCCTGCCGCGCGGCGCAACCTGCGCCGCGGCGCCCTCCCAGCC
>NZ_JAKRML010000009.1:0-194808 GCF_022346505.1 Achromobacter sp. ACRQX
TTTTTGCCTCGGGCGGGGTGGGGCGAAGGTCTTGCGGGGCCGCCAAAATCGGCCGCGCGGGCGGCCTTATTTGGCGTTGGGGTGTCTTGCGTCGTGGTGATGACGCTGCGCGCTGGTGGCGGGGGGGGTGTCGTTAGACGCCTGAGCGCGCCCGCGCCGCCGTCAGGTGTCTGACATCCCTACGAGATGGGCGTGATATTGCAGCCGGCCTGCCTGGGTGTCTGACACCCATCGAAGCGCCAGCGTCGCTTCAAGCCTTTGAATCAGCGCTTTTCCAGCGCCAACCTTAACCCGAACGCAATAAACACCGCCCCGGTCACACGGTCCAGGCCGCAAGTGACTGAGGGGCGGGAAAGCCAGCGCGCCAGAGGCCGGGTGGCGGCTACCAGAAGGACGAACCACAGCATGCCGACGATCGCGTGGACCGTGGCGAGCAGCAGGCTGAAGCGAAGGACGTCGGCGCCAGCGGGGATGAATTGCGGCAGGAACGTGATGTAGAACACACCGACCTTGGGGTTCAGCGCGTTGGTAAGGCAGCCGCGCACGAACCAGCCGGTGGCGGATGTGCTGGGGCGGGCGGGGGTGGCCAGGATGCCGGAGGGCGACGCCGTCGCGGTCTTTCGGCGGGAACGCGTGCTCCACAGCAGCTTGACGCCCAGATAGAACAGGTAGATCGCAGCGCAGATGCGCAAGGTGTCGTAAGCCAACGTGGACACGGCCAGCAGCGAGCCGAGGCCGAATGCCGCGATGGCGCCCCATAGCAGGCAGCCGGCGCTGATGCCCAATCCGGCCATGAGCGCGCGGCGGCTGCCTTCGACGGCGGCGGTGCGCAGCACCAGGGCGTTGTCCAGGCCGGGGGTGATGGTCAGGATGGCGGCGGCCAGGGTGAAGGCTAGGAGGGCGGCTGTGGCGGTCATGGCGGGCGGGTCTTGAGGGCGTTGCCGGCTGGGGTTGCGGGCGCCCGGCAAGTGTAACGCCGGTCGCGGCGCCTGACTGCGATGAGGTCGGGGGGATGCCGACTCGGCACAGCCGCCTTGACGCCCGCACCGCCCGGTTATCATGGCGGCCTTCCTGCAATTCGCTTTTGAACGGACTTACGCCATGGCCCTGCGCGCCACCATCTACAAGGCCGACCTGAACGTCGCCGATACCGATCGCCACTATTACGGCAGCCACGGGCTTACCGTGGCGCGTCATCCGTCCGAGACGGACGAGCGCATGATGGTGCGGCTCTTGGCGTTTGCGATGCACGCGCAGGAGGAACTGGCGTTCACGAAGGGGCTGAGCGATACCGACGAGCCGGATCTTTGGGTGAAGGATCTGACCGGGGAGATCAAGCTGTGGATCGAAGTGGGCCAGCCTGAAGAGCGCCGGATTCTGCGTGCCTGTGGCCGCGCCGATGAGGTGATCGTGTATTGCTATGGCGGGTCGGCCAGCAAGATCTGGTGGGACGGGGTGCGCAATAAGCTGGAGCGCACGCGCAATCTGAAGGTGGTGAATCTGCCTTCGGAGCAGTCGAAGGCGTTGGGCAAGCTGGCCGAGCGCACGATGCAGCTGAACGCCAATATCTCGGACGGCGTGGTGTATTTCTCGGCGGAAAAGGGCGAAGTGACCATCGAGCCGGAAGCTTGGCGCTGAAAACGGGGCCGGGGCTTGCAAGCTGGAATATTGCGAGCGTAATATGACGATCATCATATTTCGGTGTTGCGATCATGTCCGCCTCCCGCAAGGAACAATCCCACGAACGCATTGTTGATGCAGCGGCCCGCGCAATCCGGCGCGCGGGGTATTCGGGGGTGGGCGTCGCGGACGTCATGAAAGAAGCCGGGCTGACGCACGGCGGCTTCTATGCGCATTTCCCGTCGCGCGACGCGTTGCTGGCGGCGGCGATGGAGCGTGCGGGGCAGGATGGCGCGGCGCGGTTGTCTCAGAGCATGGCGCGGCGCCGCGCCGAGGGCGCCAGTCCGTTGCGCGCCTGGGTGGAAGCCTATCTCAGTGATGCGCATCTGACCGGCTGCGAACGGGGGTGCCCGGTGGCGGCGTTGGCGTCAGAGATTCCCCGCCAGTCGGACGACGTGCGCGAGGCGGCCGCCGGCCGGGTGCAGCGGTTGCTGGAAGCGGTGCAACAGGTGCTGCCGGCTCAGGCGGGTGAACACGCGGCGGCGGCGGTGCTCAGCACGTTGGTGGGCGCATTGCAGCTGGCCCGGGCGTTGGGCGATAACCCGAGCGGACGCGCAGTCCTGGCGTCTGCCCGCCACGCCGTTCTGGCGCAGTACGACCACGAGGGCGCCGCAGTCTCCCACTGAATGATTTTTCTGGCCGCGTTGCGCGGCCATTTTGCTGTCCTTAAATATGATGGTCATCATATTTAGTCGTGCCGACGCTGGCTCATACCCACACATCACTTTTAGGAATACCGATCATGGAACTCAAGAACGCCGTTGTTTTCATCACCGGGGCCAATCGCGGCCTGGGTCTGACTTTTGCCCGCGAGGCGCTGGCCCGCGGGGCCCGCAAGGTGTACGCCGCCGCGCGTGATCCGTCTTCGATCACGCTGGAAGGCGTGGTGCCGGTCAAGCTGGACGTGACGCGCGCGCAAGACGTGGCGGCTGCTGCGGAGTTGGCGAAGGACGTGACGCTGGTGATCAACAACGCGGGTATCGCGGACTTTGGCGGATTTCTGACGCAGGGCAGCGTGGAGTCGGCACGCCGGCATCTGGACGTGAATCTGTTTGGGCCGATGCTGGTGTCGCAGGTGTTTGCTCCGGCGCTGGCCGCGAATGGCGGCGGGGCGATCCTGAATGTCCTGTCGATCGCGAGCTGGGTGAACAACCCGGTGCTGGGGGTGTACGGGATGAGCAAGTCCGCAGCCTGGGCGCTGACGAACGGGCTGCGCCAAGAGCTGCGGGGCCAGAACACGCAGGTGCTTGGACTGCACATGGGGTTCGTGGACACCGACCTGACCAAGGGCATCGATGCCCCCAAGTCCACGCCGCAGGCCATCGTGAGCCAGGCGTTTGATGCGCTGGAAGCCGGCGAGCAGGAAGTGCTGGCCGACGAGCGGACCCGCCAGGTCAAGCAGGGGCTGACCGCCACCCCGGCGGTCTATCTGTAAGCGCGAGGGCCAGGCCGACATGCGTAACAACTCCACATCAGCCGGCGCTTCCGAAGCAGGCTCGGGCGCCGCATTGGGCGGTGCAGCCTTGCGAGCTGACGCCGTTAACGCCGGCGCGGCTGCCGCAACCGGCCCCGTCCCGGCGACCGCGTCCGGCCACGCCGCAACCGGCCCCGGCCCGGCGGCCGCGCCCGGGCACGCCGCCAGCGCCCCGCACGCATCCCCCTGGCCCATTTTCTGGATCGCCAGCATCGCCGTCTTCCTGGTGTCGCTGGACAGCACGATGCTGTTCGCGGCGTTCGGCGCGCTGCGCGAAGGATTCCCGACGGCCTCAGCCGCGGACATGTCCTGGGTGCTCAATGCCTACACGGTGGTCTTTGCCGCCATGCTGATCCCGTCGGGCGGACTGGCAGACACGCATGGCCGCAAGCGCATGTTCATGGGCGGGGTGCTGCTGTTTCTGGCGGCGTCGGCGGCTTGCGGGCTGGCGGCGACGGAACAGTGGCTGATCGCCGCGCGGGTGCTGCAGGCGGTGGGCGCGGCACTCTTGACGCCGGCGTCGCTGTCGATCGTGTTGGCAGCCTTTCCGGCGTCGAAGCGGTCGGTCGCGGTCAGCCTGTGGGGCGCGGTGGGCGGATTGGCGGCGGCGGTGGGTCCCAGCCTGGGCGCGTTCGTGGTGGATGTGGCGGGTTGGCCATGGGCGTTCTACATCAACCTGCCGCTGGGCGCGGTGTCGCTGTGGTTCGGCGCGGGGATGCTGAAGGAGTCGGTGAAACCGGACGCGCGCCGCCGGGTGGACGGCGTGGGCATGGCGCTGCTGATGGTGGGCGTGGGGGCAGTGGCCCTGGCCATCGTGCAGTCGGAATCGCCGACGTGGCAGCGCAGCGAACTGGCGATCGCGGCGGCGGTGGGCGTGATGGCGCTGATCGCCTTTGTGGCCTGGGCGCGCGTGACGCCGCATCCGCTTGTGGATCTGGCGCTGTTCAAGCACCGGACGTACCGCTACGTGAACCTGGCGACGCTGAGCTTCGGCATTGCCTTTGCCATGATGTTCTTCGCGTTCTTCTTCTACATGACGGGCGTGTGGCATTACAGCCTGCCGCGCGCCGGGCTGGCGGTAACGCCGGGTCCGCTGCTCGTGATGCCGACGGCGATCATCACCGGCCGGCTGGCGGCGCGGATGGGGCATCGGCCCTTTCTGGTGGGCGGCGCGCTGGTGTACGCGGCAAGCGGGCTGTGGTTTCTTCTGGTGCCGGGCGCGGAGCCCGCCTATCTGACTGAATGGCTGCCCGGTCTGCTGCTGAGCGGCATCGGCGTGGGCATGGTGCTGCCGTCGCTGTCGGGGGCGGCGGTGAACCGGCTGCCGGCGCAGCATTACGCGGTGGGCAGCGCGGTGAACCAGGCGACGCGCCAGGTGGGCGGCGTGCTGGGCGTGGCGATCACGGTGCTGCTGCTGGGGCACGGCGTCGCCAGTCACGCGGATTTCTCGCCGATCTACACCGCGCACGTGGGGCTGGCGCTGTTGACGGCGCTGCTGTGCCTGCCGGTGGATACCCGGCCCAGGACCGCGTAACACGCGATGGAGCCAGGCAGGCGCGGCCAGCGTTCCGTGACGGACGCTCCGCGCCTGCGGTTTACAGGCAGGCGTCCCGCGACACGTTCGCGGGGTCCGTGCATGCCCGCCACGTCGCGGCCGGCACGGCCGGCACCAGGACCAGCCGGCTCATCGGGTCGGTGTACCAGAGAATCCGCCCGGGCTCGTCCTGCATGGCCTTCCAGACCTTTTGCTGCGCGGCGGGATCGAGCGCACATTGACCCCGGTCGCCGGTCACGCCCTCGGCCAGCACCGTCTGGCTGCCTGGATCCCAAGACACCATGTCATCGTCGTCCAAAGCGATGTCTTCCTGAAGGCGCACGATGCGCCATGCACTGCCGGCCACGTCGGTCGACAACCGCGACAGCGCGTCGCGCTCGATCACGTGCAGACGGTCCCGCAGGGCCACGGGTTCCGCATACGCCCCGGGATCGTCGTGGCCATCCGGCGACGTGAATGGAGACTGCCGCCGCACATAGCGCGCGGCGGGCCGGCCTTGTTCATCGTAGGTTTGCACCGCGACGGATTCGTTGGCGGCGGCGTCGATGACACGCAGCAGCCTGCCGGCTGCATCGCGCACGTAGCGCCGCCCGGGGGCCGCGTCCAACGCCTCGTTGCAGGGCCCGGCGATAAATGCCTGCAGCGCGCCGTGCGCATCGCGCCGCAGGCAGACCTGGCCGACGAGCGTGTAGGCCGCGCCCTGCGTGCGCGTGTACTCGGCCACGCGCAACAGGGACCCGTCAGCGCCGTACTCGAACGCATGGCCGCCGGATACCGTCGGCGTCCCCAAAGCCCGCGGGTCCAGGTGCTGGACCCGGCAAAGCCGGCCGTCGGCGTCGAAAAGCAGTTGCGCGTGGGCCGCACCCTCGCCGTCGCCCACGCGATAGGCGGTCCAGTCCACCTTGTCCATCCAGGTGCGCGGGTGCGGATCGCCGGAAGCGGTCAGCCAGACCGGTTGCGGCTGCGTGGCGACGCGTTCGCCCTGGCGGCCCAGCAGGACGCGCGATTGCGTCACATCGACGGAAACGCGAACCGCGGTCAAAGCGCCGGACACGGAAAACGCCGCGTCCGCAGGACCGCAGGCCGCCAGGGCCGGGCCGGCGTGCATGACCGAGGCCGAGGCCAACGTAGCGCCAAATGCGATGCGGCCAAGACGATCACGCATATTGCAGCGCGTCCATGAACGTCACGAGATCCCAGAATTCCTTGGATACGCCGCCCAGGCGTAGTTTTCCATCGCGTTCCTCGAACAGCAGGAACGGATACGCGTTGCGGGCGAAAACGCCCGGTGCCGGCAGCCGGTAGGGCTTGAAGACCTCGGGGTCGTTGAAGTAGCGTTCCAGACGCCCGCCACCGTCCACATGTACGTACCGTACGCGTAGCGCAGGGTGCTGAAACGCCGGTTGCGTTTCGGGATAGATCCCGCCGTCGCCCGCCACGACGGCGTCGGACAGCGCGGCCAGGAAGACGCGCCGGATGCCCATGAAATGGATTTCGCCGGATCTCCCGCCCGGCTGGGCTGCCGCCAGTTTTTCCAGCAACGCCGCGGCGCGCGAGCCGGGCACGACCGTTCCGGCAAACAGGGCGTCGATGTCCCCCGGCTGCCCACCGGCCGATGGCCGCAGCCGGCGCAGATCTTCCCGGAAATCGCTCAGCCATTGCTGGTAGCGCACGTTTTCCGCGTGGCGTTCGAAGGGCTGCGCAGCCGCGATGGCGGACTGGAAAGCCATCAGCGCCGCTGCGGCGGCAAGCCATAGCGGATACGTCAGCGCGGCCTTCCAGCGAGGCCGCCAGCACGGCAACGTTACGGAAATAAGGGGTCTCATAGGCCCGCGATCATATCTGCCGAAATGATGCATTTTTGGTGCGAACCGTGACAGAATGTCAGCCACGTTGCGCCAGGCTGTACCGATGAATGTCGTATTGATCAGGTTCTGACATGCCCGCTACCGGTGATGTGTCCCCAACCCCATCGCCGGTCGATGCCGCCGGCGTCGCGCAGCGCGATCCGGACGGCCCGCTGGACAAGCTGGCGCGCCTGGCCTGCCGCATGTTTGACGTGGATTTGGCCGCCATTGTTTGCACCGATGCGGATGGCGTGTGGCAGGCGGCAGCCGGCCCGGCCTGCGCCGGTGCCCGAAGTTCGTGGTCGTTCGAACTTCCGGTGCGCGCCGCAGATGGGCGCCTCCTCGGCGTCTTCCGTCTCGGGCACGGGCAGGCGCGCGAATTCTCAGATGAAGACCGCAAGGCTTTGCAGGACCTCGCCAGCCTGGCGGCCACGGCCGTCGAAAAGCGCCACGCGCTGGCGTGCGAACGCGCCGACGAAGACACCTGGCGCGATGAGGCCCGCAAGCTGTCGCTGGCTATCGCGGGCAGCGGTACGGGGGTGTGGGACCGCAATGTGGTGACCGGGGAGATCACTTATTCGCCCGGCTGGAAGGCTTTGCTGGGCTATGGCGAATCCGAACTCACCACACGCATCGAGGACGCCTATACCCGCTTGCACCCGGACGACCTGGTCTATGTGCGGGCCGCGATGCAGGATCACTTCGACGGCAAGACCGACAGCTACGAAGTCGAACACCGCATCCGGTGCAAGGATGGCAGCTACAAATGGATCTGCAGCCGCGGCAAGGTGGTCAGCCGCGACGAATCGGGCAGGGCGCTGCGCATGATGGGCACCACGACCGACATCAGCGCCGTGCGCGCCATGTCCGAAAGGCTCCAGCGCACGGCAGACCTAGTCGTCAACCTGACCGACGCGGTGCCCGGTCTGGTCTTTCAATGCCGGCCATTGCCCGAGGGCGGATCACGTTTCTCGTACGTCAGCGCGGGCATCTGGGACATGTTCGAACTCACCGCAGACGACGTGCGGGCCAGCACGACCGCAGTCGAACAGCGGATCCATCCGGAAGACTTGCCTGTCTACCGCGCATCCCTGCAGGCCGCGGCGGCGGCGCGATCCCCCTGGCATGTGGAGTTCCGCGTGTGCCTGCCGCTGCAGGGCGTGCGCTGGCGGCAGGGCGACGCGAGTCCTAGGCGGGACGCAGACAGCGGCGTGGTCTGGCACGGCTTCGTCACCGACATCACCGACCGCAAGCGGGCCGAGCTCGAACTGCGCGAGCTGGCCGCGACCGACGCGCTGACAACCCTGCCCAACCGCCGCCATTTCATGTCGCGCATCGCCGCGGAGCTGGCGCGGATCAAGGGTCACGGCGGGCTGGGATCGGCCGTACTGATGTGCGACCTGGATCATTTCAAGCACATCAACGACACCTGGGGCCACGCCATCGGCGATGGTGTGCTGCAGCATTTTGCGAGCATGCTGCGCACGCAGTTGCGCGAGATCGACCTGGTGGGGCGCATCGGCGGAGAAGAATTCGCCGTTATGCTGCCCGATACCGACATCGAACGCGCCCGCGTCTTTGCCCGCAACGTGCAGCGCCGCATCGCCGATACGCCCTATCTGTCGGAAGGGCGGCACATTCCGCTGACCGTCAGCATCGGTATTTCCGCCCTCCACACCAAGGACGACGACGCCGAGCTGGCGCTCAGCCGCAGCGACCGCGCGCTGTATTACGCCAAGCAGCGGGGACGCAATCGGATCGAGTCGGTGTTTTCCCGATAGAACAACCCGTCCAGCCATTTGTTCCATTGACCGTACATTAGGACACCCCTAGAGTTCCCGTCATGGGAACCTCATTACCACTTCCGAAGTACCACCAGATCTATCTCGTCCTGCGCGAGCAATTGCAGGAGGGGCGGTTCGATCAGGATGGCGTGCCCGGAGAGCATGCGCTGGCGGACCAGTTCGACGTGGCGCGCATCACCATCCGCAAGGCAATGGAGATGCTGGTCGCGGACGGGTTGGTGACGCGCCGGCCCGGCCTGGGCACCTGGCCCCTGCGCGGCGCACCCAGCGCCCACGCCGCGGCGGCCCCCAGCGCGCAACAGAAGGCGCACCTGACCGGCCTTCTGGAAAACATCGTCAACATGGGCCTGCGCACGTCCGTGCAGGTGCTGGACAGCACGCTGGTGTTTGCGCCGCCCACGGTGGCCGAGGCGCTGCACATTCCGTCCGGCACGCCCGTGCACAAGAGCCTGCGGGTGCGCAGTACCGACGCGGGGCCGCTGTCCCACATCACCACCTACGTGCCGCAGTCCGTGGCCGATTTCACGCGTGAAGACCTCGAGCGCGAGCCGCTGCTGATGCTGCTGGAAGCGGCCGGCGTGGAGTTCGGCGGCGCCACGCAGACCATTTCCGCACGCCTGGCAGATGCGCAGGTCGCGCGCCATCTGGACGTGTCGGTGGGCTCGGCCTTGCTGGCCGTCACGCGCCTGGTGCGCGATGTCGGCGACCGGCCCGTGCAATTGCTGCAGGGCCTGTACCGGCCCGATCGCTACCAATATCAGTTGCAGCTATCGCGCGTCGGCAGCATCGACGCCAAGGTCTGGGTCAGCGAAGAACTGTCGGCCCAATTCCATTGAACCCTTCGGAGATTCGCCCATGAATTCGCGCCGCACTTTCCTCTACCAATCCGCCGCCGCCGCGGCCCTCGTATCCGCCCCGTGGGTGGCCCGGTCGCAGGGCGCCACGCCCATCAAGGTCGGCGTGCTGCATCCGGTGACCGGTGCGCTGGCGTATTCGGGCCAGCAATGCCGCCTGGGCGCGCTGCTGGCCATCGAGGACATCAACAAGGCGGGCGGCATCAAGTCGCTGGGCGGCGCGCCGCTGCAGGCAGTGCTGGGCGATGCGCAGTCGCGGCCCGAGGCAGGTTCGGCCGAAGTGGAAAAGATGAACGAGGCGGGCGTGTCGGCCATCGTGGGCGCGTATGCCTCGGCGATCTGTCTGGCGACGACGCAGACGGCCGCCAAGTACAACCTGCCGCACGTGGTGGACGTGGGCGTGGCCGACCAGATTGTCGAGCGCGGCCTGAAGAACACGTTCCGTTTCGGACCGGGTTATCGCGCCTGTAGCGAACGCGCCATCCTGGACCTGGCCGCGCTGAACGACGCCGCCGGCAAGCCGGCCAAGACCGTCATGATCGTGCACGAAGACTCGCTGTTCGGCACGGGCACGGCGGCGCTGCTGGCCAAGTCGCTGCCGCAGCACGGTTTCGAGGTCAAAGAGATCGTCAAGCATCCGAACCCGACGCGCGACTTCAACAACATCGTGCTGCGCATGCGGTCGGTGAACCCGGACATCGTGATTCCGGCCAACTACTACAACGAATACGCCTTGCTGCTGCGCGCGATGAAGCAGCAGAAGGTGCAGCCCAAGGCCATCTACTCCGTGCTGGGCGGGGCGGCATCCAGCTACAAGTTCCTGAAGGAATTCCCGGACATCGCCAACGGCATCATCGACTGCAACCACTGGTTCAACCCCAAGGACGCGCGCGTTGCGCCGCTGAAGGCTCGCGTGGAAGAGAAGGGCGCGTACTTCAGCTACGAGGTCTTCATGACCTACACCGCGATGCTGCTGCTGGCCGACGCGCTGGAACGCGCCAAGTCCGCCGACCGCGCCGCGATCATCGAGGCGCTGGCGGCCAGCTCCTTCCAGGACAACCTGATGCCCTACGGCCCAACCAAGTTCGTCAACGGCCAGAACACCGGCGCGCAGCCGCTGCTGACGCAGGTGATCGGGGGCGACATCAAGGTGATCTTCCCGGCCGAATACCGCCAGGCCGACGCCGTGTTTCCGCTGAAGGCCTGACCAGACCCATGCTCGATCCCGCCATCCTCTTTTCCTCGGTGCTGAACGGCCTGACGACGGGCGCGGTCTACGCGCTCATCGCGCTGGGCCTGACCCTGATCTACGGGGTGCTGCACATCATCAACTTCGCCCACGGCGCGGCGCTCATGGTGGCGCTGTACGCCGTCTACCTGCTCAAGGACCGGCTGGGCATCGACCCCTACGCCGCCTTGCCGCTGGTGGTGGCCGGCATGTTCGTGCTGGGCTACGCCTTGCAGCGCCTCGTCATCAATCGCGCGAGCCACGGCAAGGACGAGAACATCCTGCTGGTCACGCTGGGCCTGGCGATCGTGCTGGAGAACCTGGCGCTGGTCTGGTTCAAGTCCGACACGCGCAGCATCGACACGGCGTACACGCTGTCCACGGTAGAGATCGGCCCGGCCATGATTGCGCTGCCCAAGGTCATCGCGTTCTGCGGCGCGCTGGCGGTGGCGGCGGTGCTGTTCTGGATCATCCGCAGCACCGACCTGGGCCGCGCGATCCGCGCCGTCGCCCGGGAAAAGCAGGGCGCCAAGCTCATGGGCATCGACGTTGAAAAGGTCTACGCCCTGTCGTTCGGCATCGGCATGGCGTGCCTGGGCGCGGCGGCGTGTTTCCTCTTGCCCGCGTACTACGTCAATCCGCAGGTGGGCAGCGGTTTCGTGCTGGTCGCCTTCACCATCGTGGTGCTGGGCGGCATGGGCAGTTTCGTGGGGGCGCTGGTGGGCGGACTGCTGATCGGCGTGGTGGAGTCCATCGGAGGCCTGTTCCTGGGCGACTCGCTGGGCCAGATGGGCATCTTCGCGATCTTCATCGCGGTGCTGCTGTTTCGCCCGCAGGGGCTGTTCGGGGCGAGGGGCTGACGATGAAACGGGATCTTTGCGCAATCGCGCTGTTCGGGGTGGTGCTGGTGGCCGTGGCCGCGCTGTCCCAGTCGGGCGTGCTGCTGACGTTCGTGATGATGTCGCTGTACGCGGCCCTGCTGTCGCAGGCCTGGAACATTCTGGGCGGGTATGGCGGTCAGTTGTCGTTCGGCCATGCGCTGTTCTTCGGTGTCGGCGCGTATGCGCAGGCGCTGGGCCAGCTCAACCTGGGCCTGAATCCGTGGCTGGTGCTGCCCGGGGCCATCGCGCTGGGCGCGCTGGTCGGCGTGGCGGTGGGCGGGCTGACGTTCCGTTACGGGCTGAAGGGCTCGTACTTCGCGCTGGTCACGCTGGCATTCGCTGAAGTCTTCCGCATTCTGGCGCTGTCGGCGTCGTTCACGGGCGGCGGCGTGGGACTGATGGTGCCGCTGCAGGAAGGCGTGGCCAACATGCAGTTCGGTTCGCGCCGCGGCTACATCTATCTGCTGCTCGCCTTCGTGCTGCTGGCGCTGCTGGTGACCGCGTGGCTGCGCCATTCGCGCTTCGGGGCCTACTTGCAGGCCGTGCGCGACAACGAGGACGCGGCGCGCGCCATCGGCGTGAACCCGCTGCGCGTGAAGCTGGGCGGCATCGCGCTGTCCGCCGCCTTCATGAGTGTCGCGGGCGCCTTCTATGTGCAGGTTTTCCAATACATCGATCCGGGCATCGCGTTCGGCTCGGCCGTGTCGGTGGAGGCGCTGGTCGGCGCCATCGTCGGGGGCATGGGCACGCTGTGGGGCCCATTGCTGGGCGCGGTGACGCTGCATGCGCTGGCCGACCTGACCCGCAACCTGTTCGGCGAGCTGCCGGGCATCAGCATGGTCATCTACGGCGTGGTGCTGATCCTCATCGTGATGTTCATGCCGCGCGGCATTACCGGCGGCGGTCAGTCGCTGGGCCGCCTGTTCAAAATGAAGGAGCGCGCCCGTGTCTGAGATCCTGCTGCAAGCGCGCAACCTCTCCATCACCTTCGGCGGCCTGAAGGCCGTGCAGGACGTCAGTCTGGACGTGCCGCAGGGTTCGCTCACCGCGCTGGTCGGCCCCAACGGCGCGGGCAAGACCACGCTGTTCGGCCTGCTGTCGGGCTTTCTGAAACCCGGTTCCGGTTCCGTGCACTTTGCCGGGCAGGACATCACGGGCCAGGCGCCGCACGAATCCGCGCGGCTTGGCCTGACCCGCACCTTCCAGATCGTGCAGCCGTTCGGCGCGCAGACGGTGCGCCAGAACATTGCCGTGGGCGCCCACCTGCGTCTGGCGGATCGCGACGAGGCGCTGGCCGCGGCCGAGGCCGTGGCCGCGCGCGTCAACCTGCAGGCCTCGCTGGACAAGCCGGCGGCCGACCTGACGGTGGCCGGACGCAAGCGCCTGGAACTGGCGCGCGCGCTGGCCACCCGGCCGCGCCTCTTGCTGCTGGACGAGGTGCTGGCGGGCCTGAATCCCAGTGAGATCGACGAGATGATTCCGGTGGTGAAGAAACTGGTGGACGATGGCGTCACCGTATTGATGATCGAACACGTGATGCGCGCCGTGATGAGCCTGGCCGAGCACGTGTGGGTGCTGGCGCAGGGCCGGTTGATCGCGGCGGGCACACCCGGCGAGGTCACACGCGATCCCAAGGTGGTCGAGGCCTATCTGGGCCACGGCGCGGCGGCCCGTCTGGCCGCGCAGGGAGCCCCGGCATGAGCGCGCTGCTGGAGGTCAAGGGCCTGCGGGCGGGCTACGGTCGCATGGAGGTGCTGCGCGGCGTGGACCTGGACGTGCAGGCCGGCGAGATCGTGGTGCTGCTGGGCAGCAACGGCGCGGGCAAATCCACGCTGAACAACACGGTATGCGGCCTGTGCAGGCCGTGGGGCGGTACGGTGCGCTTCGAAGGCCAGGATCTGACCGGCCGCCACTACCGGCAGGTGGTGCAGGCCGGCCTGATCCAGGTGCCCGAAGGCCGCCGCGTTTTTCCGAACCTGAGCGTGCGCGAAAACCTGGAGTTGGGCTCCTTCACCCGGGCGCGCGAGCGCCGCGCGCAGAATCTGGACAAGGTTCTCGACATTTTCCCGCGCCTGCGGGAGCGCCTGGACCAGTTGGCCGGCACGATGTCGGGCGGGGAACAACAAATGCTGGCAATCGGCCGCGGCCTCATGGCCGAGCCGCGCCTGTTGATCCTCGACGAACCCTCGCTTGGCCTGTCGCCGCTGATGGTCGAGGAATTGTTCGGCCTCATCAAGCGGTTGCACGGCGACGGACTGGCGATTCTGCTGGTCGAGCAGAACGTGGGTCAGTCCCTGGAAACGGGACAGCGGGCCTATGTGCTGGAAAACGGCGCCGTGCGGTACAGCGGCAGCTGTCCCGACCTGCTGGCCAGCGACGACGTGCGCCGCGCCTATCTGGGGATGTAATCATGGCCCAGCCTCAAACCCTGGCCCAGAAGCTGATCGCCGCCGCCTGCGGGCGTGAGACGGTGGCCGAGGGCGAAATCGTGACCTGTGCGGTTGATCTGGCGATGTTCCACGATTCCAGCGGTCCGCGGCGCTTGAAGCCCATGCTGGAAGAGCTGGGCGCCACGCTGTGGGACCCGTCGCGGATCGTGCTGGTCATTGATCACTACGTGCCGGAATCCGATGACGAATCGCGCCGCATCGTGCGCATTGCACGCGACTGGGCCGCGGAGCAGCAACTGCCCAACGTGTATGACTCCGTCGGCATCTGCCACGTGGTGGTGCCGCAGCACGGACACATCCGGCCCGGCATGTTCTGCGTGGGCGGCGATTCGCATTCGCCCACCGGCGGCGCGTTCGGGGCCTACATGTTCGGCATCGGCAGCACCGAGATGCTGGGCGTGGCGGTCACCGGCCAGATCTGGGTCAAGGTGCCCAAGACCCTGATGATGCATTGGCGCGGCCGGCTGGCCGCCGGCGTCACGGCCAAGGACATGATGCTGCACATGATCGGCCGCTACGGCATGAACGGCGGACGCTACCAGGCGGTGGAGTTCTGCGGCGAGGCCGTTCGCGCGCTGTCCATGCAGGAGCGCATGACGCTGTCGAACATGAGCGCGGAACTGGGTTCGCAAGTGGGGCTCATCGCGCCGGACGAGACCACCGCAGCCTGGCTGCGGGAGGCGGGCGTGACCGAGGAACTGGATCTGGCCCGCTGGCAGAGCGACCGCGACGCCGGTGCCGAGTGGCACGAGTTCGATGCCGCCGCGCTGGCCCCGCAGGTTGCCGCGCCGCACAGCCCGGCCAACGCGCGCGGCGTGGACACCTATAGCGACGTGCCGGTGCAGGTGGCCTACATCGGCGCATGCACCGGCGCCAAGCTGGAAGACCTGCGCGCCGCGGCCACCGTCCTGCGCGGCCGCCGTCTGGCGGACGGCATGCAGCTGATGGTCGCGCCGGCCAGCCGGCAGGACCAGGATCAGGCCGACCGCGAAGGCGTCATGCAGGTGCTGCGCGACGCCGGCGCCCAGGTGTTGGCCACGTCGTGCGGCGCCTGTGCGGGCTATGGCGGGTCCATTCCGGACGGCGCCAGCGTCATCGCCACCACCGCGCGCAATTTCAAGGGGCGCATGGGGTCGGAGACCGCGCAGGTCTACCTCGCCTCGCCCTACACGGTGGCGGCCTCGGCCGTGGCGGGGCGCGTGGCCGACCCCCGGGAGTTCCTGGCATGAATGCAGACACCACGACGCACCGCGTCTGGCGCGTGGGCGCGGACATCGACACCGATGCGCTGGCGCCGGGCGCCTACATGAAATTCGGCATCGACGAAATCGCGCGCCACTGCCTGCAACGCGTCCGGCCGGACTTTGCCGGGCAGGTGCAGCCGGGCGACGTGCTGGTGGCGGGCCCCAACTTCGGCATCGGCTCGTCGCGCGAGCAGGCCGCGGCCGCCCTGGTGCGCCTGGGCGTGGCTGCCGTGATCGCGCCGTCCTTCAACGGGCTGTATTTCCGCAACGCTTTTAACGTCGGGCTGCTGCTGCTGACGTGCAGCCAGGCCGAGACCCTGGCCGAGGGCGAGGGCATCACGTTCGACCCCGTCGCCGGCCGCATCCAACGCCCCGGGGGCACGCCCGCCGAATTGCACTGCGAGACCGTGCCCGGCTTTCTGCTTGACATGGTGCAGGCCGGCGGACTGCTGAATCTGCTGAAACAGCGTCAAACCTCTTAGGAACAACATCATGCTTGACCCCGTTACCCTGGCGGTTCTGAAGGGCCGCCTGGAACAGATCGCCGACGAAATGGACGCGACGCTGTACCGCAGCGCGTTCAACCCCATCATTGCCGAGGCCCATGACGCCTGCCACGGCATGTACGACGCCGCCACCGGCGCCACGCTGATCCAGGGCAAGTCGGGCCTGCCCGTCTTCGTGGGCGCGATGGCGTTCGCGGTGAAGGCGGCGGCCAAGACTGCGGCCGAGCGCGGCGGCATGACGGACGGCGACGTGTGGCTGTTCAACGATCCGTACGAGGGCGGCACGCACGCCAACGACTTCAAGCTGGTCAAGCCGGTGTTTCGCGGCGGCAAGCTGTTCTGCTTTCTGGCGTCCGCGGCCCACTGGCACGACGTGGGCGGCGCAGTGCCCGGCAACTACAACCCGGCCGCCACCGAGTGCTGGCAGGAAGCCGTGCAGATCCCGCCCGTGCGGATCGTGCGCGCCGGCGTGCTGGACCAGGACGTGCTGGCCATCCTGAAGGCGAACACGCGTCTGCCCGACAGCCTGTGGGGCGACCTGAACGGCCAGCTGGCCGCGCTGGAACTGGGTGCGCGCCGTCTGGACGGCCTGCTCGACGAATACGGCGACGCCACGGTGCTGGAGTCCCTGGACACGCTGCGCGAACGCGCGCGCCGCCTGATGCGCGACCACATCGCCCGCCTGCCGGATGGCGAGTATGCGTTTGAGGACATGCTGGACAACGACGGCGTGCGCGACGCGCCGCTGCGCATTGCGCTCAAGCTCACCATCGCCGGCGACCGGCTGGGGCTGGACTTCACCGGCACGTCACCGGCGTGCGCGGGTCCGGTCAATATCTCGCGCGCCACGGCCATCGCGGCCTGCTACGTGGCGCTCAAGCACCTGTTCCCGGACGTGTCGGCCAACGCCGGCGTGCTGGATGCGGTGGACGTAACGCTGCCCGATGGCCTGGTGATCTCGGCCGACCGCCCGCGTCCGGTGGGCGGCTACACCGAAACCATCCTGCGCATGATCGACGTGATCTTCTGCGCCATGGCCCAGGCCGCGCCGGAGCGCGCCATGGCGCAGGCCTACGGCACGATCAATGCGCTGTCGATCGCGGGCTATCGCAGCGACGCCGCCCGCAAGGGTCAGCGCTGGGTCATGTTCAGCTTCTTCGGCGGCGGCCACGGCGGTCATTCGGACGGCGACGGCCTGAGCCACGGCAACGCGCCGATCTCCACCGCCACCATTCCGCCGCTGGAAATCCTGGAAGCCGCGTATCCCGTGCGTTTCACGCAATGGGCGCTGCGGCCGGACTCGGCGGGCGACGGCGCGCACCGGGGCGGCCTGGGCGCCATCTATGAAATCGAATTGCTGGAGGACAGCGCCGAAGCCTTCATCTTTGGCGAACGCGGCCGCAGCGCGCCCAAGGGTATCGCGGGCGGCGGCCAGGCCGCGCTCAACGTCTTCCGCTATCAGCAGGATGGCCAGTGGCTGTCCCCGCCCATGAGTTCGAAGATGCTGGGCATCCGGCTGCAGCGCGGTGACCGCGTGCGCCTGGAAACCCCGGGCGGAGGCGGCTATGGCGAGCCCGCCCGCCGCGATGCAGCGGCGCGCGAGCACGACCGCAAGATGGGCTATGTGAGCGACATTCAGAAGGAGCAGTCGGCATGAGCGCGGCGCAAGGTTTGGTGGTGGGCGTGGACGTGGGCGGCACGTTCACGGATCTGTTCGTGCTGGACGAGGCGGGCGGCAGCGCCCGCGTGGTCAAGGTGCCGTCCACGCGCGGCGAGGAAGCGCGCGGCTTCATGAACGGCATTGCGCGGGTGGCTGACGGCGCCGGCGACATCGCGACCATCGTGCACGGCACCACCGTGGGCACCAATGCGCTGCTCGAGCGCAAGGTCGCGCGCACCGGCATCATCACGACCGAAGGTTTTCGCGACGTGCTGGAAATGCGCCGGCGCGACCGGCCGCAAACATGGGGCCTGCGCGGCAACTATGAACCCGTGGTGCCGCGCGATCTGCGGCTGGAAGTGCGCGAGCGCGTGCTGGCCGATGGCGCGTTGCACACGCCCGTCGATCTGGACCAGGTCGAGGCCGCGGCGCGCGCGCTGCTGGAGGCGGGCTGCGACGCGGTCTGCGTCTTCTTCGTCAATGCCTACGCCAATCCGGTGAATGAGGCCCAGGCCGCGGCTCGCGTGCGGTCCATCTGGCCCAACGGCAACGTCACCGCCGCGACCGAGGTGCTGCCCGAGATCCGCGAATTCGAGCGCTGCTCGACGGCCGTGCTGAACGCGGCGCTGCAGCCCGTGGTGGGCAGCTACCTGACGCGATTGGAATCGGACCTGCAGCAGCACGGCTTCGAAGGCGAGCTGCTGGTGGTGCAGAGCAATGGCGGCGTCATGTCGCGCCAGACGGCGTGCGACGTGCCCGTGCGCACGGCGTTGTCCGGTCCGGCGGCCGGCGTCATCGCCTGCGCGGCCATCGCGCGCGCCGCGGGCTTTCCCAACGTGGTCACGGGCGACATGGGCGGCACCTCGTTCGACGTGTCGCTGGTGGCCGAGGGCGAGGCCTCGCTGTCGGCGCAGACCGCCATCGACTTCGGCATGGTCGTGCGCGCCCCGATGATCCAGATCGAAACCATCGGTGCGGGCGGCGGCTCGATCGCCAGCGTGGACGCTGGTGGCCTGCTGCAGGTGGGCCCCGAGTCCGCGGGCAGCATTCCCGGTCCTGCCTGCTACGGCCGCGGCAACACCCGCCCCACGGTTACCGACGCCAATGTGCTGCTGGGCCGCATCGCCGCGGAACGTCCGCTGGGCGGCGGCCTTCTGGCCAAGATGGACGTCGAGCTGGCGCGCGCCGCCATTGACGAGCACGTCGCGCGCCCGCTGGGCTTGGACGTCCACGCCGCGGCGGAGGCCATCCTGACCGTGGCCAACGCCAAGATGGCGGGCGCGATCCGCGTCGTCTCCATCGAACGCGGCCACGATCCGCGCAAGTTCGCCTACATGCCGTTCGGCGGCGGCGGCGCGCTGCATGTGTGCGCCATGATGAACG
Organism: Achromobacter sp. ACRQX; assembly: GCF_022346505.1. NCBI lineage: Bacteria > Pseudomonadati > Pseudomonadota > Betaproteobacteria > Burkholderiales > Alcaligenaceae > Achromobacter > Achromobacter sp. ACRQX. The sequence goes on from NZ_JAKRML010000009.1 coordinate 18,568, forward strand.
AGGTGGACGCCGCCCACGGGATCGTTCCGCGTTATCCGGGCGTGACCTCGGCGCTGGGCTGCGTCATGGCCGACATGCGCCACGACGGCGTCCAGACCCTGAACGTAGCGCTGAACGCGCTGGATGCGGCCGACCTGCTGGCCCGCATCGACGGGCTGGCGGACGCGTGCCAGGCGCGTCTGGATTCGGCGGGCGTGTCCTTCGAGGGCATCCGCGAAAGCATCGAACTGGACATGCTGTATGTAGGCCAGAGCCACACCGTGCGCGTGGAAGTGGGCCGCGCGGACCTCTCCCGCGACGGCATCGCGGCCGCATTCGACCGCGCCTACCAGGCCGCCTTCGGCCGCAGCCTGACCGGCATTCCGGTCCGCATCCTGAATCTGCGCTATGCCCGCATCGGCCAGCGGCCCAAGTTCGATCTGGCCTTGCTGGCGCCGACCAGCACGGCCATGCCCGAGGCACTGGGCACCCAGCGGGTCTTTCACGCCGGGCAATGGCACAACGCCGTGCGCTACGCGCGCCTGGACCTGCCGGTCGGCGCCGAGGTGGCGGGACCCGCCATCCTCGAGCAGCCCGACACCACCATCTGGATCGAGCCCGGCTTCGCGGGCCGGGTCGATTCCCTGGGCAACATGCTCATCGTCCGCACCGCATCGTAGGAGCCCGCCATGCACGCCTTCGATCCCCGCACGACCGCGCTGGTCATCATCGACCTGCAGAACGACTTCCTGGCGCCGGGCGGCGCCTATGACCGCGGCGGCGCGGTCAGCCCGCAGGCCAGAGCCCTGCCGGCGCGCGTGGCGCCCGTGGCCCGCGCGCTGAAAGGGCAGGGCGGCTTCGTGGCCGCCAGCCAGTTCACGCTGTGGCCCGACGCGCACGGCGAGCCCATGATCTCGCCGCATCTCAAGCAATTGCGCCCGTTCCTGCGCCGCGGCGACTTCGTGGCCGGTTCAACAGGGCAGGCCAACGTGGCCGAGCTGGACGGGCTGGTCGACGTGTCGGTCTGGAAGGTCGCGTATTCGGCTTTCTTCAACACGCAGCTGGACTGGGTGCTGCGGCGCGCGGGCATTTCCAGCGTGGTGGTGGCGGGCATCGTCACCAACGGCGGCGTTGCCAGCACGGTGCGCGACGCCCACATGCGCGACTATCACGTGACGGTGCTGGCCGACGGCTGCGCCGCGCCCACGCCTGCGATGCACGAAGCTGCGCTGGCGGATCTGCGCACGGTGGCCGACGTGGTGACGTGCCAGGACGTGCTGGACAGGCTGAAGTCGTGAGTGCGCCAATCGTCAGACGGGGCGTTACGCCCGGCGCAGACGCCATGCACGTGCCGGTCGCCATCATCGGCGCGGGCGCCTGCGGCCTGACCGCCGCGCTGCGCCTGGCCAGCGCCGGGATCGAGACGGTGCTGATCGAACGCGATGCCGTGCCCAGCGGATCCACTGCGCTGTCGTCGGGCTTCATTCCCGCGGCCGGTTCTGCCGTGCAGCGGGCAGCGGGCATCGAGGATGACGCGGCGCGCTTTGCCGCCGACATCCAGGCCAAGGCGCACGGCACGGCCTCACCTGAATTGGTGGCTGCCTACGCCGGCGCGGCCGCCGCGGCCATGGACGGGCTTGCCTCGCATGGCCTGCGTTTCGAAGTGCTGGACGGGTTCCTGTACCCCGGCCACACCGCGCGGCGCATGCACACGCTGCCCGAGCGCACCGGCGCGGCGCTGGTCGCGGCCCTGGAACGCGCCGCCACCGAGGCCGGCGCCTATCTGCTGACCCGCGCGCTGGCGCGCGAGATCTGGACGGACGACGCCGGCCGCGTGACCGCCGTCGGCTGCGAACGCCCGGACGGCTCGGTCGACGTGATCGGCTGCGATGTCCTGCTGCTGGCCTGCAACGGCTTTGGCGGCAACGCCGCGATGGTCGGCGAGTACCTGCCCGCGATGCGCGAGGCCGTCTATGGCGGCCACGTCGGCAACGACGGCAGCGCCATCCAGTGGGGCACGCAACTGGGCGCGCGCCTTGCGGACCTGGGCGGCTACCAGGGCCACGGCTCCTGGGCCACGCCGCAGGGCGCGCTGATTTCCTGGGCGGTGATGATGGACGGCGGCGTGCAGATCAATCGCGAGGGCCGCCGCTTTCACGACGAGACGCACGGTTATTCCGAGGCCGCGGTCCACGTGCTGGCGCAGCCGGATTCGGTGGCCTGGAATGTCTTTGACGACCGCACACTCGCCCTGGCGCGCGGCTTTCCCGACTTCGTGCAGGCCGAGCAAGGCCAGGCATTGAAGACGTGCGGCGACGTGGCGGCGCTGGCCGCGCTGATCGGTTGCGATCCGGACGTGCTGGGCCAGACGCTGGACGCGGTCCGTCCCGGCGCGCCGGACCCGCAGGGACGACGCTTCGAGCGCACGCTGCAGGCGCCGTACCACGCGATCAAGGTGACGGGCGCGCTCTTTCACACACAAGGCGGATTGGACATCGACGCGCAATGCCGCGTCCTGGACAACGCAGGCCGGGCGCTGCCCAACCTGCTGGCTGCGGGCGGGGCCGCCCGTGGCGTATCGGGCAACGACGTGTCGGGCTATCTGTCCGGCAACGGCTTGCTCAGCGCGGTGGCCGGCGGCCATATCGCCGCGGACACCGCGGCGGCGCTGCTCGGGCGCCGCCTGGATTAGGAAACCCCAGATGCAAACACAGAACTTGAAAGCGCAATTGGCGGCCGGCACGGTGCTGGCCCCCGGCGTCTACGACGCTTTGTCGGCGCTGGTGGCCGAGCAGGCGGGCTTTACCGCGCTGTACCTGTCGGGCGCGTCCATCGCCTACACGCGGCTCGGCCGCTCGGACATCGGTCTGACCACCTATACCGAAGTCGAAGACACGCTAGCCCGTATCGCCGAACGCGTGTCGGCCGCGGTGATCGTGGACGCGGACACGGGCTTCGGCAACGCGCTGAACACCCAGCGCACCGTGCGTGGCTTCGAGCGCGCGGGCGCCGCGATGATCCAGCTTGAGGACCAGACCTTTCCCAAGCGCTGCGGCCACCTGGACGGCAAGAGCGTGATTCCCGCCGCTGAGATGTGCGGCAAGCTGCGCGCCGCCGTTGATGCGCGGGTCAACGCATCCACGCTGATCCTGGCGCGCACGGATGCGCTGGCCTCCGAAGGCCTGGACGCGGCGCTGGACCGCGCCGAGGCCTATCTTGAAGCCGGCGCGGACGCGCTTTTCATCGAGGCGCTGCGCACGCCGGAACAGATGCGCGCCGCGTGCGACCGCTTCGCAGCGCGTGTGCCGCTGCTGGCGAACATGGTGGAGGGCGGCAAGACCCCGGTGCAGGACGCGGGCGCGCTCGCCGCAGCGGGATTTCGCATCGTCATCTTCCCGGGCGGCACGGCGCGCGCGGTCGCGCACACGCTGCAGGGCTACTACGGCAGCCTGCGCCAGCACGGCACGACGGGCCCCTGGAAGGACAGGATGCTGGATTTCGATGGATTGAATGACGTGATCGGCACGCCGGAACTGCTGGAGCAGGGGCGGCGGTACGAGGGCTGAACCCGCTGGCTGCGGGGGCAGGGTTCCGGTATGGGTTGGTGCGAGCGGGTGCGGCAGTAGCGGGTCGCCGCGTGGACTGAACGTCTACGCAACGGCCCGAATTCAGCAAGCCCGCCTTAACGCGGCGTGCGCTGGTGCGGCACGAGCGGCGGCACGGGCTGGCCGGCGATCAAATCCCAGAAGTCCGGCAGGAAGCACTCGGCCACGAGCAGCGGCTGGCCCTGGCGCCAGAACACCGAGCGCCGCGCCCAGATCCGGCCGGCCTGCAGCGCGCGTGCCTCCGGCGGAAGAACGTCCGAGGCGGTGGCATGGAACGGCACGGGCGAGGCCAGGCGGCGGCACGCGAACGGTGACCGGATGACCGTACTGTCGTGATACAGCATGTCGGCCAACGGCCGGGTCAACAGGCGCCGCATCCCTTGCCAGGCGCCGTGCGACGCGGTCAGCGGCGTCAGGCTGCGCGCCGGCACGCTGTCCACGCCGTTCACGGACATCAACACCTCGCGGATCCACACCGGAGAGCCCGGCGCAATGCGCATCGCACGCGCCTCGTCAGCCGGCGCGCCGTCGGCGTACTCGGCCAACACCCGCAGACGCACCTGCCCGACCTGGCGGAGACCAGCGGTAAGCGCGCCCGGCCGGAACAGCCAGTGGCGTTGGGCAGGGGACAGAATGGCCGGGGCTTGCGCCAGCCAGCCAGCGGCGAGAGGGGGGCGATGGGCTGCGGGTTGCTTCGTCATGGCTGCGTATTATGCCAAGCCCCGCCCGAAGGCCGTCTGCGTCGCAATGCCGCAGGGCAGGGGACGCTGGCCGTTCCGCGCTGGACGGCCGCACCGGCCGACTGCACTGGTCCTCTGCACTGGAGATCCGCACCGGCCGACCCGCATACAATACCGCCCATGGAAAAAGTACGTATCTCCAAGCTCATGTCCGAGCGCGGACTCTGTTCCCGCCGCGAGGCGGACAGCTATATCGAGCGCGGCTGGGTCCGCGTCGACGGCGTCGTCGTGTCCGAATTGGGCGCGCGGGCCTATCCGGACCAGGAAATCACGCTGGAGCGCGCGGCGCATGCGCGCCAGACTTCCCGCGTCACCATCCTCATCAACAAGCCCGTGGGCTATGTCTCCGGCCAGGCCGAAAAAGGCTACACGCCGGCCGTCGCCCTGATCGATTCCCGCTCCCGCTTCGCCAACGACCGCGCCCCGCAGCGCTTCGAACGCGCGCACCTCGAAGGCCTGGCGGTCGCTGGCCGCCTGGACATCGATTCGCAAGGACTCCTCGTCCTCACGCAGGACGGCCGCGTCGCCAAGCAGCTGATCGGCGAAGACTCCACGGTCGACAAGGAATATCTGGTCCGCGTTCAGGGCGAGCTGTCCGACAACGGCCTGGCCCTGCTGAACCACGGACTATCGCTGGACGGCAAACCGCTCAAGCGCGCCCAGGTGCGCTGGCAGAACCACGATCAACTGCGTTTCGTGCTGCGCGAAGGCAAAAAGCGCCAGATCCGCCGCATGTGCGAACTGGTGGGCCTGAAGGTGATCGGCCTGAAACGCGTACGCATCGGCCGTGTGGCGCTGGGCGATCTGCCCCTGGGCCAATGGCGCTATCTGCGCGACGACGAATCGTTCTGAGCTGGTGTCTGACACCCGCCGTCCACACCATCGTGAGATGGCCTCCAGCGCAGGTGTCTGACACCCTGGTGAGCGCCCCTTCATCCTGAGTTGCCCTCCAGAGGGTGTCTGACACCGACAGCGAGACACCGCTCGCAGCATTGGTCACCTGACTCGACAACACTTGTCAGCGTCCGAAGGATTTTTCAGTCGGTTTCGATCTCAGCGGGATTTCATGAAACCGGGCGTATCCTTCGCTTGCCAGTGGCTGCCCAGGCGCTCCATCAGAAATTCGATGAAGATCCGCGTTTTGGCGGGCAGCAGCCGCGTCTCCGTGACCGCATGCACCGGAAACGGTCCCAACTGCCAATCGGGCAGTACGCGCTGCAACTGGCCTGACTGCTGTTCCGACATCTGACCACCCACCAGCACCGCGATGCCCGCGCCCAGCATGGCCAGGCGCCGGGCCATGGCGACGCCGTTGACGGAAAACCGGTTGCCCGGCGTGAACTCGATGTGCTGCTCGCCGTTCGTAAGCGGCCAGCGCGTCACGCGGCCCGCGCCTTCCGCGCGGAACTCGATGCACTCGTGCCGGGTCAGGTCGCTGGGATGCCTCGGTTCACCGTGCTTTTCCAGGTAATCGCGCGAGGCATACAGGTAGGCAGGCAGCATGCCCAGCAGTCTTGCAATCTGGGTCGAATCAGGCAGGTCGCCGATTTCGATCGACACGTCGCAGGTCTGGAACACGCGAGACGCGTGGTCCGGGTTCGCGAGGTCCAGGAAAAACGTCACATCGGGATAGCGCCGGGAGAACTCCATGAACGACTCAGCCAGGAAATCCGTGCCGAAATCCGCGGGCATGTTGACCCGCAGCGGCCCGGTGGGCGTGTCGACCAGCTTCTGCAATTCTTCATGGGCGATCTGCGCTTCGGCCACGATGCGCTGGCAGCGTTCGAAATACAGTCGCCCGGCATCGGTCAGTTCCACCTTGCGCGTGGTGCGGCTGAGCAGCCGCAGCCCCACGGACCGCTCCAATTCGGCCACCTGGCGAGACAAGGTCGACTTGGGGACGCCCAGCGTTGCCGCAGCGCGGCTAAAACTGTGCGTTTTGGCGACCTCGACGAAGAGTTCCATTCCCTGTAGGCGTTTCATGGCGCGATTTTGTCACAGTGCGGATCGCACGATTGTCCCATAAATGGAATGATGTTTTCTCAACATGCCCCTTTGTTTCTAAAGCGGGATAACTCAGAATGCGAGTTCTGCAATGCAGCAATGCGATAAACGTCCAGCCTTGCGTGTTCTACGCGAATCCACCCAGGTCGAACGCCACGGACCGCGCCAAGACGGTCTGACGGGCTGATGTTCTTCGCAGAATCGCCCCAGGCAAAACGGCCTTTCACGGCTATCAGGCACGCGGCGCATGCGCGGCGTGGGGCTACCTTTATTGAAATCGGGAATGCAATCTATGAATAAGAAAAGCGCTATGTGGCGCGGCGCGGCCGTTGTCGCGCTGACGGCATCGGCCCTCACACTGGCCGCCTGCGGCAAGAAGCAAGAGGCGCCTCAGGGCGGCAAGCCGCAAGTGACGGTCGTCACATTGGCGACGCAGCCCGTTTCCCTGACTACCGAACTGCCCGGCCGCACCTCTGCGTTCCGCGTCGCCGAGGTCCGCCCGCAGGTCAACGGCATCGTCCAGAAGCGCCTCTTTACCGAGGGCGGCGAGGTCAAGGCGGGCGAACAGCTCTATCAGATCGATCCCGCTCTTTACCAAGCCAACGTCGACAGCCAGAAGGCCGCGCTGGCTCGCGCCCAGGCGCAGCAAAAGACCGCCGCCCTGCTGGCCGAGCGCTACAAGCCGCTGGTCGCCACCCGCGCGGTCAGTCAGCAGACCTACGACAACGCCGTCGCCTCGCGCGATCAGGCCGCCGCCGACGTGCTGTCGGCCAAGGCGGCGCTGGACACGGCCCGCATCAATCTCGTCTACACCAAGGTCTTGTCGCCGATCGACGGCATCATCGGCCGCTCGGCCGTGACCGAAGGCGCGCTCGTGACCGCCAACCAGACCAGCGCACTTGCCGCGGTGCAGCAGATCGACCCCATCTACGTCGACGTCACGCAGTCCAGCGTGCAGCTCCTGCGCCTGCAGGACGCGCTGGCCACCGGCCAGCTCAAGAAGCTGGACGGCGAGCAGGCCGCGCAGGTCACGCTGACGCTGGAAGACGGCTCGCAATACAAAGAGTCCGGCAAGCTGCAGTTCTCCGAAGTGACCGTGGACCCGGGCACCGGCTCGATCACGCTGCGCGCCGTGTTCCCCAACCCCGACCGGCGTCTGTTGCCCGGCATGTTCGTGCGTGCGCGCCTGGCTGACGGCGTGGCCGCCGACGGCCTGCTGGTGCCGCAACGCGGCGTGACGCGCAATCAGCGCGGCCAGCCGACGGCGCTTGTCGTCAACGCCAAGAACCAGGTCGAACTGCGCGACCTGAAGACCGACCGCGCCATCGGCGACAAGTGGCTCGTCACCGACGGCCTGGCCGCCGGCGACCGCGTGATCGTGGAAGGCCTGCAGATGGTCCGCCCCGGCGTTGAAGTGGTTGCCACCGAAGCCGGCGCCAAGGCCCAGCCGCAAGCGGCCAATGCGCAGGGGGCCGCTGCCCCCGCCGCGCCGGCCAAGCAGTAATCAGGAGCCACGCATGGCAAAGTTTTTTATCGACAGGCCGGTTTTTGCCTGGGTGATCGCGATCGTGCTGATGCTGGCCGGCGCGCTGTCCATCCTGCAGCTTCCGGTCGCCCAGTACCCCAACATCGCGCCGCCCGCCATCGGCATCGCGGTGACCTACCCGGGCGCGTCCGCGCAGACCGTGCAGGACACCGTGGTGCAGGTGATCGAGCAGCAGATGAACGGTCTTGACGGCCTGCAGTACATCTCGTCGGAAAGCAACTCCGACGGCAGCATGTCCATCACGCTGACCTTCAAGCAGGGCACCAACCCCGACACCGCGCAGGTGCAGGTCCAGAACAAGCTAGCGCTGGCGCAGCCGCTTCTGCCGCAGGAAGTGCAGCAGCAGGGCATCCGCGTCACCAAGGCCACGAAGAACTTCCTGATCGTGGCCGGCTTCGTGTCCACCGACGGCACGATGACCAAGGACGACCTGGCCGACTACGTCGCGTCGTACGTCCAGGATCCCATCAGCCGTACGCAGGGCGTGGGCGACTTCCAGCTTTTCGGCTCGCAGTACGCGATGCGGATCTGGCTGGACCCGGCCAAGCTCGTCAATTACGGGCTGACCACGGTCGACGTCACCACCGCCATCAAGGAACAGAACGTCCAGGTCTCGTCCGGGCAATTGGGCGGCCTGCCGTCCGTGCGCGGCCAGCAGCTCAACGCCACCATCATCGGCCCGTCGCGCCTGCAGACGGCCGAGGACTTCGGCCAGATCCTGCTGAAGGTCAATTCCGACGGTTCGCAGGTGCGCCTGCGTGATGTCTCGCGCATCGAACTGGGCGGCCAGACCTACGCCATCGACAGCTTCTACAACGGCAACCCGGCCTCGGGCCTTGCGATCAAGCTGGCGCCGGGCGCCAACGCGCTGGACACGGCGCAGGCGGTGCGCGACACCATCAACAACCTCAAGCCGTATTTCCCGCCGGGCATGGACGTCGTCTATCCGTACGACACGACGCCGTTCGTCAGCCTGTCGATCCATGAAGTGTTCAAGACGCTGGTCGAAGCCATCATCCTGGTGTTCCTGGTGATGTATCTCTTCCTGCAGAACTTCCGCGCCACCATCATTCCCACGCTGGCCGTGCCGGTGGTGCTGCTGGGCACGTTCGGCGTGCTGGCGGCGTTCGGCTATTCCATCAACACCTTGACGATGTTCGGGATGGTGCTGGCCATCGGCCTGCTCGTTGACGACGCCATCGTGGTGGTCGAAAACGTCGAGCGGGTGATGGCCGAAGAGGGCCTCACGCCCAAGCAGGCCACCCGCAAATCCATGAGCCAGATCACCGGCGCCCTGATCGGCATCGCGATGGTGCTGGCGGCCGTGTTCGTGCCGATGGCGTTCTTCGGCGGCTCCACGGGCGTGATCTACCGGCAGTTCTCGATCACGATCGTGTCCTCGATGGTGCTGTCCGTGATCGTCGCCATCGTGTTCACGCCGGCGCTTTGCGCGACGCTGCTCAAGCCCATTCCGAAGGGCCATCACGGCGCCAAGAAGGGCTTTTTCGGCTGGTTCAACCGCACGTTCGAGCGCAGCAGCAACGGTTACGCCAATACCGTCGCCCGCGGCCTGAACCGCACCAAGCGCCTAATGGTCGTCTACCTGGCGCTGGTCATCGCGATGGGCTGGATGTTCACCCGCATCCCGACCGCGTTCCTGCCGGCCGAAGACCAGGGCATCCTGTTCGCCCAGATCCAGACGCCGGCCGGCGCCACCGCTGAAGCCACCAAGGCCGTCATCGACGACGCCACCAAGTACCTGCTGACCGAAGAAAAGGACGCCGTCACCTCGGTGTTCGCGGTCAACGGCTTCAACTTCGGCGGCCGCGGCCAGAACGCGTCCATCCTGTTCATCAAGCTGCGCGACTGGGAAGAACGCGGCGACGCCAGCCTGAAGGCCGCCGCCGTGGCAGGACGCGCCAACGCGCACTTCGCCAAGACGGAACGCCGCGCGCAACTGTTCGTCGTGCCGCCGCCTTCCGTCATGGAACTGGGCAACGTCACCGGCTTTGACTTCCAGCTGATGGACCGTGCCGGCGTGGGCCACGAGAAGCTGCTTGCCGCGCGCAACCAGTTGCTGGGCGAGGCCGGCAAGAGCCCGGTGCTGGCGGGCGTGCGTCCCAACGGCATCGAAGACGCGCCGCAGTACCAGCTGGACATCGACCGCGAAAAGGCCCGCGCCCTGGGCGTGGCCGTGTCGGACATCAACAGCACGCTCGCCACCGCATGGGGTTCGTCGTACGTCAACGACTTCATCGACCGTGGCCGCGTCAAGAAGGTGTTCGCGCAGGGCGAGGCATCCTCGCGCATGCTGCCGGAAGACCTGAACAAATGGTACGTGCGCAACAAGGATGGCGACATGGTCCCGTTCTCGGCGTTCTCCAGCGCAACGTGGAGCTTCGGTCCGCAGAAGCTGAACCGCTACAACGGTGTGCCGTCGTACAACATCCAGGGCCAGGCGGCGCCGGGCTACAGCTCGGGCGCAGCCATGGAAGAAATGGAACGCCTGGCGGCCAAGTTGCCGGTCGGCGTCGGTTTCGAATGGACCGGCCTGTCGTTCGAAGAACGCCTGTCCGGCGCCCAGGCGCCCGCGCTGTACGCGATCTCGCTCATCGTGGTGTTCCTGTGCCTGGCGGCGCTCTATGAAAGCTGGACCATTCCGTCCGCGGTCATGCTGGTGGTGCCGCTGGGGATCATCGGCGCGCTGCTGGCGACGCTGCTGCGTGGTCTGTCCAACGACGTGTTCTTCCAGGTGGGTCTCTTGACGACAATCGGGCTGGCGGCCAAAAACGCCATCCTGATCGTGGAGTTCGCGAAGGAGCACTATGAAGCGGGCGCCAGCCTGACCGAGTCGGCCATCCACGCCGCCCGTCAGCGTCTGCGTCCCATCCTGATGACGTCCCTGGCGTTCATCCTGGGCGTGACCCCGCTGGCGATTTCCAGCGGTGCGGGCTCGGGCAGCCAGAACGCCATCGGCACGGGCGTGATCGGCGGCATGCTGACCGGCACGTTCCTGGCCATCTTCTTCGTCCCGGCCTTCTTCGTCATCATGCTGCGCGTGTTCAAGGTCAAGCGCATGAGCGAAAACGTCGACAAACACGACACCAGCGCCAAGGGGCCGCACGACGTGCCGGCGGAGGGTCAACCGTAATGAAACTCCAGATGAGAACCTTGCTGTCTGTATCCCTGGCGGCGGCCCTGGCGGGCTGCTCGCTGGCCCCCACGTACGAGCGTCCCGATGCGCCCATCGACGCCGCGTATCCCACGGGCGCCGCCTACAACGCGGCCCAGGCGGCCGCGCCGGGCGGCATGGCCGTGGCCGACATCGGCTGGCGCGACTTTTTCGGCGATCCGCTGCTGCAACAGCTGATCGAGCAGTCGCTCGTCAACAACCGCGACCTGCGGGTGGCGGCGCTGAATGTCGAGGCCGCGCGCGCGCAGTACCGCATCCAGCGCGCCGACCTGGCGCCCAGCATCGGCGTGGCTGGGCAGGGCTCTGCCCAGCGCACGCCGGCCGACCTGTCGCCCAGCGGCCAGGCCACCACCAGCCACAGCTATCAGGTGGGCGCTGCCATGTCCGCCTGGGAACTGGACCTCTTTGGCCGCATCCGCAGTCTGAGCGATCAGGCGCTGGAATCCTACCTGGCGCTGGACGAAACGCGCACGGCGACGCAGCTCACGCTGATCGCCGAGGTGGCGAATGCTTACCTGACGCTGCGCGCGGACCAGGAGCTGCTCAGCCTGACGCGCGACACGCTCAAGAGCCAGGAAGATTCCTACAACCTGACCAAGCAGAGCTACGACCAGGGCCTGTCCACGGCGCTGGACCTGAGCCAGGCCGAAGTCTCGCTGCGCACCGCCCAACGCAACCTGTCGCAATACACGCGCCAGGCCGCGCAGGACCGCAATGCGCTTGTGCTGCTGGTCGGTCAGCCGCTGTCGCCGCAGATGGCCACGGCGCTGGACAACGCAGTCAAACTGGACGACAGCATGCTGCCGACCACGCTGCCCGCCGGCCTGCCGTCCGACCTGCTGACCCGCCGCCCGGACATCCGCGCGGCAGAGCATCAGCTCAAGGGCGCCAACGCCAACATCGGCGCGGCGCGTGCGGCATTCTTCCCGACCATCAGCCTCACGGGTTCGGCCGGCACCGCCAGCGCCAGCCTGGGCGGCCTGTTCGACGGCGGTTCGGGGGCGTGGAGCTTCGTGCCCCAGATCACCGTGCCGATCTTCGCGGGGGGCTCGCTGCTGGCGGGGCTGGACCTGGCGAAAGTGCAGAAGAACATCCAGGTGGCCCAGTACGAGAAGTCGATCCAGACGGGTTTCCGCGAAGTCGCGGATGCGCTGGCCGGCCGCGGCACGCTGGACGAGCAGATCCAGGCCCAACGCCTGCTGGTGGACGCCAATCAGCGCGCGTATGACGCGTCGGAGCAACGTTTCCGGCAGGGCATCGACGACTACCTGAGCGTGCTGGATTCGCAACGCTCGCTCTATACCTCGCAGCAGGCGCTGGTCGACACGCGCCTGGCGCGCCTGACCAATCTGGTCACGCTGTACAAGGTGCTGGGCGGCGGGTGGACGGAACGCACGGCGGCGGCGCCTGCCGCGCCGGTCACGCCGGCGGGCTGACGCTACCAGGGGCGGCGCGCTGGGCGCCGCTTATGGGCTGCTTATAGGGCCATTCCTGGCGCCTGCAATGCAAAACGGGCTGATCTCGCGATCGGCCCGTTTTTCTTTGCGTGCAGGACGCAGACGTCAGGTGCGCTTCTTGGCGATCAGGCCCACCACGAACAGCACGATGATCGCGCCGACGACGGATCCGATCCAGCCAGCGGGTTCGCCGGGCTGATACCACCCCAGCGACTGGCCGAGGAAGCCGGCAACGACGGCGCCGATGATGCCCAGAATGGTGGTCATGATGATCCCCATGTTCTGGTCCCCGGGCATGATGGCGCGGGCGATCAGACCCACGATGAACCCGACGATGATCATGATGATGATGCTCATGCGCGTACTCCTTACTAGGGAAAAGGGGGCGAAGTGGATTGATGATACCCACGGATACCCGCACCCCGTACGCCACCGTTGTAACAACTGGTGTGCGGACCTGCGCGCCGCGTCAGGAGGTCAGGTCGATGAGCTGGCGCACGTCCTTGGTCAGCGTCTCGATGCTGTCGGTGTCTGAGGCCAGCAGGCGCGCCTTGCCGTCCTTGTCGAAGATGTACACGCCGCGGCTGTGCGTCACCTCGTACATGTCGGCGTCGTCACCCGGCCGGGGCTTTTCGATCTGGTAGGCCACGCGATAGCGGCGCGCCAGGTCAGCCACTTGCCGTTCGTTGCCCGTCACGCCAATGGCGTTGTTGTTGAAGGCGTTGACGTAGGCCTGCAGGATGTCCGGCGTGTCGCGGTGCGGGTCCACGCTGACGAACAGGATGCGCACGTCCTTGGCCTTGTCGCCCAGGTTCTGCAGCACCGCGGTCAGCTGCGCCATGGTCGTCGGGCAGATGTCCGGGCAACTGGCGTAGCCAAAAAACAGCAGCACCGTCTTGCCCTTCAGGTCGTCGCTGCTGACCGTCTTGCCGCCCGCGCCGGGCAGCGAGAACTTCAGGTCGGGCAGGTGGCCCTTGACGTTGTAAAGCGTCCAGTCCACATTCCTGTCGCCGCAGGCGGCAAGAAACACACACAAGCTCAACAGCAGTCCGCGAAAGAAGCGGCCGGTAATCAGGTGTCGCATGGGTCCAGTAGCCGGAAGGGGGTAAACCTTTCGGATTCTACCTGCAGGATCTGAGGAGAGCCGCATACGGCTGCAATGCCTTGCCTTGTGCACGCGCAAGTCCGGAGCAAAAAAATGGCCCGCGCGATGGCGGGCCGTCTTGGCAGGCGCGGCGTGCGACAGGCGTCAGGTGTCTGACACCGCCATCAGCTCGCCGTCATCCCGCTATGGCGCAGCAGCGCATCAATACGCGGCGCGCGGCCGCGGAATGCAGCGAACGATTCGGCCGCCGGGCGCGAGCCGCCCACGGCCAGCACTTCGCGGCGGAAGCGCGCACCCGTTTCCGGATCCAGCGTGCCCAGCGCGTTGCCGGCCTGCTTGGCGGCGGCTTCCTCGAAGGCCTCGTAGGCATCCGCCGACAGCACTTCGGCCCACTTGTAGCTGTAATAGCCCGCGCCGTAGCCGCCCGCGAACAGGTGCGAGAAGGCGTGCGGCAGGCGATGCCATTCGGGCGGGAACAGCACGGCAACTTCCTTGCGCACTTCCTGCAACAGCGCCAGCACCTCGGAAATCGACGCGCCCTTGCTGCGGTCGTGCATCAGCATGTCGAACAGCGCGAACTCAATCTGGCGCACGGTCTGCATGCCGCTCTGGTAATTGCGGGCGGCGACCAGGCGGTCGTAGAGCGCGCGCGGCAGCGGCTCGCCGGTGTCCACGTGCGCCGACAGCTTCTGCACCACGGCCCATTCCCAGCAGAAGTTCTCCATGAACTGCGAGGGCAGTTCGATGGCGTCCCATTCCACGCTGGCAAACGCCGCGGCGCCGGGCTCGTCGACTTCGGACAGCAGCGCGTGCAGCGCGTGGCCGGTTTCGTGGAAGAGGGTGATGACGTCGTCGTGCGTCAGCACGGCCGGACGGTCGCCGTTGGGACGCGAGAAATTGCAGGTCAGGTACGCGATCGGCGTCTGCACCTTGCCGGCCACGACGCGGCGCGTACGCTCGCTGTCGACCCAGGCGCCGTTCTGCTTGCCGGCGCGCGCGTACAGGTCCAGATAAAGGTGGCCGATCAGCGCGCCGTCGGGGCTTTCGACCCGCACGCCGCGCACGTCGCCGTGCCAGGACGACACGGGCGTTTCGGTCAGGCGTACGCCAAACAACGTCTGGATGACGTCAAACAGGCCCGCCAGGACGCGCGGTTCGGTGAAGTATTGCTTCACCTCGTCTTCGGAGTACGCGTAGCGCGATTCACGCAGGCGTTCCGAGGCGTAGGCCACGTCCCAAGGCTGCAGGCTGTCCAGCCCCAGCTCGCCGGTGGCGTAGGCGGTAAGTTCCGCCAGATCCCGCTGCGCGTACGGTTTGGCGCGGGCGGCCAGATCGCGCAGGAACACGGTGACTTCCTTGGCGTCGCGGGCCATGCGCGTCTGCAGGCGCAGCGCGGCGAAGGTGCCCAGACCCAGCAGGCCCGATTCCTCGGCGCGCAGCGCCAGCAGTTCTTCGATCAGCGGGGAGTTGTCGAACTTGGCATCGCCCTGTTCGGACGCGACCGTGCCGTAGCCACGGTACAGCGCCTCGCGCAGCGAGCGGTCCTTCGCGTACTGCATGACGGGCAGGTAGCAGGGCATCTTCAGCGTGAGCTTCCAGCCGGCCTTGCCGTCTTCCTCGGCCGCGGCGCGGGCGGCGGCAATCACGTCCGCCGGAACGCCGGCCAGGCGGCTTTCGTCTTCAACGATCAGCGACCACGCATCGATGGAATCCAGCACGTTTTCAGAAAACTTCTGCGACGCCTGGGCCTCGCGGTCGGAAATCGCGGCATAGCGTTCGCGGTCGGCGCCTTGCAGTTCGACGCCGCTCAGGCGGAAATCGCGCAAGGCCATTTCGACGATGCGGCGGCGCACCGGCGACCAGGACGCGAAGTCGGGTGCGGCAGCCAGCCGCTGGTATTGCTTGTACAGGCCTTCGTGCAGGCCGACCCAGGTCGAAAACTCGGTGACCAGCGGCAGGGCGGCGTTATAGGCTTCGCGCAGTTCGGGCGTGTTGACCACGGCATTCAGGTGGCCAGCCACCGACCAGGCGCGCCACAGGCGCTCGGACGCGGTGTCCAGGGGCTCGGCCACGGCTTCCCAGGTGGGCGCGAGCGCGGGGTCGGCGGCGTGGTCGACGGCCTTGCGGGCAATGCCCAGCAGTTCCTCGACGGCGGGCACGATGTGCGCGGGTTTGACGGCCGCGTAATCGACCAGTTCGGACACGGGAGCGAGCAGGGGGTTCTGGGTCATGGTGTTACCGGCTGATGAGTGGCAGGCGGCGCGTCAGGCGCGCCGGCGAAGGCGATAAGGATCAGGTGAGGGCGATCGGCCTGAACGCAAGGCCTGACCAAGGGGATGGCGCCATGCCCGGCGGCGCCGAGGATCGGATGGTGTTCGTCACCAATTCGCGGCAGGTGTCTGACACCCTTGAGACGCCCGTTCAATCTGAAGCGCAACTCACACGGGTGTCAGACACCGAGGTCTACGCTTTACCCGGCAGCGCGTTCGGCCGCTTCGACCGTATTGACCAGCAGCATGGCGATGGTCATCGGACCCACGCCGCCCGGCACGGGCGTGATCGCGCCGGCCACTTCCTTGGCAGACGCAAAATCCACGTCGCCGCACAGCTTGCCGTCGGCGCCGCGGTTGATGCCCACGTCGATGACGACGGCGCCCGGCTTGATCATCGAGCCGTCGATCATGCCGGGCTTGCCGGTGGCGACGACCAGCACGTCGGCGCGGCGGGTCTGGGCCGCCAGGTCGCGCGTCTTGGAGTTGCAGATCGTGATGGTGGCGCCGGCCTGCAGCAGCAGCATGGCCATGGGCTTGCCCACGATGTTGCTGGCGCCGACGATGACGGCCTCAGCGCCGCGCAGCGTCACGCCTTCCGATTCCAGCATCTTCATCACGCCGTACGGCGTGCAGGGACGGAACAGCGGCTGCCCGGTCATGAGCAGGCCCGCGTTGCTGATATGGAAGCCGTCAACGTCCTTCTCGGCCGCGATGGCCTCGATGACCTTGTGGGCGTCCATGTGCTTGGGCAGGGGCAACTGCACCAGAATGCCGTGGATGCTGGGATCCTGGTTCAGCACGTCGATGCGGGCCAGCAGTTCGGCCTCGGTCATCTCGGCCGGGTATTGCTCTTTCACGGAATGCAGTCCGGCCTTTTCGCAGGCCGCGACCTTGTTGCGCACATACACCTGCGAGGCGGGGTCCGCGCCGACCAGCACGACGGCCAGGCCGGGGCGGGTGCCTTTTTCGGCCAAAGCCGAAACACGCTGGGCGACTTCTTCGCGAATGCGCTGCGAAAGGGCCGCGCCGTCAATAATCCTTGCGGTCATGCGTGTGCCTCGGGTTTGGCCAAGGCCACTTTCATCAAATCTGCAACGGTGGTCACTTCAAGTTTTTCCATAATGTTGGCGCGGTGCGCCTCGACGGTCTTGATGCTGATGCCCAGGTCGTCGGCGATCTGCTTGTTCAAGCGGCCGGCGACGATGCGCTCCAGCACCTGTTGCTCGCGCGCGGTCAGGCGGGCCAGCATGGCTTCGTGGTCCTTCTGAGCCTGGTGCTTGCTCACGCGCTGCGTGGCCTGCTCCAGCATGCGCGCCACGATTTCGCGCAGGTCGGATTCGTTGAACGGCTTTTCCAGGAAGTCGACGGCGCCTTTCTTCATGGTGGACACCGCCATCGGCACGTCGCCGTGGCCCGTGATGAACACGATGGGCAGCGGCGCGTTGCGGATGATGAGCTGTTCCTGCAGCTCCAGGCCGCTCATGCCGGGCATGCGCACGTCGGCGATCAGCACGCCGATCTGGCTGGCGTCGTAGTCTTCCAGGAAGGACTCGCCGCTGGCGTAGGCGCGAACGCGGTATCCATTGGCTTCCAGCAGCCAGCGCAGCGAATCGCGGACCGCTTCGTCGTCATCGACAATGAATACCGTGCTCGACAGGTGGGGCGTGTTCATGCGTGCAACTCCTCGGACTGATCGTTCTGGGCCTGCGTCTGGGTGGCAGCGCAGGGCAGGGTGAAGCGGAAGATAGTACCGCCGGCGGGATTGGGGTCAGCCCACAGGCGGCCGTGATGCGATTCGATAATGGTACGGCAGATGTTCAGCCCCATGCCCAGGCCCTGCGACTTGGTGCTGAAGAACGGTTCGAACAGGCGCTCGGGTTCGGCAAGGCCGTGGCCGCGGTCCACCACGGCCACCTCGATATGCTGCTCGTGAAGAATTACGGCAACCTTAAGCTCGTCGGACTCGCTCTTTTCCATGGCTTCCAGGCCGTTCTTGAGCAGGTTCAGCAACACCTGTTCGATCAGGATGGGGTCGGCCAGGACGTCGGGCGCGTTGGACGGCACGAAGCTGTCGATGCGGATGCGGCGCTTGCGGGCGTCGATTTCGGCAAAGCCGATGGCGTTGTCGACGATGCGGCCGATGGCGACGCGCTGACGGCGCGGCTCGCTGCGCTTCACGAATTCGCGGATGCGGCTGATGATCTTGCCGGCGCGCTCGGCCTGGGACGCGGCCTTTTCCAGCGCGGGCAGCAGCATGTTGGGACTGGTGTGGCCGGCCTTGACCAGCGCCACTGCGCCCATGCTGTAGTTGGCGATGGCCGTCAACGGCTGGTTCAGTTCGTGCGCCAGCGACGAGGCCATTTCCCCCATCGTGGTCAGGCGGCTGGTGAGCTGGATCTTTTCCTGCTGCACGCGCGACGCTTCCTCGTGGCCGCGGCGCTCGGTGATGTCGCGCGCCACCTGCATACGCACGCGGCGGCCGTCCGTCCAGGCCAGCATGCGGTGGTGCACTTCAAACCAGCGCTGCACCGACGGCGCAAAGACCTCGACCGATTCGTCGGTGAAGCGGCCGCGGCGGCCGGCCAGCAGTTCGTCGTGGCCACCCGTCTGCGCGCCGAACACGCGGCGGTATGTACGGTTGGCGAACAGCAGTTCCAGCCCGTCGTGCGTGTCGGCCGTGACCGAGATGGCGTCGTCCAGGCCTTCCAGCACGGTCATGAAGCGCTCGTGTGCGGCGGTCAGGGCCTCGCGGATGCGCTTGGGCTCGGTGATGTCCGTCATGGACGTCATCCAGCCGATCTGGTTGCCATTGGGGTCCAGCAACGGGGACACATACATGCGCGCCGTGAAGCGCGAGCCGTCGCGCCGCTGCGCCTCGACTTCCAGGCCGCTGCTGGGGGTCTTGCCCGACATCAGCACGTCCAGCGTGTGCTGGTGCTGTTCGTGGCGGCCAGGCACCCAATAAGGGAAGGGCGGGCTGCGGCCGATCAGGTCGGCCTCGTTCCAGCCGATCATCCGGCAGAAGGCGGGGTTCACGTAGGCGATGCGGCCTTCCATGTCGAGCACGCGCATGCCCGTGGACATGGAGTTTTCCATGGCGCGCCGAAAACCCGTTTCGGCAATGAGCGCGGCCTCGGCGGTGGACCGGAAGCGGGTGTAGCGCCACAGCATGAGCAGGCTGATGACAATAACGCAGGACAGCGCCAGCACGACCCAGATCAGGCGTTGCTGACGCAGCTCCTGGTCTATCGTGACAAACATGACGCTGTCGTCATGGATGCGCTGCAGCCAGAAGAACACCGCCATCACACAGATATAGAGGATCAGCACCATGGCGGGCGTGACCCAGTACACCCCGCGCCGCCGGGTGCGGGCGTGGTCGTGGAAAGGCGTGGGTATGTTGGACTTGGGCGCGCTGGACATGGAATTCGGGGCCGGTAGACCGCGCATTTTAGTGCGTGTTGGGAGGGAATTGCCGGGAATCAAGTCCACCATTCGGCCTAGACCGTAAAAAGTATGGCGTTCAGCGATTCAGCTTCCGTTCAACTTTCCGCATTATGAAATGCCGTACCGCAACATGAAATTTTCCTTGCGACCGGTTAATCTTCTTTCTTAGAATGCCGCCTGACAGGAAACCCGCCCCTGGCAGGTCCTTCGAACACCCCGACCCCATGCATTGCATGGTAGCCCGGATGATCCCGGCTACCATGCAATGTCCGCGAGTAGATCAATAAGCGGGTGTGTGGTCACGACGAACCCCAACAGGAGACACACGATGTCCTCTAACGCCCAGGCTGGCGCCGTACAGGCCGCCAACGACGAAGACACCCTTGAAACCCAGGAGTGGCTCGAAGCCCTGGCAGCCGTCCTTGATCGCGAAGGACCGCAGCGCGCCCATTACCTGCTGGAACGCCTGATCGACGAAGCCCGTCGCTCCGGCGCTCACATCCCGTTCTCGCCCAATACCGCTTACGTCAACACGATTCCCCCCGGCCTGGAGCCGGCGCACCCGGGCAACCTGGAACTGGAAACGCGCATCCGCTCGTACGTGCGCTGGAACGCCATGGCCATGGTGGTCAAGGCCAACAAGCACAACCCGCCCGATGGCGGCGACCTGGGCGGCCACATCGCGTCGTTCGCCTCGCTGGCCACCATGATCGGCTGCGGCCAGAACCACTTCTGGCACGCCGAAGACGAAGGCCACGGCGGCGACCTGGTCTACTTCCAGGGCCACACCTCGCCCGGCATGTACGGCCGCGCCTACCTTGAAGGCCGCCTGACCGAAGACCAGCTGAACCACTTCCGCCAGGAAGTGGACGGCAAGGGCCTGTCCTCGTACCCGCATCCGAAGCTGATGCCGGACTTCTGGCAGTTCCCGACGGTGTCGATGGGCCTGGGCCCGCTGATGGCCATCTACCAGGCTCGCTTCCTGAAGTACCTGCACGCCCGCGGCATCGCCGACACCAGCAACCGCAAGGTCTGGGTGTTCTGCGGCGACGGCGAAATGGACGAACCCGAGTCCCTGGGCGCCATCGCTCTCGCGGCCCGTGAAAAGCTCGACAACCTGATCTTCGTCATCAACTGCAACCTGCAGCGCCTGGACGGCCCGGTGCGCGGCAACGGCAAGATCATCCAGGAACTGGAAGGCGACTTCCGCGGTTCGGGCTGGAACGTCATCAAGCTGATCTGGGGCGGCTACTGGGATCCGCTCCTTGCGCACGACAAGGAAGGCATCCTGCGCCAGATCATGGAAGAAACCGTCGACGGCGAGTACCAGGCGTACAAGGCCAACGACGGCAAGTTCGTCCGCGAACATTTCTTTGGCAAGCACCCCAAGCTGCTGGAAGCCGTGTCGCGCATGAGCGACGAGGACATCTGGCGCCTGAACCGTGGCGGCCATGACCCCCACAAGGTGTACGCGGCCTTCAAGTCGGCCACCGACCACACCGGCCAGCCGACCGTCATCCTGGCCAAGACCATCAAGGGCTACGGCATGGGCCACGTCGGCCAGGCCAAGAACCCGACCCACCAGCAAAAGAAGCTGGAACTGGATTCCATCCGCGAATTCCGCGACCGCTTCGGCATCCCGATCCCGGACGACAAGCTGGCTGATCTGCCGTACTTCAAGCCGGCCGAAGATTCGCCCGAAATGAAGTACCTGCACGAGCGCCGCGCCGCGCTGGGCGGCTACCTGCCGCGCCGCCGCGCCAAGGCCGACGAGCAACTGAAGGCCCCCGCGCTGGACGCCTTCAAGGCCGTGCTGGAACCCACCGCGGAAGGCCGCGAAATCTCGACCACCCAAGCCTTCGTGCGCATCCTGAACCAGGTGCTGCGCGACAAGGAACTGGGTCCGCGCGTCGTGCCGATCCTGGCTGACGAATCGCGCACCTTCGGCATGGAAGGCCTGTTCCGCCAGATCGGCATCTACGCGCCGGAAGGCCAGAAGTACACCCCGGTCGACAAGGACCAGGTCATGTACTACAAGGAAGCGGCTGACGGCCAGCTCCTGCAGGAAGGCATCAACGAAGCGGGCGCGATGAGCTCGTGGATTGCGGCGGCCACGTCGTACTCCTCGAACAACCGCATCATGATCCCGTTCTTCATCTACTACTCGATGTTCGGGTTCCAGCGTATCGGCGACCTGGCCTGGGCTGCCGGCGACATGCAGGCGCGCGGCTTCCTGCTGGGCGGCACTGCCGGCCGCACGACGCTGAACGGCGAAGGTCTGCAGCACGAAGACGGCCACAGCCACATCCTGGCCTCGACCATCCCGAACTGCGTGTCGTACGACCCGACGTTCGGTCATGAGCTCGCCGTGATCATCCAGCACGGTCTGAAGCGCATGGTGGAAGACCAGGAAAACGTCTACTACTACCTGACGGTGATGAACGAAAACTACCCGCAGCCCGGTCTGACCAAGGGCGACGAGGAAGGCATCATCAAGGGCATGTACAAGCTCAAGTCGCACGGCAAGGGCAAGAACCGCGTGCAGCTCATGGGTTCGGGCACCATCCTGCGCGAAGTCATGGCCGCGCAGGAACTGCTGGCTGCCGACTGGGATGTCGCTTCCGACCTCTGGAGCGTCACCAGCTTCACCGAGCTGCGCCGCAACGGCCTGGACGCAGAACGCCACAACATGCTGCATCCCGACGAGAAGAAGCCGCAGGTCGCTTACGTCACGGAACAGCTGGCCAAGACGGAAGGCCCGATCATCGCGTCGACCGACTACATGAAGCTCTTTGCGGACCAGATCCGTCCGTTCGTGCCCAAGGGCCGCGAATACAAGGTGCTGGGCACCGATGGTTTCGGCCGCTCGGATTTCCGCGCCAAGCTGCGCGAGCACTTCGAAGTGGATCGCCACTTCGTCGTCGTCGCCGCCCTGCGTGCGCTGGCCGACGAAGGCAAGGTGCCGGTTGCCAAGGTGGCCGAAGCCATCAAGAAGTACGGCATCAATCCGAACAAAGCCAACCCGCAATACGCCTGAGGGTAAAGAGACATGAGCAACATCGTGCAAATCAAGGTTCCCGACATCGGCGACTTCAAGGAAGTGGAAGTCATTGAAGTGCTGGTTGCCGTGGGCGACACGATCAAGGCGGAACAAAGCCTGATCACGGTCGAATCCGACAAGGCCTCGATGGAAATCCCCGCGTCGCAAGGCGGCGTGGTCAAGTCCATCGCCGTGAAGGTCGGCGACAAGGTCGCCGAAGGCGCGGTCGTGCTGGAAGTGGAAGCGGCCGACGCTGGCGCCGCCAAGGAAGAGGCCCCCAAGGCTGAATCCAAACCGGCCGCCAAGGAAGAACCCAAGCAGGCCGCCGCCGCCGCGCCCAAGGCCGAGGCCTCGGCGCCCGCGCCGGCTGCCTCCAGCGGCCCGGTCGAGATCGAAGTGCCGGACATCGGCGACTTCAAGGAAGTCGAAGTCATCGAAGTCATGGTCGCGGTCGGCGACACCATCAAGGCCGAGCAAAGCCTGATCACCGTCGAGTCCGACAAGGCCTCGATGGAGATCCCGGCCTCGCAAGGCGGCGTGGTCAAGGAAGTGAAGGTCAAGGTTGGCGACAAGGTCGCCAAGGGCTCGATCGTGGTGGTGGTGGAAGGCGGCGCGCAAGCCGCTGCCGCCCCGGCCGCGAAGTCCGAAGCTGCGCCGGCCCCGGCTGCCAAGCCGGAAGCCAAGGCAGAATCGGCGCCCGCGCAGGCTGCCGCGCCCGCCTCGCGTCCGGCCCCCGCCGCCGCGCTGGAAGACGCCAACCTCAAGCCCGGCCAGCTGCCCCACGCGTCGCCGTCCGTGCGCAAGTTTGCGCGCGAACTGGGCGTGAACCTGTCGAAGGTCAAGGGCACGGGTCCCAAGGAACGCATTACCGCCGACGACGTGCGTGGTTTCGTCAAGCAGGCCCTGTCGGCTGCGCCGGCGGCCGCTGCTGCCGGTGGTTCGGCCGATGGCGCCGCGCTGGGCCTCTTGCCGTGGCCGAAGGTCGATTTCACCAAGTTCGGCCCGATCGAAGCCAAGCCGCTGTCGCGCATCAAGAAGATTTCCGGCGCGAACCTGCACCGCAACTGGGTCATGATCCCGCACGTCACCAACAACGACGAAGCGGACATCACCGACCTGGAAGCGCTGCGCGTCACGCTGAACAAGGAAAACGAGAAGTCGGGCATCAAGGTCACGATGCTGGCCTTCCTGATCAAGGCCGTGGTTGCGGCCCTGAAGAAATTCCCCGAGTTCAACGCCTCGCTGGACGGCGACAACCTGGTGCTCAAGCAGTACTACCACATCGGCTTTGCCGCCGACACGCCCAACGGGCTGGTGGTGCCGGTGATCCGCGATGCCGACAAGAAGGGCATCCTGCAGATCGCCCAGGAAATGACCGACCTGTCCAAGAAGGCGCGCGACGGCAAGATCTCGCCCGCCGAAATGCAGGGCGGCTGCTTCTCGATCTCGTCGCTCGGCGGCATCGGCGGCACCTCGTTCACGCCCATCATCAACGCGCCTGAAGTCGCGATCCTGGGTGTGTCGCGCTCGTCGCACAAGCCTGTGTGGGACGGCAAGCAGTTCGTGCCGCGCCTGATCGTGCCGCTGTCGCTGTCCTACGACCACCGCGTCATCGACGGCGCCGCGGCCGCGCGCTTCAACGCCTATCTGGGTGCGCTGCTGGCCGACTTCCGCCGCATCGCGCTGTAAACGGGGAGCCCTATGAGCAATACCGTTCAAATCAAAGTGCCGGACATCGGCGACTTCAAGGAAGTGGAAGTCATCGAAGTGCTGGTTGCGGTGGGCGACACGATCAAGGCGGAACAGAGCCTGATCACCGTTGAATCCGACAAGGCCTCAATGGAAATCCCCGCGTCGCAAGGCGGCGTGGTCAAGTCCATCGCCGTGAAGGTCGGCGACAAGGTCGCTGAAGGCGCGGTCGTGCTGGAAGTGGAAGCGGCCTCGGGTGCTGACGCTGGCGCCGCCAAGGAAGCGGCTCCAAAAGCTGACTCCAAGCCGGCTGCCAAGTCTGAAGCGCCCGCGGCCAAGGCCGCCGCGCCTGCCGCCGCCACCTACAGCGGCTCGGCTGACGGCGAATACGACATGCTGGTGCTGGGCGCGGGCCCCGGCGGCTACTCCGCCGCCTTCCGCGCCGCCGACCTGGGCCTGTCCGTGGTCCTGGTCGAACGCTACAGCACGCTGGGCGGCGTCTGCCTGAACGTGGGCTGCATCCCGTCCAAGGCGCTGCTGCACAACGCCGCCATCATCGACGAAGCCCGCGAACTGGCTGCCCACGGCATCAGCTTCGGAGAGCCCAAGATCGATCTGGACAAGCTGCGTGGCTACAAGGACAGCGTGGTCGCCAAGCTGACCGGCGGCCTGGCCGGCATGGCCAAGGCGCGCAAGGTCACCGTGGTGACGGGCGTGGGCGAATTCGCCGACGCCAACCACCTGACCGTCAAGGGCGCCGACGGCAAGTCGCAGACCCTGCGTTTCAAGCAGGCCATCATCGCCGCCGGCAGCCAGTCGGTGAAGCTGCCGTTCCTGCCCCAGGACGAACGCATCGTCGACTCCACCGGCGCCTTGCTGCTGCGTGAAGTGCCCAAGAAGATGCTGATCATTGGCGGCGGCATCATCGGCCTGGAAATGGGCACGGTGTACTCGACGCTGGGCGCGCGCCTGGACGTCGTGGAAATGCTGGACGGCCTGATGCAGGGCGCCGACCGCGACCTGGTCAAGGTGTGGCAGAAGAAGAACGCCTACCGCTTCGACAACATCATGTTGAAGACCAAGACGGTGGGCGCCGAAGCCAAGAAGGACGGCATCTACGTCACCTTCGAAGGCGAGGGCGCACCCAAGGAACCGCAACGCTACGACCTGGTGCTGCAAGCCGTCGGCCGCAGCCCCAATGGCAAGAAGATCGGCGCCGACAAGGCGGGCATCGCCGTCACCGACCGCGGTTTCATCGAGGTCGACCGCCAGATGCGCACCAACGTGCCGCACATCTTTGCCATCGGCGACATCGTCGGCCAACCCATGCTCGCCCACAAGGCCGTGCATGAAGGCCACGTCGCCGCCGAAGCCGCCGCCGGCCAGAAGTCCTTCTTCGACGCGCGCGTCATCCCGTCGGTGGCCTACACCGATCCGGAAGTGGCGTGGGTCGGCCTGACCGAAGAAGAAGCCAAGAAGCAGGGCATCAAGATCGAGAAGGGCGTGTTCCCGTGGGCAGCCTCGGGCCGCGCCATCGCCAACGGCCGCGACGAGGGCTTCACCAAGCTCATCTTCGACGCCGAAACGCATCGCATCCTGGGCGGCAGCATCGTGGGCACCCACGCGGGCGACCTGATCAGCGAACTGGCGCTGGCCGTGGAAATGGGCGCCGACGTCGTCGACATCGCCAAGACCATCCACCCGCACCCGACGCTGGGTGAATCGGTGGGCATGGCCGCGGAAGTCGCCGAAGGTGTTTGCACCGACTTGCCGCCGATGAAGAAGAAGTAACGCGCCGCGGCTTGCTGCGGTTGCAATAAAAGCGCCGTCCCTTTTTGAGGGGGCGGCGCTTTTTTATGCGCGGGCGTTGTGGATGTGTGCGCTGTTTGCCCAGGCGTTTCTTATGCGAGGGCTGTCTGTGCAGACGCTGTACGTGCCAGCGCTGTGCGTAGGTTGTTTGCGGGGGCCTTTGTTTGGGCAGTGCAGGGGCGCGTGATCAGGCGTCGATTCGCCGGTACGACGCGGGCGAAAACCGCAGGGCCAGCGCCAGCAGCATGACTGCGCCGGCCAGCATCACGATCCAGGCCTCGGTCAGGCTGGAAAACCGGTCGCGCAGGATGCCCGCCAGCAATGGCATGAAGCTCGCAATCAAGTAGCCGCCGCCTTGCACGAACGCCGCCAGCATGCCCGCTTGTGCCGGATCGTCCAGGTGGTCCATCGCCACGATCAGCGACAACGGAAACAGCGCGCCGATTCCGATGCCGAGCAGCAGGCACGCCAGCAGCGCCAACTTGAGCGGGGCAAGGATCAGGCATGTCAGTCCGCAGATCAGAATGGTCAGCACGGCGGCCAGCGGCTTGCGGCGATCCGGAAAGCGGCCGATCCACGCCGACACGGCCAGACCCGCCATCACCTCGGCAAGCGTCAGGCCGCCCAGCAGAAAACCGGCGGCGGAAGGTTCCCACCCGAGACCGGTGTAGAACGGCGGCAGCCATGCCAGCACCAGCGTGTAGGCGCCGGTGCCGATGCCAAAGGACAGCATCAGTTCCCACGCCCGCAGATTGCGCCAGAAGCTGCGTGGTGCCGTGCGAGCCATGCGGTGCCGGGACGATGACGCGTCGGCGCGATCTTGCGCTGCGTTGAGCCACAACGGCAGCGCCAGCAGCGCGGGCACGCTCCAGAATGCCAATGCGGCGGGCCACCCGAAGCTACCCGCAAGCCCCGCAGCGCTGGCCGCCGCGACGGCCGCGCCCGCCATGATGCCGGTGGTGTACAAGCCGAACACGCGTCCCATGTCATGCGCGAAATTGCGCTTGATAAAGGCAGGCAGCAAGGTCTGCACCAGCGCAATGCCGACGCCCGCCAACACCGCCGTCAGCAGCAACCCGTAGGTCTGCGTGCCAACGTAGCGCGCGGCGCAAGCAAGGGCCACCAGCGCCACGCCCAGTGCGATCCCGGTGCGTTCATTCAGGTATTTGTTGAGGCGCCCGCCCGCGAGCGCGCAGATCCCCATGACGAACACGGGCAACGTCGTCAGCAGGCTGGCCTGCGTATTGGTCGCGCCGGTGGCTGCCTGGATCATGTCCAGCAACGGCCCAATGGCGGCCAGCGCGGGCCGCAGATTCAACGCCACGGCCACGATGGCGACGATTGCAAACAAGGGGCGTAACCTCACGCGCGTCATTGATATCTCGACATCAAGTTATTTGATGTCGAAGTATATAGACGGGGCGCTGGGTTCGGCAACGGGATATCATGGCTGCCACTGTAAATAGCTCCATGTAGAGACAACCATGAATGACCGTGCACGGCGCGCGCAGGAAGAGTGGCAGCGCGAACGTCCTGACATCGACGCCAACGTGATGGCGCTGGTCGGGCGACTGCTGCAAGCCACGCATCTGCTGGAGCGCAACTGGTTCCTGCCGCTGGCAACGCAGTTCGAATTGCACCAAGGGGAGTTTGACGTCATCGCCACGTTGAGGCGGTCAGGCAATCCGTACGCCATGACACCCACTGATCTGCACGAGGGCCTGATGCTGTCGTCAGGCGCGATGACGAGCCGGCTGGATCGCCTCGAACGCAAAGGCCTCATCGAACGTGTGCCGTCTCCGAACGACCGGCGCAGCACGCTGGTGCGGCTTACGCCAGCGGGCCTGGCGCTCATCGACAAGCTGCTGCCGCTGCATGTGGCGAATGAACAGCAGGCGATGGCTGCATTGACGCAAAAGGAACAGGCGCAGCTGGATGGATTGCTGGCGAAGCTGATTGTGGGGTTGGAGCGTAAGCCGGCGGATTGAGCGGGCGGCGGCTCCGGCGCAGGCTTCGCAAGCCATACAGAGGCCGGCATCCCTCGCGCGGTGCGCGTCAGATGTTGTCCTGACCCGACGAACAGCCATCCAATTGAAAAAGCCGCCCGTGGGCGGCTTATCTGCCTTGCATTCCGTTGCGGCCGGTCGCCGCGCGGTTTGAATTCAGGCGTGGGTGTTGATGCGCGAACCCAGCGTGCCGTCGATGGCCAGCACCGGCAGCGATTGCAACAGCGTGGCGACCGAGTCGGCTTGCGCGTTGATCGCCTTCTTCGTCACCGATGCCTGCACTTCCATCATGAGGTTCGCGTCGCGCAAGGCCAGGGCGGAATTGACGGTGTTGTTGACGGAAGCATCCATGGTCTAGGTGTCCTGGTGATGTGAGGCCGGATCAACGGCCGAAGCAAGTCGCATTATGGGGCACGCCAATCGAATGATGCAAAACATTTCGCAATGATCGTGGACGGCAGTGCATTGTGGCGTGGGTTCGTGGCGGGCATGTGACAGGCGCGGCGTCTTGCGTCGGCGCTGTTCGGCGATGGACACACTCACCGTGAGGCGCACTAGGGCTGCGCGGGACATTCCTTCACTTTGCCCCACCCCTGATTCGGTTCGCAATATTGCTTGCGTGCGGCCCATGCGCATTCGGGGCGCTCAAAGAAACCGAGTTCCGCGCACTGCGCGAGCTCTTCATCGAGCTTGGCGACCCAAGCCATCGGATCCGGCGCGGGAATTTCGGTGATGCGCAGCGTCGATTGCGGGGCGGCGGGTTCGTTGGAGGACGCTGCTGGTGTCGAGCGCTCCAGCCCGGTCGAGGAGGCCACCGGTGCAGCGCGAGATGACACGGCAGGGGCGGGCACAGAGGGCGTGGATGTGCCTGGTTCCGTTTCAGCCGTTGCGGGCGATGCGTCGGTCCGATCCGCTCCAATCGGTGTCCCAGACGACGAGCCCGCAGCCGGCGATGCCGATCCAGAACCTGTTGCTTCGTGCCCGCGATCGGAAGATGGCGTGCCCGCCTTGTCCGACTCTGGCGTCACGGAAGGCAGCGGCGTCAACGGCACGCGCACCGGGCTTGCGGATGTCGCGCCCGATGGTGCAATGTTGGGGGAATTCCACGACACCACGAGCAGCACCAGTGCGCCATAGATGGCCAGCGTGTAGATCACGGTCATCGTCGCGCGGCCCACATTGCGGCGCGTTATGGGTTCGCCGTCCTCGCGGCCGAACAGGCTGCGCCAGCCGACCAGCGCCGCGCCCGGCGCCGAGATCAGCCACCAGCACAGGCGCTTGAACCAGCCCGGTTCCTGACGCGGTAGCGACGCCTGTACCTGCGCAGCCAGAAGCTCGCGCAGGGCGCGGTTTTCTTCGCGCAGGCGCAGGGTCTGCGTGTCTCCCGGCCCCTGGTCATCTTGATCCGGAGTGCCGTCGTGCTGCGTAGCGAGTGGATCGGGAGGCGTGGCGGTCATGTCGTGAAAAATATAGATACAAAAGCTGCGGACGCAATTATGAAGCATGTCCGCAGGGGGCAACCGGCGAATAGGACCGAAAATCGGCCGCTTGGCCCAAGTTTCCGCCACGCATCCGACCCGTCGCGTCAGTCTCCCGTCGCCTCTCGACGTCCCAGCAGCCTCATGGGATTGCCGCCCTGTATCGAATACGCCTCGACTTCGCCCCGCACCACGCTGCCCGCTGCGATGACACAGCCCTGACGCAGCACTGCGCCGTCCAGCAGCACGCAGTTGGTGCCGATCCAGAGGTCGTCCTCGATTACGATGCCGCCCTTGCTGGGCCGGAAGCCCCGCTCGCGGAAGGGCATGTCGCGCCGGCGGAATTCATGGTTGGCCGGAGCGAAGGTGTAGTTTGCGGCCACCTTCGCGCGAGGTGGGGTCGATGTGAATCATGCTGTCAGACCGCCGCGCAATCAGGCCTTGCGGCGCAGGAAGCCGTCCGGCGCGGACGTCACGAGCAGGCGGTCTTCGACCGAACGGTCGATTTCAAACTCGGGATGCTGCTTGATCCATTCCCACACGGCCGTCTTGGGGTTGTTGCCCTTGCCCCAGTGGCGGCCGGGCCACTCGTAGTCGGCCGGCATGTCTTCCACAAAGGTGTCGAAGACAACGCAGTAGCTTCCCACGCTGACGAGATCCGCGTAGGCATTCAATTCGGCCAGCACGTGGTCGTGGGTGTGGTTGGAATCCAGGCACACCATGATGTTCTTCTTGCCCTCGGCGTGCGCGCGTACTTGCGCAATCGTCGCCGGGTCGATGCTGGAGCCTTCGATGAGATGAATGCGCTTGGCCAGCGGATGCGACTCGATGGCCTTGCGGTTGTGTTCGCGGATTTCGATATCCACGCCGACCACGTCGCCTGCGCCCAACAGTTGCAGCATGGAGGCCGACAGCATCAGCGAGCCGCCGTGGGCGATACCCGTCTCGATGATCAGGTCCGGCTTCACGGCCCAGATCAGCTCCTGCATGGCCATGGCGTCCATGGGCAGCTGGATGAGCGGGCGGCCCGCCCACGAGAAGTTGTTCATGTACTTGCGCTCCAGCGCCATCTGGCGCCAGGCAATGGAGAGTTCGCGAAATTCCTGGTCTTTGGCAAATCCGGCAATGCGGGCTTCCTTCTCCTGGCGGTATTCCGGATGCGCGTCGGGCGTGGTTTCAAGGTAGGACATTCAGATTCCTTTGTGCAGACGGTACTGCGCTAGAAAATTCGGGAAAAATTCGGAAAACGGACGCAGTGGCTGGCGGCACAGCGCCTGCGTGCGGGTCACGTCGATGTCGTCGAAGGCCCATTCCGGGGCGTCGGGCGCGACGGATACCGGATAGCCCATGACGTCCTGCAGGTGTGCTGCGACCTCGCGATTCTCAATGCCCACGCCGTGCGCGACGTTGAAGATGCCGGTGGCGTCGGACAGAGCGATGGCAAGAATCTGCGAAACCGCGTCGTCGATGTGCAGATAGTCCTTGCGGGAGGCCAGCGCGGTTCGCAGCGTGATACGGCCATCGCGCGCGCCTTCCTCCAGCAACTGGTCAATAAAGCTGTCCGGCGCGTCGCGCAGACCTACGATGTTGGACAGGCGCACAACCTTGGCGGACCGTCCGCCGTGTAGGCACAGCGACTCACCCATGAGTTTGGACAGGTTGTACAGGTCGCTCGCGTCGTTAGGATTGACGCGCAGCGTCGCGCTTTCACGCGTGTCGTTCACGCCCGAATACACGCGTGTGCTGGACAGGTAGGTCAGGGTGTCGAAATCACCCTGGGCAAGCAGTCTGCGCAGCAGGCATACGTGGGCTTCCACGGTGTCGAGCGGACGGCTGCGAAAGTCCGAGGTCAGGCCGATCGCGTAGATCACGTGCCCCAGCGGGCGGCGCAACAGGTCCGTGTCCTGGCGCGGCGGGGCGTCACAGGCGATGCCATCGGCGCGCAGGCGCGCGACCAGATGGCGGCCGATGAAGCCCGAGGCGCCCAGAACGGTGACCGGCCGGCCATTCATGCGTGCGGCCCGCTGTCGATGGAAAGCGAAGGGATTGCGGTAACCAGCTTGGCGCCCCATTCATGGCGCGCGTAGGCAAGCTGCTCCGTCACCTCGGTCTTCAGATTCCACGGC
Source organism: Achromobacter sp. ACRQX (assembly GCF_022346505.1). Taxonomy (NCBI): domain Bacteria; kingdom Pseudomonadati; phylum Pseudomonadota; class Betaproteobacteria; order Burkholderiales; family Alcaligenaceae; genus Achromobacter; species Achromobacter sp. ACRQX. The sequence goes on from NZ_JAKRML010000009.1 coordinate 50,065, forward strand.
AGGATCAGGATGTACTCGGGCCGGTCCTCGCGCAGCCGGGCTTCGGCCACGATCGGAATGTGGCTGCCCGGCAGGTACTTGTCCTGCTTGGCGGGGTTCAGGTCCACCACATACGGCAGCAGGTCTGGACGCACGCCGGCAAAGTTCAGCAGCGTGTTGCCCTTGGCTGCGGCACCGTAAGCGGCGATGCGCTTGCCGCCGCGGCGCAGTTCCACCAGGAACGCCAGCAGGTCATTCTTGACGCGTTCGGCCTGCTGCTGAAAGCGCGCGTAGAAATCAGTTCCAGCGACGCCGGCGCGCTGCTCTTCGCCCAGCGTGCGCGCCACTTCGGCGCCAACTTCATGCTTGCCGGTGTCCAGGCGCTGCGCGAAGACGCGCAGGCTGCCGCCGTGCGTGCCCAGGTGTTCGACATCGAACACCGACAGCCCGTTGGCCGTGAAGATGCGCGAGACCGCCGTGAGCGACAAGTACGAATAGTGCTCGTGATAGACCGTGTCGAACTGTCCTTCCTGCACCATGCGCAGCAAGTGCGGAAACTCGAACGTCGCCACGCCTTGCGGCTTGAGCAGGGCGGCGAAGCCCGAAACGAAATCGTTGATGTCCGGAACATGCGCCAGCACGTTATTGGCGGCAATCAAGTCCGCGGCGCGTCCGCCTTCGGTCAGCTCGTCGCCCAGTTCCACGCCAAAGAAGCGCTGCACGATGTCGATGCCGCGGTCGCGCGCGGCTTGCGCCGTGCTGGCGGTGGGCTCCACGCCGTAGCAGGTAATGCCCGCTTCCTTGACGTACTGCAGCAGATAGCCGTCGTTGGCTGCAATCTCGGCGACCATGCTGTCCTTGCCCAGACCAAAGCGACTGATCATCGCATCCACGTAGCAGCGCGAATGCGCCAGCCACGATGACGAGAATGAGCTGAAGTAGGCGTAGTCGTCGGTGAACAGCGCTTCGCGGCCCGCGTGGTCTTCCGTCTGGACCAGCCAGCAGGACTCGCACACCAGGATGCGCAGGGGGAACCAGGTCTCCGGACCGCGCAACGCCGCTTCGCTCAGGTAGGCGTTGGATGGCGGGGCGTGACCCAGGTCGAGAAAGGGCAGGCGCAAATCGGCCTGGCAATGGCGGCACTTCACAGTGCGACTCCAGAATAGGCAGCGTCCAGGCGCGGGTGTTGCTGATCGCGCTCGGACACGAGGGTAGGGGGGACGGGCCAGGAGATGCCGACGCGGGCCTCCTGGTAATGCAGGCCGGCTTCTGCCTGCGGGGCGTAGGAGGCGGAATGGCAATACAGCATTTCCACGTCGTCCGTCAGCGTCTGGAACCCGTGGGCGAAGCCTTCGGGAATCAGCAGCGCGCGGCCGTTGTCCGCCGACAGGCGTTCGGCATGCCATTGCAGGAACGTGGACGAGCCCTGCCGCAGATCGATGGCGACATCCCAGACCACACCGCGGATGCAGCTCACCAGCTTCATTTCCGCAAAGGGCGGCAACTGGTAGTGCATGCCGCGGATCGTGCCGGCCTGCGCCGTATAGGTATGGTTGACCTGCGCGACCGGGCCGGTCCAGCCGCATGCGGCCAGATCGGCAGCATCGAACAGCCGCGCCAGAAAGCCACGCGTGTCGCCGCGCGGATGGCGCTGCACAACCTTCAGGCCAGCGATCGGGGTATCAAGGACGGCCAGGCTCATGCGCGCGCCTCGTAGCGGTCGATGTCGGCATGGCAGAGCGCCTGCGCGTCTTCGCCGGCGTCGAATCGGCGATACCAGTCCATGCTGCGCGTCACGGCCTGCGACAGCGCCCAGTGGGGCGCCACGTTCAATACGGCGCGCGCCTTGGACGTATCCAGGGTGAGCAGGCCGGCTTCGTGCGGGCCTTCGATCTGTTCGGCATAGACCACGCGGCCCTTGCCGTAAGCGGACAGGGCCATGTCCACCACGGTGCGCACGGGCGCTGCTTCGGCCGCATCCGGGCCGAAGTTATAGGCGTCGGCCAACGCGGGCGCGTCCCACAGCTTTTCGGCCAGGGTCATGTAACCCGCAAGCGGCTCCAGGACGTGCTGCCACGGACGCACCGACTGCGGGCGCCGCACATGCAGATCTCCGCCGTCCCGCCAGGCGCGGACGGCGTCTGGCAACAGGCGGTCCGCCGACCAGTCGCCGCCGCCGATCACATTGCCGGCGCGCGCGCTGGCGACGGCCAGGTCTTGCTCGCGCAGGAAGGCGTCGCGATACGACGCGATGACCAGTTCGCTGGCGGCCTTGCTGGCGCTGTAGGGATCGTGGCCGCCCAGCGCGTCGTTCTCGCGGTAGGGATAGGGCCATTCGTTGTTGCGGTAGACCTTGTCGGTCGTGACCATGACCGCCACGCGGGCCGACGGCATGACGCGCAGGGCATCCAGCAGGTGCGCCGTGCCCATGATGTTGGCGGCGAAGGTCTCGACCGGCTGCGCGTAGCTCGACCGCACCAGCGCCTGAGCGGCCAGGTGCAACACGATTTCGGGACGGGCGGTCTGCACCCGTTCGCGCAGCGCGGCGGCGTCGCGGATGTCGCAATAATGGCTGTCGATCAGCGCGCCGACGCGGGCGGCCTGAAACAGACTGGGCTCCGTGCACGGCGGCAGGGCCACGCCCGTCACCTTTGCGCCCAGGCGTTGCAGCCAGATCGCCAGCCAGCCGCCCTTGAAGCCGGTGTGACCGGTAAGGAGGACGCGCTTGCCGCGCCAGAAACCGGCATTCGGCGTTACCAGACTTTCCATGGCGCCTTGCCCGTGCTCCAGAGGGATTCCAGCAGATTCTTTTCGCGCAGCGTGTCCATGGGCTGCCAGAAGCCCAGATGTTCATAGGCGTGGAGCTGGCCGTCGCGGCTCAGCGCTTCCAGCGGTCCGAGTTCCCACGTGCAATCGTCGTCTTCGATCAGCTTGAGTACGCTGGGCGACAGCACGAAGAAGCCGCCGTTGATCAGACCGCCGTCGCCGCGCGGCTTTTCCGCAAAGCCGGTGACCTGATCGCCGTCGCGGCGCAGCGCGCCATAACGGCCCGGGGGTTGCACGGCGGTTACTGTGGCGGCCTTGCCGTGCTTGCGGTGGAAGGCGAGCAGGGCGGTGATGTCGATATCGGCCACGCCGTCGCCATACGTAAAGCAGAACGCCTCGTCTTCCTTCACGTAGTCGGCCACGCGTTTCAAGCGCCCGCCGGTCATCGTGTTTTCGCCGGTGTCCACCAGCGTCACGCGCCAGGGTTCGGCCTTGCGCTGATGCACTTCCATGCGGTTGTCGGCCATGTCGAACGTGACGTCGGACATGTGCAGGAAGTAGTTGGCGAAGTACTCCTTGATCATGTAGCCCTTGTAGCCGCAGCAGATCACGAAGTCGTTCACGCCGTGGGCGGAATAGGTCTTCATGATGTGCCACAGGATGGGCCGCCCGCCGATCTCGATCATCGGCTTGGGGCGTGTGTGGGTCTCTTCGGAAATCCGGGTGCCGAGGCCGCCGGCCAGGATGATTGCTTTCATGCACAACTCGCTGTCGCTTAAGTGTTGGCGGCTTCTTGAAGCTTCGGCAATCCGAAGCGTTTCGTCAGGATGGTTTGGATGGTCTCCTGCAGATACTGCTGGCGCAGCGGATCCGCCAAGTCCTTAGTTAGTTGAGCAATGTCATCCAAGTAATACTGATACATATCGGCTCGGGACAATTCTCTGTTATCTCCGCTAACACGTGCGCTGGCAGTTTCGACGCGGTTCGGGAAATATCGACGGTAGTATTTCGCGTTACTCGCATAGCCGAGTCGCCCTTTCCAAAGCAAATGGCTGATCAGAATATGGTCGTACGATGGAACCGCCCGAATTTCCAGATCCTCCAGATGCTTGCGACGGAAAACAGACTGCACAATCGTGCAGTTCGCTAATCGAGCGACCGAATCTAGATATCGACTCTCTCCTGTGTCGCCGGAAAAGTCATACATGCCCGCCTGTAGGAATGCAATTTTTGCCTCCTGGACAGCGTAGGGCATCCCTAGCACCATTGCTAATCCGCTGTCCTCGTCCAGCGCTTTGGTAACTTCTTCGAAATAGTTCGACGAAAGGTAGTCGTGCCCTCCGAGCCACATGAAATACTCGGAAAATGTGTTTTCAAAAACGAATCTCAGATTGGCGGCGTTACCGTAATTTCGGTCGTGCTGAAATACTTCGAAGCGTTTATCACCGCCGACAACGTCGCGAACAATTTCCATGGTTCGATCCGTTGAGCAATTGTCCGAGACTAAAAACCGAAGCCCATCGCAGGTCTGCCCGATCAACGAACGAATGGTTTGCTCAATGTAGGGTTCTTCGTTGTAGATAGGTACGCCGACGAATGTACGGGCGGCCCCTTCTTTACCTAGTAGCAATGTCGGCGCGCTGATGACGGGGGCCTTAGTGGGAGCCGCCAAGCCGCTGGCGGCCAAGTAACGGTCGGCGGAATCGCCCCCGGAAAGCGCGAGAACCCGGTGCGCGACATCAGGCGCTTGATAGACGCTGTGAAGGATGAAAGCCAATTTCTGCCGAGAAGGCGCGTCGAGTCGCCCCATTGCTGCTTGATCGGGAATGAAAATGGCGTCCGCGCTTATTAATTGCGAGCCGGTGTATGTGTCCTTGATTGTGGTGCCTTGCGGAAAGTGGCTGCCGTGCTTGGGGTTACTCAATCGTAGGAGACTGAACCCGCGTGCCGCGAGCGCTGTACATAGAGCGGAAAGATCGCATTGTTCTTTGTAGATGCGCGAGAAAGCTACGCGGACCTGCAAAACCAAGATGCTCGGCAAGATGTTCCGTGCGGATTGAATGATCAGGAGGTTGTCGTGTCTCTCATCCAAGATCAGCCAATCCAACTTCTCCATGCCTCCTATCTGATCAAGCTGAACAGTAGAAATTGGCAGTCTAGCCAGCACTCGATTCCCTTGCGGCACATACTGAAGCGTCCCTTCATTGCACAGCGGTTCCTGCGTGCCGCTCAGCGATCTGTCTAGGCACGCGTAGAGTGTGGCGGGTTCTCCATCACCCAAGGCCACGTTCGGCACATATTGCTGAATGTACTCCGCGAGCTTGGGCGCATCCGAACTACTTACAACGCTCGCCGGATCCATGACGACCACAGTGAACGCACCTAGTCTGTGCAAATCGGATAGGAGGGAGCCTTTGGTGAGGGTCGCGCCATGGTCTAACGCCAAAATTTTCCCTTCGAGGGCGAAGCGAAAATCGATCGCAGAGCTAGAGGTTGCCGGAGTGGGATGCGTCAGCGTCAGTGGGCCTGAATCGTCTTCGAACCAAGGCTGACCTTCCGCCGTGAATGCGAGTGCAGCAGGCGCCCTTCCTTCACAATATCGCACCCAGATCGCGCGCAGCGCCTTACCCAAGTGGCGAGCATACTTTTCGCCATTGCAGACGGGCGATTCCAGCAATATGCGCCGCAGATGACTGCGTATGGTGGCCAAGCTTACGATATCGGACGCTAGGCTCGATGCTCGCGCGCGATATTCCTCCCAACTTTGCACGATGAGCTCCGGCATGCCGGCGTGGACCAAATGCGTGGCGGAATGGCGGCCGGCAAACGTGGGGCCGGGCATCGTGATGACAGGTACGCCCATCAACAATGCTTCACAAGTCGTGAGCCCGCCCGAATAGGGCCAGGGGTCTAGCGCGATGTCGACTTCGCTGTAGCTGTTGAGCAGATCGAAATGGTGAGATTGCCCTTCCATGCGAATGCGTTCGGGGCCGATGCCATAGCCGCCAAGCGTTTCGAGCGTACGCCGGCGCAAATCTTGGGTGCCGAATGAACCACCTTTTAAGAATAGTCGTGAACCCGGAACGGCATGGAGCAACTTAGCCCACTCGCCAAGCAGGACATCGTTCACCTTAGTAGGATTGTTGAAGCAACCGAAAGTAATATAACCGTTACGTATGGAGGGCAGGGCACTAACGTCAGGAATACGTGCAGGTGGCATGTAGCAGACATAGTCATCCGGCATGCGAATCAGCTTTTCCGTGTAAGAAGTGTCGCTGCCCAGGGGGGTTTGGACGGCGTCCGTGATGAGGTAATCGATTGCGGCCACGCCCGTAGTGTTGATCAAGCCGCCAACCCATTTCACGATGACCGGCGCCGGTTCCGACGCAATCGCCTTCATACGAGTGCCGGCATTGTGGCCCGATAAATCAATCAGGATATCGATACTGTCATTCCTGATGCGTGTTGCCACGTCGTCGTCCGAGACATTGAAAATCGAAGACCATTTCGTGGCGGCGGACTTAAGTTTAGCGGTCACGTCATCTTGTGCGCTGCTCGACGAATACATGAACAGCTCAACACCGTAGCGTTCAAGATGCACTACGGCGGGAGTAATCATCGCGCCCACAGGATGCTGGCGAAAGCCGTCCGAGATCAATCCGACTCGTAAGATCTTGTCGGGGGAACGATCGCGGGGGATGGGACGCAATGCCGTCATTGGTGGGGTAAAAATCTGACCCCATTTTTTGCACAGATCAAGGATCTCGACTGGATCTCGATTGGGCATGTAGTGCAGTAGTGTGATCTGGTTGGAAAGCGCGATGGGCCGAGTGGCAGGGTGCATCGCTGCCTTAACGTAGCACTCCAACGCCTCGTCCAGTCGGATCAGTTCGCGTTTGATGTTGCCCAGATCATTCCAGTAATGATGGAGATTGGCAGTGTCTTCATTTACGAGACGCTCATAAATGCGGATCGCATCTTCATGCTGGGACGTGAGGACAAGTAGTTGCGCCTTAACGCGCAATGCCAGCGCGTTCTCTGGCCGAAGTGATAACGCTTTTTCGATATGCGCAATGCTCGTTGCAGCCTCATTGCGGCGCATATAGAGGAACCCGAGATTCAGATGCGCTTCGAACAAGTCGGACTGTAGCGAAAGGGCATGTTCGAAGTGTTGTACGGCAAGCGTTTCGTCCCCTGCATTGAGTTGCGTATAACCCAACAGCAACCAGATGCCACAATCTTCGGGATCAAGTTCGCTCGCCCGACTCAGAGCCGCCTTGGCGCTGCTCAGATCATCGGCATTGAAAAGGTGGCGGCCGTGCTCCTTCCAGCCGTACGGGTCTTGTGGAAAGCGCTGCGTCCGGGCTAACGCCTGCTTAGCCGTAAGGGGCGTCTTGCCTACGGTAGACGATTTAGTTTTGGTGGGCAGGTCGGACTTAGCCATGGATACCGGGAATTCGGGATGTTCGAAAGTCCGGCCAGCTTAAGGGACGTCCAGGCTTACCAAAGTCGAGTTGAAGACGGAAAATCCCCCGTATTTCCACTGACCTGAATGGCTATTCACTCGGGTGTACGACATTCGTGGGGCAATAAAAAAACCCCACGGCGGCGAGGGCGCGTGGGGTTTGGGATTCCGTGCGTTGGTCGCTTTCGGAATTCCAGGCGGGTGGGGCCGCCTGAAACGGCGAGTGGAAACCACCCGCGTATTCTCGAATCGCGTCCTAAACGCCGTGCGGCGATTAACGCAGCAGCGACAGAACCGTCTGCGGCACTTGGTTGGCTTGCGCCAGAACCGAGGTACCAGCCTGTTGCAGAATCTGAGCCTTGGACATGTTCGACACTTCCGTGGCGTAGTCGGCGTCTTGAATACGCGAACGGGCGTTGGAAAGGTTGTTGACGACGTTGTTCAGGTTGGCGATCGTCGATTCCAGACGGTTCTGCACAGCACCCAGTTCGCCGGTCAGCTTGTCCAGCTTCGTGAAGGCTGCGTCCAGCGTCTTCATCGGGTCGGTAGTCTTCGTACCTTCGCTGGTATCTTCCGTCGTCAGCTTGCCGGAGCTGCTGACCTTGACTTCAGCGCCGATCTGCGGCTTGTAGTCGCCCGTGCCGTCGCCGCCCATGACTGTGACTTTACCCGTATTCGGATCAACCTTGTAATCGGTTTCGTAGGTTTGGGTCGTCGTGAAGACACCCTTGCCGTCAACATACGTGTCGTCCGACTTGCCCGACGTGAACGTCAGATCGGCGCTGGTGATGCCCTGACCCAGGGTGATCGTCACGTCGCCAGAAGCGTCAGCCTTCACCTGGGCCAACAGGGCGTCGCTGCTGATCGTGTCGGTGAATTCCAGACCGTCACCAGCCGCGTTGCTGGAGTACGTCTTGCCACCAATAGCGACGCTGGCGTTACCGGCGCCGGTAACTTCCGATGCCGCTTGCAGCACGGATTCCAGGGTAGCTGCAGTCGTCGTGCCGGCATTGTTCGTCGTCAGGTTGCCGGCCAGATCCAGGTAGGCCTCCTTTCCACCGATCGTGACCTTGCCGGTCGCGTCGACTTCGAAGGAGGTTGCCGCCGTGCCTGCGTTGTTGTACGTGCCGGTCAGGGTGCCGGTGGCAGGCTTCAGCGAAGCGGCCAGGCTTCCGACGGAGTCAGCGGGAGCCGTGCCCGAGGCGACCTTGTTCGTAAACGTGAAGTTCTTGTTGCTGGCGTCGTAGGTGTACTCGACAGCGGTAGCGGCACCGGTACCGATGGTGACCTTGTTGCCGTTTTGCATTTTGCCGAAGGCTTGCTCAGCGGTCACAGCCTCGTGGGTGGTCGTAACCTTCCACTCGTTAGCGGTAGCGGGGGTCGCGCCAGCCACGCCGCCAGCAGCTTGCAGATCCGACACGGTAGCCGAACGGTTCTGGGTCACGCCCGAGCCGTTGACGTTGAAGCCGTCCAGACCCAGGGTCTTGACGCTGATTTCGGTCAGGTTCAGGGTGATCGTTTCGCCGTCGTTGGCGCCGACTTGCAGCGTCAGGGGCTTGGCCGAATCCGACAGAACCTTCACGCCGTTGAAGTCGGTTTGTTGCGAGATGCGATCGATGTCCGACAGACGCTGGTTGATTTCGTCTTGCATCGAGTTCAGCTGTTCTTGCGAGTAGCTGCCGTTGGCGGCTTGCACGGACAGTTCGCGAACGCGTTGCAGGTGGGTGTTGACTTCGGAGGCAGCGCCTTCCGTCGTTTGAGCCAGCGAGATGCCGTCGTTGGCGTTACGAGCGGCTTGGGTCAGGCCCTTGACGTTCGCGGTGAAGCGGTTGGCAATGGCCATACCGGCGGCGTCGTCCTTGGCGCTGTTGATGCGCAGGCCCGACGACAGACGCTCGATGGCGGTGCCCAGGGAGGATTGCGACTTGTTCAGGTTGTTCTGAGCAACGAGCGACAAGTAGTTGGTATTGATGACTGCAGCCATGTTTAGGCTCCCAAGAGAGAAAGGCTTCTTCAAACCGGGCAGCGGGGCCGCCCATCTTTGTAACGGGAAGAATTCTTTGACTTGTGTCTTCGAATTTCTCCGTTGCCAGGATTACGGCAGTCGAAAATCAATCTTTAGGTTTTTTTTTCGACAATCGTGAAATTGGCCGATGGGCGGCAGGTTTCACTGCGGATTGCCTCTGGAGCGGCCGGTGGAGGGGCGGGGGGGGGCAGATCGGCAGACGCGCAATGCGACGCCGTTCAAGTAGTGGAAAATCCAGACGTCTCTGGTGGCCGACTCGGTTCGTGCTCGCCAGCTCGGTCAGGCCCAGCACCACTAGCGAACTGTATGTGGAAAGGAGCGGCACTCGCGAGTTGGCATTCGTCTGATAGGCCAGGAGACTGGCGCGCGTCTGCAAACTGCAAGAAGTAGTAGGGCTTATTGACGGCTGCCGGGTACTTGTGACGCAGATAGTGGTCGCGCAGCGCTTGCGCAGAGTGCAGCAATGCAGATTGCAATGATGTTGTCGAACGCATCGAACTCTGAAGTGATAACGGTCAGATTCATCGCGTGCGAGTCGAAATCTCTTGCGTCAGCGGCCGCGGACGCGCGCTGAGCCGAATTGATCGGCTGAGTCGACAACGCGACGTCGACAATTTGCGCGCTGGGATCGGCTGTTGCGAACCGCAAAGATTGGACGAGCTGCGCAGCAGACTTCAGGCACGCGTGCAGCATTCAATCCGCACTCGGGTATGCCGGCCTCAGTTTCGCAAAGTGCAGACCGGCCGGTCCCAGTACTGCGCCTTCAAATAATCTGCGCGATCTGCCCCTCCTGGGGCAACTCCTGCCAAGCCTGATCCTTCAACCGAGCCCGGATCCGCGCCGTCGCCTGCGACCGCAGCTGGCACACCCGCGCCTCGGTCACATTCATGATCGCCCCAATCTCCTTCAGATTCAGCCCCTGCTCGTAACACAACGACAGCAGCAGCTTTTCCCGATCGGGCAGGGCGTCAATCGCATGCACCAACGCCTGCCGGAAATCCCCGGCCAAGAGCGAATCCAGCGGATTCCCACTCGGCGCCCCGTGATTCAACGTCGCAGACCAATCCGCCTGCCCCGACGCCGAATCGGGTTCAGTAGTGAAGTCTTCGTAATGAACGATCTGCACGCCTTGCGCGTCGTGCAGCAGCGACTGGTATTCATCCAGCGGCAGCTCAAGTTGCGCGGCGATCTCGGCCTCAGTCGGCGCGCGCATCAAACGCTGTTCCAGAAACTGGATCGCCTGTTCGATCTTGCGGGCCTTCGTGCGTACGCTGCGCGGCAACCAGTCCTGGCCGCGAAGCTCGTCGAGCATGGCGCCACGGATACGCGTCGTGGCGTAGGTCTCGAATTGCGCGTCTGCGGTTTCCTGATAGCGGCGGACGGCATCGAGCAGGCCGATCATGCCGGCTTGTATCAAGTCGTCGAGTTCGACGCTGGCGGGAAGCCGGGCGAGCAATTGCAAAGCCAGCTTCCGAACTAGCGGCGCGTATTCGACCAGGCTGTCATCTGCGTGGGGCATTGCGGGAATTCTGGCGGAGTCCATCGTGAAGCGCGGTCGTGTTGCCAATTTGCGACATTGTCGACAAGCGCGGCTACGGTAAGGCGGGCGAATCTTAAGAGTCGCTAAGTTGGCATTGTCGGCAATGGGGCGCCGTTCATTTCAGGAAGTACGCAACGTTTTGAATGCTTATTTGGCAAATTGGCGAAAATTTGTCACGAACTTGTATGTCAAGGTGTGTCTAGAACGGCACGTTGCGCAACATCAACAAAGATTTGTCATATAAGTCATAGAAAATGACATCACCTGTGGTAAATTTTACTTAATTTGCGAACAAATGATACATTTCGCATAAAAACAGGATGCAGCAAGCAGTCAGGTAACAATCGTTGCCTGCGCTATGAGTAATCAAGCCCCTCGGGTGGGATAGGGATAGGGAGTACGGCGTGCAACAAGTCGAAAATTCTTTGCTGGCAGACATTCGCGAAGTGAATCTGTCATATCTGTTACTGGCTCAGCGTATGTTGCGGGACGATTTCGCCGCATCGATGTTCCGCCTGGGTTTCAGCAACGAAGTCGCTGACATTCTCATGCGCCTTTCGCCGGCGCAATTGGTGAAACTGGCCAGCTCCAGCTCGCTGCTGTGCCGTTTCCGCTTTGATGATTACAGCCTGCTGTCCGCGCTGACTCACGACGTTCTGGGTGGTGCGCTGCAACAAGCGCATGCAACCATCCTGCTCGCCAAGCAGCCTGTCGAAGAACTGGCCTGACGGCCTCGCGAATTCCACTCGGATACACCTGTAATGGCCTCCAAGAGCGTTTCCCAGGAAGCGGACGACATTCTGCTTGCTAGCTCCATGATTACGCTGGGCGCGCGCCTTCAGGTGCTTGAGGCTGAAACAAGCCTCAGCCATGATCGCCTCGCCCGCCTGTATCGCGAAATCCGCGGCTGCTCGCCACCCAAGGGCATGCTGCCTTTTTCGGTTGACTGGTTCATGACCTGGCTGCCGAATATTCATTCCTCTCTCTTCTATAACGTGTATTCGTTCCTGAATACGCGCACCACCAGCAAGGGCATACGCGCCACCATCGATGCGTATCGCCTGTATCTTGAAAACGCGGGGCAGGAAACCGCGGATGCCGAGCCCGTCCTGAGCTTCACCCGGGCGTGGATGCTGGTGCGATTCTTCGACAGCGGCATGTTGCAGCTCTCTGCGTGCCGGCAATGCGGCGGCCATTTCATCGCCCACGCCCACGATCCGCAGTCCGATTTCGTGTGCGCCATCTGCCGTCCGCCACCTCGCGCCGGCAAGACCCGCGCGGCGGCCAAAGCACGCGCCGGCAGCCGTTCAGCCCCCATTGCGACCGCCGCTCCGACCTGATCGGGCGTCCAAATACATCAAAAGCCCTGGAAAACACCCCCTAACCCGCCTTTTTGGGGCAGGGGGGACAGGGGATCATTGACGCAAGTTATAGACTTCGTTGGCAGGGGCCCGTTGTGTTGATTGTTATCGGTTTTCTTGTGGTGATCGTGTCGGTCGTCGGCAGCTTCATGGCGCTGGGCGGACACATGGGCGCGCTTTACCAGCCCTTCGAGCTGACGCTGATCTTCGGCGCGGCGTTCGGGGCTTTCCTGGCGGGCAACAGCAAGAAGTCGCTGATGCTGGTCAAGAAGGCGCTTCCCGACGCGCTCAAGAGCTCGCGCTACGGCAAGGACGTGTACATGGAGCTGATGGCGCTCCTGTACGTGCTGCTGAACAAGGCGCGCCGTGAAGGCCTGATGGCCATCGAATCGCATATCGAGGATCCGGGCTCCAGCCCGATCTTCAGCGAGTATCCCCGTATCGCCAAAGACGAGAAGCTCATGGAGTTCATTACGGACTACCTGCGCATCATGATCAGCGGCAACATGAGCTCGTTCGAAATCGAAACGCTCATGGACGAGGAAATCGAAACCTACCGCCACGAGCGCGAAGTGCCGGCGCATGCGCTGCAGCAGATGGCCGACGGCCTGCCTGCTTTCGGTATCGTGGCCGCGGTGCTGGGCGTGATCAAGGCGCTGGCCGCCGTGGATCAGCCGCCCGCCATTCTGGGTGATCTGATCTCCAAGGCGATGGTCGGCACGTTCCTGGGTATTTTGCTGGCGTACGGCTTTGTGGGTCCGCTGGCCTCCCGCGTGGAGCGCCGCACCGATGAAGCCATGAAGGTGCTCGAATGCATCAAGACGACGCTGCTGGCCAGCATGAACGGTTACCCGCCCCAGCTCGCGGTGGAATTCGGCCGCAAGGTGCTGTTCTCGGCGGTCCGGCCCACCTTCGGTGAGCTGGAAGAGCACGTCCGCCAGACCAAGTCGACCGGCAAGGCCTGACGGAGCGGGCCATGAGCACGGTAAATAATCACCGTGTGGTGATCCGCCGCAAGAAGGTCAAGGGCGGCGGGCACCACGGGGGCAGCTGGAAGATCGCGTACGCCGACTTCATCACGGCAATGATGGCGTTCTTCCTGGTGATGTGGCTGGTCAGCATCGTGCCGAAGGAAGAACTGAAGGGCATCGCGGAGTATTTCCGCATGCCGCTGCGCGTCGCCATCACGGGCGGGCCCAGCAGTTCGGCGGAAACGAGCGCCGTGCCTGGCGGCGGGCAGGACCCGCTGCGCAGCGAGGGCGACGTGCGCCGCGGCCAGGGCAACCGGGTCGAGTCCCAGCCGATGGGCGACGCCGAGCGCCGCGAGCAGCATCGCCTCGAAAACCTCAAGAAGCGCCTCGAAAACGTCATCGAGACGAGCCCGGTCCTGAAATCCTTCCGGCCGCAGCTCCTGATCGATCTGACGACCGAAGGCCTGCGCATCCAGATCATCGACAACCAGAACCGCCCGATGTTCGCGACCGGCCGCGCCGAAGTGCAGCCGTACATGCGCGACATCCTACGCGAGCTGGGACCGGTGCTGAACGAACTGCCCAACAAGGTCAGCATCTCGGGTCATACCGACGCGTCGCAGTATGCGCGCGGCGAACGCGCCTACAGCAACTGGGAGCTGTCGGCCGACCGCGCAAACGCTTCGCGCCAGGAATTGGTGGCGGGCGGCATGAACGAAAGCAAGGTCATGCGCATCCAGGGTCTGTCTTCCAGCATGAGTCTGGTTAAAGATGATCCGTATGCAGCCGTTAATAGACGCATCAGCCTGGTGGTGCTCAACCAAAGCACCCAGAAGCGCATCGAAAGCGAGAACGCCGCAGCCGCGGATTTGAGCGCCAAGGATGCGCGCGAGGTGGGGACGGCCGTGCAGGCGGTGCAAGCCGCCAGCCAGGCCGCAACGGCAACCAAGCAGAGCGAGGCGGAGAACATCCCGCCCGCTGAAGGGGTTCGACAACAATGACGGCAACGATACTCGTGGCGGATGATTCCACGACCATGCGGATGATCGTGCAGGCGACGCTGACCGGCGCAGGCTGGAACGTGTTGACGGCTTGCAACGGCCAGGAAGCGCTGGAAGTGGCGATGGCCAACCCGGTGGATCTGGTCGTCAGCGACTGGAACATGCCGGTGAAGGGCGGTCTGGAGTTGATCCAGGGGTTGCGCGAAGAGGACCGGTACATGGATGTGCCGGTGCTGGTGCTGACCACCGAGGACGACGTGGACAGCAAGATGGCAGCCCGGGATCTGGGTGTTTGCGGCTGGCTTTCCAAGCCGGTGGATCCCGATGTGCTGGTGGAATTGGCGACCGAACTGCTCGACGAGCAGGCCGGCGCGTAGCAGGTTCATTTAGAAAGGCGTACGGGTCATGAGTTCTGGTTTGGACCTCAGTCAGTTTTACGAGACCTTTTTCGACGAGGCGGACGAGCTGCTTGCGCAAATGGAGCAGCTGTTGCTCGAGCTCGATGTGGGCGCGCCCGACATCGAGCAGCTCAACGCCATTTTCCGCGCGGCGCATTCGATCAAGGGCGGTGCGGCGACGTTCGGCTGTTTCAACCAGCTGGCGGGCACGACCCATCTGCTTGAGAACCTTCTGGACGCGATCCGGCGTGGCGAAATGGCGCTGCGCACGGACATGATTGATATTTTCTTGGAAACGAAAGACGTGCTCAAAAGCCAACTGGATGCCTATCGGGCCTCCGAAGAGCCCGATGATGCCGTGTTTGAGCGTATTTGCGCCGTATTGAGGCAGCTTGCGCTGGAGCATAAGGATCCCGCCGCGGCCGCCGCGCCCGCGCCCGCGCCCGCTGCGCCTGCACCCGCTGCCGCGCCGGTCGCGGCCCCGGCGCCCGCACCCGTGCAGCAGGCGCCCGCGCCCGTCGCACCGGTCGAAGCCGCTGCGCCGGCCGCCGCCACCAGCGAGCAAGCCGGCGGCCTGCCGCTGCGTGTACGCATCACCAAGGTTTCCGACAAGGATGCCGCGTCCCTGCTCGAAGAGATGGGCAACCTGGGCACCGTCAAGGCGAGCGAACGCGCCAATGGCATGCTGACGGTCTGGGTGGATAGCACCTGCACGCCGGAAGACATCGAGGCCGTGTGCTGCTTTATCGTCGACGGCGACCAACTGAACATCGCCCGCGAGGCAGTGCCGGCAAGCGGCGACGCCGCGCCCGTGGCGGCCGAAGCGGCGCCCGCCGCGCCGGTTGCCGCGCCGGCCGCGGCCCCGGCTGCGCCCGAAGCGCCCGCCGCCGAGGTGGCAGCGGCGGCCGACGCTGGTGCGCCGGCCGCCCGTGCCGCCGCGCGTCCGGCCGCTTCCGCCGCCGCCCATGCAGACAAGGAATCGACCTCGATCCGCGTCGGCGTTGAAAAAGTCGACCAGGTCATCAACCTGGTGGGCGAGCTGGTCATCACGCAAGCCATGCTGGCGCAGACCGCCTCCACGCTGGATCCGGTGCTGCACGATCGCCTGCTGAACGGCATGGAGCAGTTGGAGCGCAATGCGCGCGATCTGCAGGAAGCCGTCATGTCGATCCGCATGATGCCGATGGATTACGTGTTCAGCCGCTTCCCGCGCCTGGTGCGCGATATCGCCGGCAAGATGGGCAAGCAGATCGAACTGCAAACGTACGGCCGCGCGACCGAGCTGGACAAGAGCCTGATCGAACGCATCATCGACCCGCTGACCCACCTGGTGCGCAACAGCCTGGACCACGGCATCGAAACGCCCGAAAAGCGTATTGCCGCCGGCAAGGATCCGGTTGGCCAGCTGGTGCTGTCCGCGCAGCACAACGGCGGCAACATCGTCATTGAAGTCAGCGACGACGGTGGTGGCCTGAACCGCGAAAAGATTTTGAAGAAGGCCATGGCGCAAGGCCTGGCCGTCAACGAAAACTCGCCCGACGACGAGATCTGGCAGCTGATTTTCGCGCCCGGTTTCTCCACGGCCGAAAAGGTCACGGACATTTCCGGCCGCGGCGTGGGTATGGACGTGGTGCGCCGGAACATCCAGGACATGGGCGGCCACGTGCAGCTGTCGTGCGAGCCGGGCAACGGCACCACGACCCGCATCGTGCTGCCGCTGACCCTGGCCATTCTGGACGGCATGTCGGTGCGCGTCGGTGAAGAGACCTTCATCCTGCCGCTGAACCACGTCACCGAATCGCTGCAGCCCACCAACGACCAGATCTACTCGGTTGCCGGCAACGAGCGCGTCATGCACGTGCGCGGCGAATACCTGCCGCTGGTCGAGATGCACCGCGTGTTCTCGGTGGGCGAGGCCCAGACCGATCCCACGCAGGCGATCGCCGTCATCATGCAGGCCGAGGACCGGCGCTTTGCGCTGCTGGTCGATCACCTGATCGGACAGCATCAGGTGGTGGTCAAGAATCTGGAATCGAATTACCGCAAGGTCCCGGGCATTTCCGCCGCCACCATTCTTGGCGATGGCAGCGTGGCCCTGATTGTCGACGTATTTGCGCTCGCGCGCGCCAACCGGGAGCGCTGGTCGCAGCCCGAAGCCGTTCTGAATTGATGGAGCACTAAAAAATCATGGCAGCCAAACCGCAAGCGCAAGCCGCGCGCAATGAAGATGTCGGCAGCGAGTTCCTGGTCTTCACGCTGGGCGACGAGGAATACGGGATCGACATCCTGAAGGTGCAGGAAATCCGCGGCTACGACGCCGACACGGTCACCCGCATCGCAAACGTCCCGCCGTTCATCAAGGGCGTGACGAACCTGCGCGGCATCATCGTGCCGATCGTCGACCTGCGCATCAAGTTCAACCTGGGCCGCGTCGACTACAACGAGCAGACCGTCGTCATCATCCTCAACCTCGACCGCCGCGTCGTCGGCATCGTGGTGGACGGCGTGTCGGACGTGCTGATGCTCAACTCGGGCCAGGTTCGTCCGGCGCCCGAGTTCGGCGCCACGCTGTCGACCGAGTACCTGACCGGCCTGGGCACCGTGGATGAGCGCATGCTGATCCTGGTGGACATTGAAAAGCTGATGACCAGCGACGAAATGGCGCTGGTGGAGAAGGTCGCCTCCTGATCGGAGTCTGGCCGGAATGCGGGGTAAAGGCGCCATATTGATCGCGATGTGGCGCTTTCCTTTAACGATTGCAGTCAAGGGATGGTTCTTGTGATGCGCAAGTTTTTCGCGAACATGACGATACGCAGCAGCCTGTTGTGGGTGCTGGCGTTCTTCTCATTCATGTTGGTGATTGGTGCCGCGCTGGGCGTGTTGTCGTTGCGCATCAGCAATGGGACGCTGGCCGAGATCAAGCAATCGCAGGAATTGAACGACGCCGTCAACCGCGTCGTGCTAAGCCACAAGGACACGCTGAACGGCCTGGCCCGTGCCGCGACCCTGAACTATGCGGACATCGTGCGCAGCGTCGGTCAGCCGACCCTGCTGGCGCAAGGTCTGTCCAGCGAGGCCGCCGGCCTGCTGGAACGTGCCAAGGCGTCGCTGAACAAGGGCCAGGCCGAGTTCGATTTCTTCAAGACCCTGCCACGGCCGGCCGAAGCCGCCGAGGCCCTGAAGGAGATCGACGACTCCTATGCGGCGTTGGTGCAGCAGGGTGTCGCACCGTTGGTCGCCGCGCTGGAAAAGGCCGACATGCCGGCTTACCAGACGCAGATCCAGAAGGTGCAGGACGCCCTGGAAGGCCGCTTTGCGCGCGCCGTCGAAGGCTTTGACTTCTGGCGCGCCAGCAAGATGACGGACGCGTTCGAAGTGGCGCAAGTGCGCTACCAGTTTGTGCTGATGGCCGTCAGCGCCGGCGGCATCATCGCGGCGCTGCTGGTGTTCGCCACCTACGTCTTCCTGCGCCGCCGCGTGCTGCAGCCGCTGAAGGAAGCCGGCCACCATTTCGACCGCATTGCCGGCGGCGACCTGACGGCGCGCGTGGAAGTCAGCAACACCAATGAAATCGGCCAACTGTTCGCGGCGCTTAAGCGTATGCAGGAAAGCCTGACCCGCACGGTGGCCTCGGTGCGCCGCGGCGTCGATGAAATCAACGTGGGCTCGCATGAGATCGCAGCGGGCAACACGGACCTGTCCAGCCGCACGGAGCAACAGGCCGCTTCGCTGGAAGAGACCGCCGCCTCGATGGAAGAGCTGGCGTCGACCGTCAAGCAGAACGCGGACAACGCCCGCCAGGCCAACCAGCTGGCCGCCAGCGCGTCTGACGTGGCCGAACGTGGCGGCGCGGCGGTGTCGGAAGTGGTGCACACCATGGAAGGCATCTCGGCCAGCTCGCGCAAGATCTCGGAAATCGTGTCGGTGATCGACGGCATCGCATTCCAGACGAACATCCTGGCGCTGAACGCGGCGGTGGAAGCCGCGCGCGCCGGTGAGCAGGGCAAGGGCTTTGCGGTGGTGGCGGGCGAAGTGCGTTCGCTGGCGCAGCGCAGCGCCCAAGCTGCCAAGGAAATCAAGGGCCTGATCGAAGACTCCGTGACCAAGGTGGGCGCGGGTTCGCAGCAGGTCGAACGCGCCGGCTCCACGATGCAGGAAATCGTGGCCTCGGTGAAGCGCGTGACGGACATCATGGGCGAGATCTCGGCAGCGTCCGAAGAACAATCCAGCGGCATCGACCAGGTGAACCGGGCCGTGTCGCAGATGGACGAAGTGACGCAACAGAACGCGGCGCTGGTGGAAGAGGCGGCTGCCGCGGCGGGCTCGCTGCAGGAACAGGCGCAGCGCCTGGCCGAAGCGGTGGCCGTGTTCAAGATCAATACGGGCGAGGTCATCGAAGTGCCGGCGCATCGGCTGTCATCGGTGCACGCCACCTATGACGACGCCCGCCTGCATGCGCCCGATGCGCCTGCTCTGGGACGCTGAGGATACGCGTGGCAACTTCGGCGAATACGGCCCCGTCCATTTCGGTGGACCGCCAGTTTGATTTCCGTGACGCGGACTTTTCCCGCGTCCGCAAGATGATCCACGCGCGCGCCGGCATTTCGCTGGGCACGCACAAGCGCGAGATGGTCTACAGCCGCCTCGCGCGCCGCCTGCGGGCGTTGGGCGGGCAGGATTTCGGCAGTTATCTGGACAGCCTGGAAAACGAGCCCGACGCCGCGGAGTGGGAAGACTTCATCAACGCGCTCACGACGAACCTGACCGCGTTCTTTCGTGAATCGCATCACTTTCCGATCCTGGCGGACTTCGCGAAGAGGCGCGGGGGACCCGTTTCGGTGTGGTGTTGTGCAGCCTCGACGGGCGAAGAGCCGTACTCGATCGCCATTACGCTGACCGAAGCCCTGGGCCCGCGGGCCGCCGGCTCGACCGTGCTGGCTACCGACATCGACACCAGCGTGCTGAACCGCGCGCGCACGGGCGTCTATCCGAACGAACGCGTCGCGAAGATGGAAAGCGAGCGCCTGCGCCGTTTCTTCCTGAAAGGCCGCGGCGCGAACGAAGGGCATGTGCGGGTGCGGCCCGAGATCGCCGAGATGGTGCGCTACGAGACGCTGAACCTCTTGTCGCCGTCGTGGGGGATCACCGAAAAGTTCGACGTGATCTTCTGCCGCAACATCATGATCTATTTCGACAAGCCGACCCAGGCCAAGATTCTGGAGCGGTTCGTGCCCCTCATGAAGCCGGGCGGCCTGCTGTTTGCCGGCCACTCCGAGAACTTCACGTACATCAGCCGGGATTTCCGTCTGCGCGGGCAGACAGTCTACGAATGCGCAAATAAGGCCTGAACGGGCCAGGGCAGCAAACAAGATGAAGAAAATAAGCGTTTTGTGTGTGGATGACTCCGCGCTTGTGCGCGGCTTGATGACCGAAATCATCAATAGCCAGCCGGATATGGAAGTGGTTGCGACCGCACCCGATCCGCTGGTCGCGCGCGACCTGATCAAGCGTCACAACCCCGACGTGCTGACGCTGGACGTGGAAATGCCCCGCATGGACGGGCTGGATTTCCTGGAAAAGCTGATGCGCCTGCGTCCGATGCCGGTCGTGATGGTGTCGTCGCTGACCGAGCGCGGCGGCGAAATCACGCTGCGCGCGCTGGAACTGGGCGCCATCGACTTCGTGACCAAGCCCAAACTGGGCATTCGCGACGGCCTGCTCGAATACACGGAACTCATTGCCGACAAGATCCGCGCCGCGTCGCGCGCCAAGCTGCGCGCGCCCACGCCCCATGCGGCGGCAGCCGCGCCGGCGCCCATGCTGCGCCGTCCGCTGTCCAGCTCGGAAAAGCTGGTCATCGTGGGCGCGTCCACGGGCGGCACCGAAGCCATCCGCGAAGTCCTGCAGCCGCTGCCGCCGGACAGCCCCGCGATCCTGATCACGCAGCACATGCCGGCCGGCTTCACGCGGTCGTTCGCGCAGCGCCTGGATGCGCTGTGCGCCGTGACCGTGCGCGAGGCCGTGCACGGCGAGCGCGTGCTGCCGGGCCACGTGTACCTGGCGCCGGGCGGCGAGATGCACATGCGGTTGGGCCGCAGTGGCGCCAACTACGTCATCGAGCTGGAAGCCAGCGAACCGGTCAATCGCCACCGTCCGTCCGTGGACGTGCTGTTCAATTCCGCGGCCGTGGCGGCGGGCAAGAACGCCATCGGCGTGATCCTGACGGGCATGGGCAAGGATGGCGCCACCGGCATGCTGGCCATGCACCGGGCGGGCGCACACACGATCGCGCAGGACGAAGCAAGCTGCGTGGTCTTTGGCATGCCTCGCGAGGCCATTGCCATCGGGGCTGCAAGTGAAGTGGTGCCGTTGTCGGCGATGAGCGAACGCATTCTGACTCGCCTGGGCGACCGTGGGCACCGCGTTTAACGCGGACTGACGCCACGATCGGTCTCAAGCAAATTTTTTCTGGAGTGAAAGATGGTAGACAAGGGCCTGAAGATTCTGGTGGTGGATGACTTCCCCACCATGCGGCGGATCATCCGCAACCTGCTCAAGGAGCTGGGTTTCGAAAACGTGGATGAGGCCGAGGACGGCGCTATTGGCCTGGAGAAGCTGCGCAACGGCGGCTTCCAGTTCGTGGTGTCCGACTGGAACATGCCCAACCTGGACGGTCTGGAGATGCTCAAGCAGATCCGCGCCGACGCATCGCTGGCTTCGCTGCCGGTGCTGATGGTGACGGCGGAAGCCAAGAAGGAAAACATCGTTGCCGCAGCCCAGGCCGGCGCCAACGGTTATGTGGTCAAGCCTTTCACCGCGGCAACGCTGGAGGAAAAGCTGAACAAGATCTTCGAGAAAATTGGCGGGTGAGGTGTGCGATGAGCTCAACGGAAACAGTTGACCCGGCAGAGTCGCCCGACCTGATCCATCGCATCGCCTCGCTCACCCGCATGCTGCGCGACAGCATGCGCGAACTGGGCCTGGATCAAGCGATCAAGGACGCCGCCAATGCAATCCCCGATGCGCGCGACCGCCTGCGGTACGTGGCGCAGATGACCGAGCAGGCCGCCAACCGCGTGCTCAACGCCACCGAGCAGGCCGGTCCGATCCAGGACAACATGTCGCGTTCGGCCCAGGCGCTGGATAGCCGCTGGCAGCAATGGTACGACCAGCCGCTGGAGATGCCGGAAGCGCGCGAACTGGTGCAGGACACGCGCGCCTTCCTGGCCGACGTGCCCAAGCAGACGCAGCAGACGCAGTCCAAGCTGATGGAAATCATCATGGCGCAGGATTTCCAGGACCTCACGGGCCAGGTCATCATGCGCATGATGGACGTGGTGGGCGCGATCGAACGCGAACTGCTGCAGGTGCTGCTGGACAACGTGCCGCAAGAGCGCCGCGATGAAGCCAACAGCCTGCTCAACGGTCCGCAGATCAACCCGCAAGGCAAGACCGACGTGGTCACCAGCCAGGACCAGGTCGACGACCTGCTGGCCAGCCTGGGTTTCTAAGCCCGGCCCTCGGGCGATGTTCGCTCCCGGACATCGTCCCGGTGTCAGACACCCGCATGGCCCTGGTGTCTGACACCCGCGCGCGGCTGCGTCCTTGCGGCTGCCTGTCTGCTGCACTTGGCCGTCTTTGCCGCCTCGTCCGCATGACGTATTCCCTAAGAGCGCAAACGCGACCCTCCCGATAGACTCCTGCCAACAATAATCGGGGCCTTGCAGCGCGAGACAAGGCGCGCTTTGCGCGTCAGGCCACGGATGCCCAAAGCAGGCGGTCCGGGCCAGGGAGAGGAGGTTCATCATGGCCAGATCCGTATTCCGCCTGGGCGGCATGTGGGGCTTGTTGCGTCGGCTCAATCGCGGCGACGCGATGCTGTCGGAGCGCGCCCTGTCTTTCAGTCCGGCCGCCTGGCCGCTGTACCGTTTTCTGGCGCAGATCCGCGTGCGGGTCATGACGGTGCGCCAGTCCAGCATCGAGATCGCGCTGAACGCGGCGCGCACGCAGTTCCAGGCGGGGCGCTGTTCGCTGCTGGCGCGCGAGCAGGCCAGGGCCGCCGACGCGCTTGCAGCCAGCGGCGCGCAGATCGCTGACCTGTCGGCATCCACCTCCACGCATGCCCGCGAAATCGCCGCCGTGTCCGGCCAGAACCTGCATGCCGCAGAGCAGGCGCTGGCGGAGCTGACCGAGGTCAAGACGCGCGTCGACCGCATGACGCAAGAGATGGCGGCTTTTACCGAAGTGGTGGGGCAACTGGCCGCCCGCGCGAAATCCGTGGGCGACATCAGCCAGGCAATCAAAGGCATTGCGCTCCAGACGCAACTGCTCGCGTTGAACGCGGGCGTCGAGGCGGCCAGGGCAGGGGACGCGGGCCGAGGCTTTGCGGTGGTGGCCAGCGAGGTCGGCCGTCTGGCCGAACGCGTCAACACAGCCACCGGCGACATCGGCCGCCATACCTCGGAGATGCTGGGCCTGGTCGAATCCACCCAGCGCCAGACCGGCACGCTGCGCGAGGATGTGGACGCGTCGGGCGCGGTGCTGAACCGCACCTGTGACGGATTCGAGCGCTTCGTGCGCGATTTCGACAGCATGAACCGGCAGGTAGGTGAAGTGGTCCAGGCGATCGGCGAGGTTGACGCCACCAATCACGGCATGAGCCAGGAGGTGGGGCGCATCGCGGCGTTGAGCGCGGACGTGCTGGAACGGGTGGGCAGCATGTCGGGCGAGATCGACCGCATCCGCCGCCAGACCGAAAGCGTGCAGGAGGTGCTGGCCGACATGCGCACCGGCGATACCGCGTTCGACAGCCTGTCGGCGTCGCTGGAGGCGTTTGCGGACGCGGCGGCCGGACTGCTGCACGATGCCCGGCGGCGCGGCGTGGACGTGTTCGACCGCCATTACCAGCGCATTCCCGGCAGCGAGCCGCCGCGGTATCACACGGCGTATGACCGGGCCATCGACGAGCCGCTGACGCGCCTGCTCGACAGTGTGCTGGACGCGGTGCCCGGCGCGATCTACACGATCCTGGTGGACAACCGGGGTTACGCACCGGCGCACAACAGCCGATTTTCGCTGGCGCCGACCGGCGATCCGAAGGTCGACATCGTCCGGGTGCGCAACAAGCGGATCTTTGACGATCCCGTGGGCGCCCGGCTGGCTGCCAACACGGGCGCGCAGTTGTTCCAGACGTATTCGCGGGATACCGGCGAGATCGTCAACGACATTTCCCTACCCATTTATCTGGGGCCGGAACACTGGGGCGCCGTGCGCATCGGGCTGGATTACGCGCGTTTCCAGGCGATCGTGGACGGACAGGGCGCCGGGGGACGGGCGGCGCCGGTGGCGGGTTGACGGGGTGGCGTCACGCGGGCGTTCATGTTGCGGCTTGATGGGGCGGCTTGATGTGGCAAGTTGTAGCGGCGGGCTGAAGGCGCACGCAAAGGGGGGCTGCCCGGCTGCCGGCGGCGCATCCGGGAATAGCGCCGCTTTCCCCCCGTTTCTTGGCATATCGCCAACCCCCGGCGCCTCCTAGAATCTCGGCGGGCGGCTTGCATTCCACGTCAGCGAGCCGCAACGATCCCGTAGAGCATGTCCGAAGAAAGCGACCTCGAGAAAACCGAAGCCGCCTCTCCCAGGCGCCTGGAAAAGGCGCGCGAGGAGGGGCAGATTGCGCGTTCCCGGGAACTGGGCACGTTCATGATGCTGGCCGTCGGTGTCGCCGCGATCTGGGCGGGCGGCGGGTCGCTTTACAGGGGTCTGAGCGGGGTGCTGCGCAACGGGCTGGCCTTCGATCAGCGCGTCGCGTTGGATCCCGGCGTCATGGTCGAGCAGGCGGTAAGCGGTTTCGGCCATGCGCTGCTGGTGCTGCTGCCGATCTTCGGCCTGCTGGCGGTGGTTGCAGTGCTGTCGAGCGTGGTGCTGGGCGGCCTGGTGATTTCGACCAAGCCGCTGACGCCCAATTTTTCGAAGCTCAGCCCGCTGGCCGGCTTGAAGCGCATGTTTTCGTCGCAGACGGTGGTGGAGCTGATCAAGGCGCTGGCCAAGGCGCTGCTGGTCGGCGGCGTAGCGGTCTGGGTCATCTGGCGCTATCACGACGACATGATGGGGCTGATGCACGTGGCGCCGTCGGCCGCGCTGACCAAGGCGCTGACCCTGGTGGCAATGTGCTGCGCCTTCATCGTGGCGTCGCTGCTCATCATCGTCATGCTGGACGTGCCCTGGCAGATCTGGAGCCATCTGAAGAAGCTGCGGATGTCCAAGGAAGATGTGCGCCAGGAGCACAAGGAAAGCGAAGGCGATCCGCATGTGAAGGCGCGCATCCGGCAGCAGCAGCGTCAGGCGGCCCGCCGGCGCATGATGTCCGAGGTGCCGAAGGCCGACGTCGTGGTCACCAACCCGACGCACTATGCGGTGGCGCTGAAGTACGACGAATCGAAGGGCGGCGCGCCGCGCGTGCTGGCCAAGGGCACGGGCCTGATCGCCGCGAAGATCCGCGAGCTGGCCACCGAAAACAAGATTCCCACATTGGAAGCGCCGCCTTTGGCGCGCGCATTGCATCAACACGTCGAGCTGGGACAAGAAATCCCGGCCGAGCTGTATACCGCGGTGGCGGAAGTGCTGGCATGGGTATTCCAGCTACGATCCTGGCGCTCGGGTTGGGGGCTTGAACCCCCGGCCCCCACGAAGTTGAACGTGCCAGCCGAACTGGACCCGCAGGCAAAAACCGCAGCACAAGGAGTTTAAGGAATGAGCGCTCTGCTCACCATGTTGAAGAATAACGGCGGCACGCACGCGCGGCTGCTGGCGGGTCCCATCCTGATCGTGATGGTGCTGGGCATGATGGTGCTGCCCCTGCCCACGTTCCTGCTGGACTTGCTGTTCACCTTCAACATCGCGTTGTCCGTGATGATCCTGCTGGTGGCCATGTTCACGCGCAAGCCGCTGGACTTTGCCGCGTTCCCGGCCGTCCTGCTGTTCGCGACGCTGCTGCGCCTGTCGCTGAACGTCGCGTCCACCCGGGTCGTGCTGCTGCACGGTCACACGGGCCCGGACGCCGCGGGCAAGGTGATCGAGGCCTTCGGGCACTTCCTGGTGGGCGGCAACTTCGCGGTCGGGATCATCGTCTTCATCATCCTGACCATCATCAACTTCATCGTCATCACCAAGGGTGCGGGCCGTATCGCGGAAGTGGGCGCGCGCTTCACCCTGGACGCCATGCCCGGCAAGCAGATGGCGATCGACGCGGACCTGAACGCCGGCCTGATCGGCGAAGACGAGGCGCGCAAGCGCCGGTCGGAAGTCTCGCAGGAATCGGACTTCTTCGGCTCGATGGACGGCGCCTCCAAGTTCGTGCGCGGCGACGCCATCGCCGGCCTCTTGATCATGGCGATCAACATCATCGGCGGCCTGGTCGTCGGTGTGGCGCAGCACGACATGTCCATGGGCGAAGCCGGCCGCGTCTACACGCTGCTGACCATCGGTGACGGCCTTGTTGCCCAGATCCCCGCGCTGGTGATCTCCACCGCCGCCGGCGTGGTCGTGTCGCGCGTGTCGACCGACCAGGACATCGGCCAGCAGATCATCAGCCAGCTGTTCTCCAATCCGAGCGTGCTGTTCCTGACCGCCGGCATCATCGGCATCATGGGCCTCATCCCCAACATGCCCCACATCGCGTTCCTGACGCTGGCCGCCGCGCTGGGCTGGGGCGGCTGGGCGCTGCTCAAACGCAAGAAAGCCGCTGCCGTGGCCGCCGAGGAGATACCGCCGCAGGCGATCACCCAGGCGCAGGCCGCGGCTGCCGAGGCAAGCTGGGAAGACGTGTCGATGGTGGACCAGCTGGGGCTGGAAGTGGGCTACCGCCTGATTCCGCTGGTGGACCACGCGCAGAACGGCGAGCTGCTTCACCGCATCCGCAGCCTGCGCAAGAAGTTTGCGCAGGACGTGGGCTTTTTGCCGCCGGTCGTGCACATCCGCGACAACCTGGAACTCAAGCCCAACGATTACCGCATCCTGCTGTCCGGCGTGGAAGTGGGCACGGGGGTCGCGATGCCGGGTCAGTGGCTGGCCATCGACCCGGGCGGCGTGACCATGCAGATCAAGGGCACGCCGACGACCGATCCGGCGTTCGGCCTGCCGGCGCTGTGGATCGACAGCTCGCTGCGCGATCAGGCGCAGGTGGCCGGTTACACGGTGGTGGATGCGGGCACGGTGGTGGCCACGCACCTGAATCACCTGATGCATCGCCACGGCTCGAACCTGTTGGGCCGCCAGGAAGTGCAGCAGCTGCTGGATCGCATCGGCCGCGACGCGCCGAAGCTGGTCGAGGACCTGGTGCCCAAGACGCTGTCGCTCACCGCGCTGCAGAAGGTGCTGCAGGGTCTGCTGTCGGAAGAAGTGCCGATCCGCGACATGCGCACCATCATCGATACGCTGTCCGAGCATGGCCCGCGTCTGGCGGCCATGGCCGCCGGGTCGGGCGGCCAGCCGGATATCAACGAGCTGATCGCACTGACGCGCCGCGCGCTTGGCCGCGCCATCACGCAGCAATGGTTCCCCGGCGAGGGCGAGCTGCGCGTGATTGGCCTGGACGTGAAGCTGGAACGCGTGCTGTCGCAGGCCATGACGACCAGCGGCGGCCTGGAGCCGGGGCTGGCCGACACGCTGCTGCGCGAGGCGCAGGCGGCGGTCGAACGGCAGGAATCGCAGGGCAATGCGCCGGTGCTGCTGGTGTCGCCGGTGCTGCGCGCGCCGCTGTCGCGCTTCCTGCGGCATCATCTGCCGCAGCTTGGCGTGTTGTCGAACACGGAAATTCCCGATGAGCGCATCGTCCGCGTGACGGCGCTGATCGGCGGGAGCAATGGGCAATGAAGATCAGCCGCTTTTACGGGGCAAACACCCGTGACGTGATGCGTCAGGTGCGCGAGGCCTTGGGGCCTGACGCGCTGATCGTGTCGAACCGCAGCGTCGAGGGCGGGATCGAGGTCCTGGCCACCGTTGATGGCGCCTTTGACGACGCGCCGCAGCAGCAGACGCCGCCGCGCGAAGCGCCGGCCTATGCGCCGCCGGCGCAGGAACGTCAGCCCGCGGCGCCGTCGTTCGGCGCACCGGCCGGGATGGCGCGACCGCAGGTTGCGCCGGTTGCCATGCCGCCCGCGCCGCCAGCCGGGTACGCGCCGCCGGCGCGATCCATTGCCGCTTACCAGTCCGCGTATGCGGCGTCGGCGCAGCCGGAGATTGAACCGTCGCCGGCAGAATTCGTACCCGCTGCACCGCAGCCGGTTTCGGTTGCACCGACGGCTGTCGCACCTCAGCCGGTCGCACCTCAGCCGGCCGCACCTCAGCCGGCCGCACCTCAGCCGGTCGCACCTCAGCCGGCCGCACCGGTACGCGTCGAGCTGCCGCCGCTTGCGCCGGCAGTCCGCATGACACCGCCGGCTCCCGCCATGCCCGAGCGCATGGCCACCGCCGCGCCCGCAGCCGCCATGGCCGCTGCGCCCGCCACCGCCTATCACGCGCCCCAAGACTACGCCGCGCCGCCCGCACCCGTGCAGGCGCCCGTCATGGCGCCGGCAGCGCCGCCGCAACCGGCCATGCTGCATGCCGCGCCGCCCATGGGCCGCATGCCCGATGCCCCGGTGCGTCCGCCGCAGGGTTTGCCGCCCGCGAATCTGCCGGCCGATACGGCCGCCGGTCTGCAGGACGCCATCAGCGCCTTGCGCGGCGCGCTGGAAACCCGCATGGACGGGCTGCTGTGGGGCGGCCGCCAAGGTCCGGGGCGCGAGCCCGCGGGCGCCGCGCTGTTCCGCAGCCTGCTGGACGCCGGCTTCAGCACCAAGCTGGTCCGCACGCTGGTCGAGCGCCTGCCGCAAGGTCTCTCCACCGAGGCTGCGCAGAGCTGGGCACGCAATGAACTGGTGACCCACCTGCCGGTGGTGCGTTCCGAAGACGAATTCCTGGCCGGCGGCGTGTATGCGCTGGTCGGCCCCACGGGCGTGGGCAAGACCACGACGCTGGCCAAGCTGGCCGCCCGCTGCGTGGCCCGCGAAGGCCGGGAGCAGGTCGCCATGCTGACGACCGACCTGTTCCGGATCGGCGCGCTGGAACAATTGCAGATCTACGGCCGCCTGATGGGCGTGCCGGCGCACTCAGTGCGCGATGCCGGCGAGCTGCGCCGCATTCTGGCCGAACTGGGCAACCGCAAGATCGTGCTGATCGACACCACCGGCATCAGCCAGCGCGACCGCCTGGTGGCCGAGCAGGCGTCGATGCTGTGCAACGCCGGCAAGCCCGTTCGCCGGCTGTTGGTGCTCAACGCCGCCAGCCAGGGCGACACGCTCGACGAGGTGGCGCACGCCTATCGCAATGGCGTGGGCGAGGATGTGGCCGGCTGCATCATCACCAAGCTGGACGAAGCCACCCGCCTGGGCGCTGCGCTCGACACCGCCATCCGCCACCGCCTGCCGATCCATTACATGTCCGTCGGCCAGAAGGTGCCCGAGCACATGGAACTGGCCCGCGCGGACGTGCTGATCGACCGCGCGTTCTCGATGGTCGAGCGCGCCCGCGCGCTGTACACCCCGAGCGAGGCCGACCTGGCGTCGCTGGTGTCGTCGTCGCGCGAACCGGACGCCGTGGACCCGGCGCGCCGCCGCCAGTTGCTGGCCTCGGCCATCCTGCCGCAGCAGGGCGGTGCGGCGTCGATCGCAGCAGCACAGAACCTGGACGACACCATTTCGTGGCTGGACAGCGACCCGGCGTGCCTGCAATCGCGCACCGCCTGGCGCGAGTACGTCGGCGACGGCGCGGGCGCCAGCCTGGCCGCGCTGGGCGATGAGCCACTGGCGATGGTGCGCCGCGAATTTTCCGCTGCGTGCAGCCGCAACCTGCTCGTGATGCACGGCAAGACCGCCATGAAGGGCGAGGCCTTGCCCGGCGGCGCGCTGATGGGCGCGCTGTTGATGAGCGACCGCGGCGCCGCACTGGCCGCGCCCGCGCAGCAGCTCGCGCTGCCGCACGGCATGTTGAGCTCGTTTGCGCCCGCCGCGCCGGCCCAGCCGGACCCGGCGGCGGCCTTGCAGGCTCGCGTGCAGTGGCTGGGCGAGCGCCTGTCGTCCTTGCCGCTGGTCCACATGCTGGAGGCCGGCACCATTGCGCTATGGCAGCAGTTCAGCGAGCAGGGCGTGTCCTGGGTAGCGCGTTGCGCAGGTGGCACGCGCGTGATCCAGGACGAATGCCCGACCAATCTGAACGCCGTGGGCAAGAGCGTGGGTTACCTGCCCGTCGGCCAGCCCGGCGACATGCCGGGCCTGCGCCCGGCGCCGGGCGCCAAGACCGCGCCGCTGGCGCTGTGGGCGTCCGGCACCGAAGTCGTGCTGCCGGGCAAGGGGCAGGGCGCCAGCGTCCGCCTCATCTGCGCGCGGCTGATCGACACAGTCTCCGGCGAGGTCGCGGGCCAGTTGTTCGGCGCGACGAACCTGCCGGCGTCGCAGGCGGACGCCGCGACGATCGCGCGCTGGCTCGTCCTGCAGGAGGAGGCCAAGGCGGCGTTCCGTTACATGGCCAATGCCTGGCAGGCGCTGCCCGCCGTCGATGGCGCCCATACGCTGGCGCGACAGTCGCTGATGGCCGGGCAGCTTGGCGCGGCATGCTGGCAGCTGGCGCATTCGCCGGCGGCAGACGTGGTGCGTGGTCCGTTGTCGGGCATCGTGGGCACCGAGCGCAAGCTGTCGGGCAGGATGCTGCCGGTGGCGCTGCTAAAGATGTTCGCGCTGCTGGAGATGACGGGCGGGGCGTAAGG
This sequence comes from Achromobacter sp. ACRQX, assembly GCF_022346505.1. Classification (NCBI taxonomy): domain Bacteria; kingdom Pseudomonadati; phylum Pseudomonadota; class Betaproteobacteria; order Burkholderiales; family Alcaligenaceae; genus Achromobacter; species Achromobacter sp. ACRQX. Next base: position 80,371 of record NZ_JAKRML010000009.1, read on the forward strand.
CCGCGAACCCGTCTCGCGGAAACAAAAAACGGCGTGCCATGCACGCCGTTTTTTTATGCCGCAGGAGATCGGAAAAGCGTCAGCCCGCGACGATCGGCCGGCGGCCCGGGGCGCTGCGGGCGCCGCGGCCTTGCGCGTCGTACGTCGAGGCGCTGCCGACGCCGACATTGCGCAGGGCGTCCAGCGATTGCTGGGTGTAGCGCAGATGCACGTCGATCAGGGCGCCATTGCGCATGTTGATTTCGCTGGCGGAAGCCGACTTGGTCAGCAGGGCCTGCCACACGCCGGACAACTGCGGATACTGCGCGGCGGCCTGTTCGGTGCCGACGTGGCCCGCGGGCAGGCCGATTTCGTTGAGCAGGTTGTCGCGCGTCTGGCTCAGATCGACCAGTTGCTGCGCGATGCCGCGCTTGCGCTCGGTGATCTGGTTCAGCGTCTCGACGCTGCCCTGGCTGACCAGGACCTCGGTTTCTTCCTCGAGGATCGAGGAGAACTCGGAGATCAGGGTGTCTTCCTGCTTCATGCAGGACTGCAGGGAATCGACGAGGCTCATGACAGACGGCTCAATAGAGGGAAGGGACGGGCTATTTCAGCAGGTCTCGGGCGCTGGCGATCAGGCTGTCGGCGATGCGGCCGGTGTCGATCTTGAGCTGCCCGGAGGCGATCGCGGCGCGAATGGCGGCGACACGCTCGACGTTGATGTCGTTCGAGCCGTCCTGCATGGCCAGCATCTTGCGCGACGCCGAGCTCAGCGCGACTTGCGAGCTGCTCGATCCGGTGGCGCTGCCGGCGCCATACGCTTGACTGACCGCGGACTCGGCGCGGGCACCGACGGCGTCGGCCGCGAGGGGCCGGTTGGTGGTCGAATTGATTTTCAAGGTTTTCTCCGCAGGGCGTCCTGGGTCGGTTTGCGACGGATCCGCCTACTTATGTCTCTGTAACGACAAGGGCCGGAGGAACTTTAGGGTATATGCGAGCCAGGTGCAACGCGATTTGTAACAGGTCTATAGCTGAATTTCCACCAGCGTGGCGTTCCGGACGACGCCGCTGACCACCTGGCCGCCCGCGGTGCGCACCTGGACGACGGCGCCGGGGGCCGCGTTGCCCATGGCTTCGCCTTCGCTGCTGACCATGAAACCGTTGCCGCGCGCGTTGATCCGCACGTTCGTGCCGCGCTGCACCGACTGGGCGTTGCGCAGCGACGAGCTGCGGATCGGCTGGCCGGCGTTGATGCGGAAGGCGGCGGTCATGCCGGCGACCGCCTGCGGGTCGGTGATGGCGTTGGGGGGCAGGGTGACCAGATCGCCCTCGCGGGCGTCCAGATCCGCCGGGGTCAGGGCCTGGCCGGCTGCGATCAGGCGCGAGGCCACGTAATAGTGGCCGGCCACGCTGACGGAGGCCTGCACGTAGGCGGTCCAGCCTTTGGCCGAGTTGCAGCGCACGCCGACAGTCATGCGCGACCGCAGCTTCATGCCGGACGGCAGGAAGGGGGTCAGGTCGTCGCACGGCGTCAGGCGGTCGGTGCGCGGCGGGTCGATGGCGATGGACGCCTCGCCGGGCAGGGAGGCCAGTTGTTCCTGCAGATAGGTCTGCGCCGCAATGATGATCGCTTCCGGGGCCTGGGTGGCCGCGGCCTGTGCCTGGACGGCGCTTGCCGAGGCCAGGAGCAGGGCGGCGATGCCGGCGCGCGCGAGAAGGAGTCTTGCGGAGATTTTCATGATGGATGAATTGTAGAAGTGGGCGGCTTTCGGCAATACGTGAATTGGATGAGAAATGACGGGTTGTTTGGCTGATTGTGTTACAGGTCCGGCCCCTATCATGCCGTCATCCAATGGGATAACGGTGCGTCCGGCGTCCCTCGCTTTATCTGATCTGCAACAAATTCAAGGCGCCACGATGCTCGACAGGCTCAACGAAGATTTCCGGTTCTACCAGCAGGCTTTGGCACTGCGCGCGCAGCGCCAGGAAGTGCTTTCCTCGAACATCGCCAACGCCGACACGCCCAACTACAAGGCGCGCGACATTGACTTCAAGGCCGCGATGCAAAGCGCCATGGAAGGCACGATGCGCCTGCCCGACACGTCGCTCAAGCTGACGTCGGCCCGCCACATTCCGGCCAAGGCCGTGTCGCAGGGCCCGACGGATCTGCTGTACCGCCTGCCGTACCAGCCCAGCATGGACGGCAACACGGTGGATATGGACATCGAGCGCGTGCAGTTCGCCGACAACACCCTGCATTACCAGAGCACGATGCAGCTGATCTCCAACCGTATCCGCGGGCTGCAGACCGCCATCCAGGATTGATCTTTAAAGGGAGCAACAGGCAATGTCCTTGTTGAGCATTTTCGATATCGCCGGTTCGGCGTTGAGCGCGCAGTCGCAGCGCATGAACGTGGCGGCCAGCAACATGGCCAACGCCGACAGTGTGGTCGGCCCGGATGGCCAGCCTTACCGCGCCCGCCAGGTCGTGTTCCAGGTCAACCCGGCCGCGGGCCAGGCGCTGGGCCAGGAGATCGGCGGCGTTCGCGTGGCCGGCGTGGTCCAGGACCAGTCGCCCCTGAAGATGGTCTATGACCCCAAACACCCCCTGGCTGACGCGCAGGGCTACATCAGCATGCCCAACGTCGATCCGGTGGCCGAAACGGTCAACATGATCGCGGCATCGCGGTCCTACCAGGCCAACGTCGAGGTCCTCAACACCGCCAAGGCGTTGATGCAGAAGACGCTGACCATCGGTCAATCCTAATTTCCAGCCAGAGTCTATCCATGACCACCGTCGACCAAACCACGAGCACCACGGCCATGGGCCTGGCGCAAACCGGCGCCAACAGCGCGAGCACCGCGCAGGGCCTGCAGGACCAGTTCCTGAAGCTGCTGGTCACGCAGCTCAAGAACCAGGATCCGCTGAACCCGATGCAGAACGCGGAGCTGACGTCGCAACTGGCGCAGATCTCCACGGTGGAAGGCATCACCAACCTGAAGAACACCATGCTGGCCATCAGCGGCCAGATCGACGTGTCCCAGTCGATGAACGCCGTGTCGATGATCGGCAAGGGCGTCCTGATCCCGGGCACGAAGGTCAAGGTCGGTGTCGACAGCGCCAACCCCGCGGACCGCGTGGTCACGCCCTACGGTTTGGATCTGCAGGGCGACGCCGCCAAGGTCCAGGTCCGCATCTCGGATTCGAACGGTGCAGTTGTCCGCACCATCGAGCTGGGCGAGCAGAAGAACGGCGTGTACACGCTGGAATGGGATGGCAAGAACGACGCTGGCGTGGCGCTGGAACCGGGCGCGTACAACGTGTCCGTGCTGGCGACCGACGCCGAGGGCGCGAAGGTGAACTCGGAAGTATTGAGCTACGGCAACGTGAAGAGCGTGGCGTACTCCACCAACGGCCTGCGTCTGGATCTGGGCCTGGACGGCCAGACCAGCATGCTGGACGTGCGCAAGGTGATCGGCGCCTGAACGGGCGGATATGAATTGGTGCCGGCGCACGGGCGGCGGCTTTTCCACTAAAGATTAGCGAGAGTAAACATGGGCTTCGGACAAGGATTGAGCGGCTTGAACGCCGCTGCGCAGAACCTGGACGTCATCGGCAACAACATCGCCAACTCGGGCACCGTCGGCTTCAAGTCGGCCACCGCATCGTTCGCTGACGTCTACGCCAGCTCGCGCGTGGGCCTGGGCGTCAAGGTCTCGGCCATCAACCAGCGCTTCACGGTCGGTTCCGTGACGGGCGGCGGCGGCGAATACGACATCGCCATCGACGGCGCCAAGGGCATGTTCCGCGTGACCGACCAGAGCGGCTCGGTCATGTACACGCGCAACGGCGAGTTCCTCGTCGACAAGAACAACTTCATCGTGAACGCGCAGGGCTATCGCCTGACCGGTTACCCGGCTGGCGCCATCGGTGCGAATCCGGTCGAACTGCAACTGCCGACCGCCAACGTCGCGCCGCAGGCGACGACCAGCGCCACCACCGTGGCCAACCTGGATGCCAACGCCAAGGTCATCTATCAGGTCGACACCGTGACGTCGCCGGCCGTTCCCGGCTCGGTCACCCTGGGCGGTACGGCCTACACGTTCACCAAGGCCGCCGGCGGCGCGCTGACGTGGGCTCCGGGCAACCCGCCGGCCAACACGTACGGCACGGCGCCCAACACCGTCACGATCGACGGCACGGGCCAGGTCACTGCCGGCGAGCTGGAAGACATTCCCGGCTTCGTGGACTACACCGCTGCCGTCACCGAAATCGGCAAGCCGTTCGATCCCAAGATCTCCAGCACCTACACGAACGCCTCGCCCATGACGGTGTTCGACTCCCTGGGCAACTCGCACCAGGTGATGCAGTACTTCGTCAAGCGTGAGGCGACGGCAGGCACCAGCGTGTACGACGTGTACTACACGATGGACGGCCAGGCCATGGCGCCCACCACCGAAGCCGGCGGCACCTGGGGTAACCCCACGCAGTTCACGTTCAACAACGCCGGCACGCTGACCAGCGCGCCGATCGTGAACCTGACCTTCGCCCAGCCCGGCGGCACGACCACCCCGGCCGATCCGCTGAACGTCGCCATCAACTACACCGGCACGACCCAGTACGGCAGCAACTACAAGCTGGTTGCCAAGCCCGACGGCTACACGTCCGGCGAATTCAGCGGCATCAACATCAGCAGCGACGGCAGCCTGGTCGCCAGCTATACCAACGGCGAAACCCAGATCGTGGGCACGCTGGTGCTGGCCGACTTCTCGAACCTGCAGGGCCTGCAGCCCGTGGGCAACAACGCCTGGAAGGAAACGGCGGCTTCCGGCCAGCCGATCCTGGGCCAGCCCGGCACCAACAGCATGTCGACGGTGGTGGGTCAGGCGACCGAAGCGTCCAACGTGGACATGAGCAAGGAATTGGTCAACATGATCATTGCCCAGCGCACCTACCAGGCCAATTCGCAGACCATCAAGACCCAGGACGAAATCATGCAAGTCCTGATGAACCTGAAGTAATGCCCGCAGGGCAAGCGACGACACCGACGGAATAGGCAATGGACAGAATCATCTACACCGCCATGAATGGCGCAGCGCGGATCACGGAGCATCAGGCCGCGCTCTCCAACAATATGGCCAACGTGAACACGGCGGGCTTTCGCGAGCAGATCGCGCTGTACCGCTCGGTTCCCGTGACGGACGGGGTGAGCCTGCCTACGCGTGTTTCGACGGTGGCGTCAACGCCCGGCAACAGCTTCGAGATGGGCACCATGCAGACCACGGGCCGCGGCCTGGACGTGGCGCTGGCCAGCGAGAACGGCTGGATCGCGGTGCAGACGCCGCAAGGCGAGGCCTATACCCGCGCGGGCAGCCTGCAGGTCGGCATCAACGGCCTGCTGCAGACGTCGCTGGGCCAGCCGGTCCTGTCGGACCAGGGCGGTCCCATCGACGTGCCCGACCAGGCCGCGCTGACCATCACGTCGGACGGCACGATCACGGCGCTGGGCGCCGGCGACGCGCCGAACAACATCCTGAACCTGGGCCGCCTGAAGCTGGTCAACCCGGACAACAAGCAGTTGGTGCACGGCGACGACGGCGTCTTCCGCATGGCGCCGGTCAACGGCCAGCCCGCACCGCCGGTGCCCGCCGACCCCGCCCTTCGCCTGTTGTCGGGCGTGCTGGAAGGCAGCAACACCAATCCCATGGCGTCGATGGTGGGCATGATCGAAAACGCCCGCCGCTTCGAGCAGCAGATGCAGGTGATTCAGCAGTCGGACCGCAACGCGGAACGCGCCAACGGCATTCTGTCCGTGAGCGCCTGATTTAAATAACATTTAGTTCGCGGCCAGGCCGCGGCACCGGAGTCTTTCATCATGATGCGTTCGCTGTGGATCGCCAAGACGGGCCTGGAAGGTCAGCAGACCTCCATGGACGTGATTTCCAACAACTTGGCCAACGTCTCCACCAACGGGTTCAAGCGCGGCCGTGCCGTGTTCCAGGACCTGATGTACCAGACGCTGCGCCAGCCCGGCGCCCAGGTGGGCGATGCCACGCAACTGCCGTCCGGCCTGCAGCTGGGCACCGGCGCGCGCGTGGCCGCCACCGAGCGCATCCACTCGGACGGCAACCTGAACAACACCGGCAGCGAAATGGACGTGGCGATCAACGGCCGCGGCTTCCTGCCGGTTGAACTGCCCGACGGCACGCAGGCCTATACGCGTGACGGCGCGCTGCAGCGCGACCAGAACGGCCAGCTCGTCACCGTCAGCGGCTACGTCATCCAGCCGCCGATCAACGTGCCGGACAACGCGCTGTCCATCACCATCGGCACCGACGGCATGGTCTCGGTGACGCAGCCCGGCGCCGCCGGCATCAACGTGCAGATCGGCCAGCTGCAGATCGCCACGTTCATCAACCCGACCGGCCTGCAAAGCATCGGCGAAAACCTGTACCTGGAAACCGACTCGTCGGGTCCGGCGAACCTGCTGCAGCCCGGTGTGGACGGCGCGGGTTCGATCATGCAGAAGTACGTCGAAACCTCCAACGTCAACGTCGCTGAGGAGCTGGTCAACATGATCACGACGCAGCGCGCCTACGAAATGAACAGCAAGGCCGTCAAGACGTCGGACGAAATGCTGGCCCGCCTGACCCAACTGTGATGCTCATGTCTGTCCTGCGCCTGGTACTTGCGTCTGCGCTGGCTCTGCTGGCGGCTGGTTGCGCCATGATCCCGCCCGAACCCATCGTGACCGGGCCGACGACGGCGGCGCCGCCGCCGCCGCCGATGCCCATGGCGCAGCCCACGGGCTCCATCTACCAGCCCACGACTTACGGCAATTACCCGCTGTTCGAAGACCGCCGGCCCCGCAATGTCGGCGACATCGTCACGATCGTGCTGAACGAGCGCACCAATGCGTCCAAGAACGTGGCGACGAATACCAATCGCAGCGGCTCGACCACGTTGGGCATCGCCGCGGCGCCGTCCTTCATGGACAGCTGGGCGAACGCCAACCTGAACACCGAAGCCAATGGCGGGAATGTGTCGCAGGGCAAGGGCGACAGCAGCGCCAACAATGCCTTCACCGGCACCATCACGACCACGGTGGTGGGCGTGATGTCCAACGGCAACCTGCAGGTCGCCGGGGAAAAGCAGATCGCCATCAACCGCGGCAGCGAGTACGTGCGCTTTGCCGGCGTGGTCGATCCGCGCTCCATCACGGGCACGAACACCGTCTCGTCCACGCAAGTGGCCGACGCGCGCATCGAATACCGCAGCAAGGGCGTCATGGACGAAGTCCAGACCATGGGCTGGCTGCAACGCTTCTTCCTGATCGCTTCGCCGTTCTAAATCATGAAACAACAGACTCCGATATCCACCTTGCTGTCCCTGATGGCGCGGGTGTGCGTGGCCGTCGGGCTGGCCGCGGGCGCCGGTGCGGCGCACGCCGAACGGCTCAAGGATCTAGCCAGCATCCAGGGCGTCCGGGGCAACCAGCTCATCGGCTACGGCCTGGTCGTGGGCCTGGACGGCAGCGGCGACCAGGTGCGCCAGACGCCATTCACGCAGCAGAGCCTGACCAATATGCTGTCGCAGCTGGGCATCACGGTGCCCGCCGGCAGCAACATGCAATTGAAGAACGTGGCCGCCGTCATGGTCACGACGACCTTGCCGGCATTCGCGCGGCCCGGCCAGACGCTGGACGTGGTGGTCTCGTCCATGGGTAACGCCAAGAGCCTGCGCGGCGGCACGCTGCTGATGACGCCGCTCAAGGGCGCGGACAGCCAGGTCTACGCCATTGCCCAGGGCAACATCCTGGTCGGCGGCGCCGGCGCGTCCGCGGGCGGTTCCAGCGTGCAGATCAACCAGTTGAACGGCGGCCGCATCAGCGCGGGCGCCATCGTCGAGCGCGGCGTGCCGACCACGTTTGCCCGCGACGGCTACGTGCATGTCGAACTGAACAATACCGACTTCGGCACCGCGCAGAACGTGGCGACGGCCCTGAACCGCCAGTTCGGACAGGGCACGGCCACGGCGCTGGACGGCCGCGTCATCCAGGTGCGCACGCCCATGGAACAGGGCTCGCAGGCCCGCTTCCTGTCGCAGATGGAAGACCTGCAGGTCACGCGCGCGCCGACGGTCGCCAAGGTCATCATCAACGCCCGCACCGGCTCGGTCGTCATGAACCGCACGGTCATGATCGAAGAGGCCGCCGTGGCGCACGGCAATCTGTCGGTCATCATCAACCGCCAGAACGAGGTCGTCCAGCCGGACACGCCGTTCACGCAGGGCCAGACGGTGGTGGTGCCCAATACCCAGATCGAAGTGCGGCAGGACAACGGCTCGCTGCAGCGCGTGAGCACCAGCGCCAACCTGGCCGACGTGGTCAAGGGCCTGAACGCCCTGGGCGCCACGCCGCAGGACCTGCTGGCCATCCTGCAGGCGATGAAGACCGCGGGCGCCTTGCGCGCCGAACTTGAGATCATCTGACGGCCATGGCTTACACCAACGACGCGGCACGCGGCAGCGCCCGGCAGGATTCGGTCTTCGACATGGGCCGCCTGTCGGACCTGAAGCGTGACGTCAAGAAGGATCCCGCCGGCACCGAGCAGCAGAAGCAGGTCGCCAAGCAGTTCGAAGCGCTGTTCCTGCAGATGATGGTCAAGCGCATGCGCGAGGCCACGCCCAAGGAAGGGCTGTTCGATTCCCAGCAGACGCAGATGCTGCAGTCCATGGCGGACGAGCAACTGGCCCTGCACCTGGCCTCGCCCGGCATCGGCCTGTCGCAGGCGATCCTGGCGCAGATGCAGCAGGGCAAACCCGGCGAGATCCCGGACGAAGCGATCAAACGCATCGGGCAGGGCGGCGATCTGGACTTCCAGACCGGCGGCTCGCGTGAGGTGTCGGCGCTGCTGAACGTCATGCGCAACAACCGGCCGGCCGACCGCGCGCTGGCTGCGGCGGAAGGCGCGCCCGAGCACGTGGTCGACTTCGTGTCCAAGATGTCGCGCGCCGCCAACCTGGCGTCGCAGCAAAGCGGCGTGCCGGCCCGTCTCATCATGGGCCAGGCGGCGCTGGAATCCGGCTGGGGCAAGCGCGAAATCAAGCATGAGGACGGCAGCACCAGCTTCAACCTGTTCGGCATCAAGGCAGGTTCGAGCTGGAAGGGCAAGGTCGTCAACGTGCTGACCACCGAATACGAAGACGGCGTCGCCCGCAAGGTGACGCAGCCGTTCCGGGCCTACGCGTCGTACGAGGAATCGTTCGCCGACTACGCCCGCCTGATCGGCAACAGCCCGCGGTACGAGAGCGTGACGACGGCCCGCAACGAGATCGAGGCGGCCCGCCGGATCCAGGACGCGGGCTACGCGACCGACCCGCGCTATGCCCAGAAGCTCATCGGCATCATGGGGCAGCTGCGGGGCGCGGCATCCAACGTGGAAAATTCACGGCGGATGTTGGAAGGACTCTAAATTTGGGTGATCTCCTGCCGTAAACGGGGTATCCAGAGATAACAGCTGCGGTTACATACGGGGCATTGTCAGCATGAATTTGTACAAAACGGCACTGGGCGGGTTGAACGCGGCGCAAGCCGGCCTGGCAACCACCGGCCACAACATCAACAATGCCACCACGGTCGGCTACAACCGCCAACGCGTCATGACCTCGACGGCGGGCGCGCAAGCGACCTCCAACGGTTACATCGGCCGTGGCGTCCAGGTCGACACCGTCGTGCGCAGCTACGACAGCTTCCTGTACAAGCAGCTCGTCGGCGCAAACGGCAGCGGCGCCCAGCTCCAGGCGCAGCTCGACCAGGTTTCGCAGATCAACAACCTGTTCTCCGACCGTACGGTTGGCATCGCCCCGGGCCTGACCAACTTCTTCACCAGCATGAACACGGTGGCCAGCAAGCCGGCGGACCCCGCCGCGCGCGCCGACCTGCTCGGCCAGGCGAACAGCCTGACGACGCAGATCCGCTCGGCCTACTCGGAAATGCAGAAGCAGCGTGAAGGCCTGAACACGCAGATCAGCACCACGGTCGACCAGGTCAACAGCTACCTGACCCGCATCGACGATCTGAACCAGCAGATTTCCCTGGCGGCCGGCAAGGCTGGCGGCAGCCCTCCCAACGACCTGCTCGACCAGCGCGACCAGGCCGTCATGGAACTGAACCAGCTCATCGGCATCACGACCTACGAGCAGGGCGACAAGATCAGCATCTCGCTCACGAAGGGCGGCCAGTCGCTGCTGTCGGGCAACACGCTTTACCCGCTGCAGGCCGTTCCGTCGGCCTCGGACGCGGGCCGCACGGTCATTGCCTATACGCTGCCCGCGGGCACCGGCAAGACCATCGCGGTCGAGATGCAAGACAGCGAAGTCACCGGCGGCAAGCTGGGCGGCCTGCTGCAGTTCCGCGCCTCGTCGCTGGACGTCATGCAGAACCAGCTGGGCCAGATGGCCGTCGGTCTGGCGCTGTCGTTCAACGAGCAGCACAAAGAGGGTCTGGACCAGGGCGGCAATCCGGGCACGGACTTCTTCAGTATCGGTTCGCCGCAAGGTGTGCCCAATTCGGCAAACAAGAGCAACGCGCAGATCTCGGGTGAATTCACCGACCTGGCAAACGTCAATGCCAAGGACTACGAGATCTCGTTCGACGGCACCAACTACCAGGTCGTGCGCATGCCGGAAGGCTCGCAGGTCTACAACGGTCCGGCTACCGGCACCCCGCCCACCGCAACGCTGAACCTCGAAAGCGAGATGGGCGTGACGCTGACCATCAATGCGCCGCCCCAGGCCGGCGACAAGTGGTCGCTGTCGCCCACGCGTAACGCGGCCCGCGACATCAACGTTCTGATCACCGATCCGGACAAGGTTGCCGCGGCGGATCTGGAGGGCGGCGATGCCAACGGCAAGAACGCGCTGAAGCTGGCGCAGCTGCAGACCAGCAAGGTGCTGGGCCACGGCACGATGAGCATCAACGACATGTTCGCGCAGGTCGTGAACACGGTCGGCGTGCAGACGCAGCAGATCAAGACGGCCGCCACGGCGCAGGTCAACCTGATCAAGCAGACGACCGCTGCCCAGCAGGCGGTGTCGGGCGTGAACCTGAACGAAGAATACGTAAGCCTGTCGCTGTACCAGGAGCAATACCAGGCCAGCGCCCGCATCATCGATGTGGCGAGCACCATTTTTGACACGCTGTTGGGCCTGCGCGGCTGATCAGAACGTTGATTGTGAATACTAGAAAGCATTACGGAGCTGCACCATGCGTCTGAGCACCACGATGATGTACACGAACGGACTGAGCGGCGTTCTCGCTCAGGAATCCGACATGAATCGCCTGGTCGAACAGGTTGGCAGCGGCCGCAAGTTCCTGACCCCCGCGGACGATCCGCTGGCGGCCTCCCTGTCGATCGGCGTCGCGCAGACGCAGAGCATGAACACGACGTATGGCCTGAACCGCAACACGGCAAAGACCAACCTCGGCCAGGAAGCCAACGTTCTGGATTCGATCACCACCGCGCTGCAGGACGTGCGCACGCGCGTCGTCCAGGCCGGCAACGGCACGTTCGCCGACAGCGATCGCCAGGCCCTGTCGACTGCATTGAAGAGCGCTCGTGATGCGCTGCTGGGTCTTGCCAACAGCACCGACGGCAACGGCCAGTATCTGTTCTCCGGTTACGAAGGCAGCGTGGTGCCTTACGCGCAGGACGCCACGGGCAAGGTCGTCTTCAGCGGCGCCACCGGTGAGCGCACCGTGCAGGTCGACCAATCGCGCCAGCTGTCGACCAGCGATCTGGGCAGCGACGTTTTCAATCGCGCCAACCCGGGTTCGACTGCCTATGTCAGCACGGCAAATGACAACAACACGGGCACCGCGCAGTTCGGCACCGTCTCGGTCACGCCGGGCAGCGCCAACATCGGCAAGAGCTTCAGCCTGCAGTTCGAGGCGGACCCCGCCACGGGCAACATGGGTTATCGCGTCATCACGACCGACCCCAACGCCAATCCGCCCGTGCCGCCGGTGACCACGCCCGCGCCGCCGGCCGGTCCCACCGAATACAAGGAAGGCGCCAGCATCGACTTCGGCGGCGTCGCTGTGGTGGTCAAGGGCTCGCCGCAGAACGGCGACGTGATCGACGTCGAAAGCATCCAGTCGGCCGATGTGGATCTGTTCAACACGCTGGATAGCCTCATCAAGGTTCTGGATTCGCCCATCGCGGGCGACGAGAAGGCGCTGGCCCGTTTGAACAACGAACTGGCGACGGCGAACAAGAAGCTCGCGTCCAACTACGACAACATCCTGACGGTAGGCGCGTCGGTGGGCGCGCGTCTGAACGAGCTGGAGGCGCTGGACGCCACCGGCACGCAAAAGGGCCTGTCGTATTCGAAGTCGCTGTCGGATCTGGAAGACCTGGACTACTACGCCGGCGCCAGCCAGCTCGCGCTGCGCCAGGTGGCATTGCAGGCGGCCTCGGCCGCGTTCATGACCATCCAGGGTTCCAGCCTGTTCAGCCGCAAGTGATGCGGTAGTTATCTGCGCGGCGCCGTTTGCGCGCGCCGCGGGTGGCGCACTTTTCGGACGCTGCCGGCCCGGGGCCGGGGCGTCCGTAGTGCGTGTAGGGTAGGTTGTGTCGTTTTTCGTTGCTTAACGCTCGGATATTTCATGCTTGGTAATTTAAAAGTTCGCACCTGCATCATCCTGGTGCTGTTGCTCTTCACGGGCGCCATGTTCATTTCGAACGGTGTGGCGTGGATGGGGTTGAATTCCGGCAGCGACAAGCTGGCGCAGGTCAACGAGGCCTATGCCAATCAGGCGACGCAACTGCAGCGTGCCTACAGCACCTTCCTGCGCGGCCGTCTATTGCTTGCCAATTCGCTGATGGACATGCAGCAGGGCAAGACCGAACAATCGACGTCGCAAGCCAAGCGTGCCGATGCGCTCATGGCCGATGGTCAAAAGCTGTTCGACTCGTTCCGCAAGGCGCCGCGCATGGCAGGCTCCGAAGACCTCGTCGCCAAGCTGGACGCCGCCTACAAGCAGTTCGACGACGTCTACCGCCGGCAGGCCGCCGCGCTGGCGAACCTGGCCATCCAGGACTACCTGGATCTGAACGACGCCGGCGGTGCAGCCAACACCGCGTTCCGCGAGGCCGTCAACAACGTGCTGCAGTTCACGGACACGCGCACCGACGAGCTCATCGCGCAGGCGGAAGCCGATCACAACATTTCGCGCATGGTGACCATTGTGATGCTGGCCATCGCTCTGGTGCTGGCGCTGGGCTGCTGGATCTTCATCAACCGCACCGTGCTGCGTCCGCTGCATGAAGCGGGCGACCACTTCGAGAAGATTTCCGCTGGCGATTTCACCGGCCGTATCGAAGTGCGCAGCACCAACGAAATCGGTCACCTGTTTGGCGCCATCAAGCGCATGCAGGAAAGCCTGACCCGCACGGTGGCCTCGGTGCGCCGTGGCGTGGAAGAAATCAATCTGGGCGCGCGTGAAATTTCCGCGGGCAACACGGACCTGTCCAGCCGCACGGAGCAGCAGGCTGCTTCGCTGGAAGAGACCGCGGCCTCGATGGAAGAGCTGGCCTCGACCGTGAAGCAGAACGCGGACAACGCCCGCCAGGCCAATCAGCTGGCGGCGAGCGCGTCTGACGTGGCCGAGCGCGGTGGTTCGGCCGTGTCGGAAGTGGTCAACACGATGCAGGAGATCTCGGCCAGCTCGCGCAAGATCTCGGAGATCGTGTCTGTCATTGACGGCATTGCGTTCCAGACCAACATTCTTGCGCTGAACGCGGCGGTGGAAGCTGCACGTGCCGGCGAACAGGGCAAGGGCTTTGCCGTGGTGGCAGGCGAAGTGCGCTCGCTGGCGCAGCGCAGCGCCCAGGCCGCCAAGGAAATCAAGGGCCTGATCGAGGACTCGGTGTCCAAGGTCGGCGCGGGTTCGCAGCAGGTCGAACGCGCCGGTTCCACGATGCAGGAAATCGTGTCCTCGGTGAAGCGCGTGACGGACATCATGGGCGAGATCTCGGCGGCGTCGGAGGAGCAATCCAGCGGCATCGACCAGGTGAACCGCGCCGTGTCGCAGATGGACGAAGTGACGCAGCAGAACGCGGCGCTGGTGGAAGAGGCTGCGGCCGCCGCCGGCTCGCTGCAGGAGCAGGCGCAGCGCCTGGCCGAAGCGGTGTCGGTGTTCAAGATCAACGCCGGCGAAGTCATCGAAGTGCCCGCGCGCCAGCTGGCGCAGCAACGCAGCGCGCCGCTGGTGTCCGCGCCCAAGCCCGCGCAAGAAGCTGCCGCCGCGCCCGCCGCGCAGCCCGAGCCCTCCGCCAAGGCCGCGCCCGCGCCGGCACCCCGTCTGACCCAGGTTGCCCGGCCCAAGCCGGCGGGCGCGACCGCCGCGCGCCCGCTGCGCCGGCCGGCCACGCGCGCCGCGGATGCCGCGGACGTTGCCGCGGCGGCGCCCAAGCCCGCCTCGCGCCGTCCGCCGCCCTCGGATGACGATTGGGAGTCCTTCTGACGGATCCGTTCCGCCAGTGCATTGAACAGGCAGTAGAGAAAATCCCTTTTACGTGCTGACGGCCAGGAACGCGCCGCCAGCACGATTACCGGAACTACGTAAATGTTTAGCAATCTGAAGGTGCGCACCGGCTTGATGCTGGCCCAATTGGCAGTCGCCTTGGCCGCGCTCGTTGCCATTGTGCTGGGTTGGAACAGCATGCAGTCCAATGCCCGGGCGATCAACACCTTGGATTCCCTGAGCGTCCAGCAGAGCAATCTGATCAAGGACTCGTACACGCAGATGCTGCGCGCCACCGTGCGCGCCGACATCGCCGCCGCTCAGCGCGCCGCCGGCGACGCGAGCGGCGCCGCCGAAAACTCCCGCATCGTCCAGCAGCTGATCGCGGACGCCAAGAAGAAGATGGATACCTTCAAGGCGATTCCGAAGACGACCGAGATCGGCCGGAAGTCCGAAGGCGACCTGCTGTCCGCTTTCACCGGCTTTGCCGACTCCCTGGAAGGCATGATGGCCGCCCTGGACAAGGGCGACGCCGCGACCTACCTGTCGCTCAAGAATACGAAGGCGGGCGCCGCCAGCGGTCTTTTCTTCAAGCAGCTCACGGACTTTGCCGCCAACATCAACAATTTCAGCGAAGAGATGGTGAAGTCGTCGCGCGCACAGGCCTCGACGATGACCTTCGTCTACATCGGCCTGGCCGTGCTGATTCTGGTGGTGTCGCTGGGCGCGTTCCTGTTCATGAATCGGGTCGTGCTGCGTCCGCTGCGCGCCGTGGGCGAAAGCTTCGACAAGATCGCCGCGGGCGACCTGACCGTACGCGTGGACGTCAACTCCACCAACGAAATCGGCGCCCTGATGGCCGCCGTCAAGCGCATGCAGGAAAGCCTGGCGCGCACCGTGTCGGCGGTGCGCCGCGGCGTGGATGAAATCAACGTCGGTTCGCGTGAAATCTCGGCGGGCAACACGGACCTGTCCAGCCGCACGGAAGAGCAGGCCGCTTCGCTGGAAGAGACCGCCGCGTCGATGGAGCAGCTGGCCTCGACCGTGAAGCAGAACGCGGACAACGCGCGCCAGGCCAACCAGTTGGCGGCCAGCGCGTCGGACGTGGCCGAGCGCGGCGGTTCGGCCGTGTCGGAAGTGGTCAGCACCATGGAAGGAATTTCGGCCAGCTCGCGCAAGATCTCGGAAATCGTGTCGGTCATCGACGGCATTGCGTTCCAGACCAACATCCTGGCGCTGAACGCCGCGGTGGAAGCCGCGCGTGCGGGTGAGCAGGGCAAGGGCTTTGCGGTGGTGGCGGGCGAAGTGCGCTCGCTGGCGCAGCGCAGCGCCCAGGCCGCCAAGGAAATCAAGAGCCTGATCGAGGATTCGGTGTCCAAGGTCGGCGCCGGTTCGCAGCAGGTCGAACGCGCCGGCGCGACGATGCAGGAGATCGTCGCTTCCGTGAAACGCGTGACGGACATCATGGGCGAGATCTCGGCGGCCTCGGACGAGCAGTCCAGCGGCATCGACCAGGTCAACCGCGCCGTCGCGCAGATGGATGAAGTGACGCAGCAGAACGCGGCGCTGGTGGAAGAGGCCGCCGCCGCGGCGGGCTCGCTGCAGGATCAGGCGCAGCGCCTGGCCGAAGCGGTGGCCGTGTTCAAGATCAATGCAGGCGAAGTCATCGAAGTGCCGGCGCGCCAGTTGGCGCAGCAGCATCGGCCGGCTGCCCGCGTGGCCGCACCGGCGCCCGAGCCCGAGGTGGCGCCGCCACCCGCCGCGCCGGCCGCCAAGCCAGCCGCCGCCGTGCGCCTGACACACACCGCCCGAGCCAAGCCGGAACCGGCCGCCGGCGCCTCGGCAACGCGCCCGCCGCGCAAGCCCGCGGCGACGCGTCCGGCGCCCGCGGCAAAGGACGTTTCGAAGCCCGCGCCAGCACCGGCTGCAAGCCGGCGGCAGGCGCCTTCGGACGACGATTGGGAATCTTTCTGACGCCGGCGCCGCCGGCAAATAGGCAGGGTATGCGAGGTTATCTACATCTTCTGGCGGCGGCCGCGATTGCGGCCCTTGTCGCTGGCTGTGCGGCAACGGGTCACAACTTCGACCCGAGCAAGCTGTCGACCCTGACGCCGGGGCAGACGACCATGGAAGAGGCCGCGCGCGCGCTGACCGCCCCGCCTGCCCAACAATTCAAACAGAGCGACGGCACCGTGCTGGCGCTCTGGTTCCACAAAATCACCTTTGTCACCGACGGCCTGTACAGCCGTAAGGAAGCGCTGCTGCAGTTCGGCCCCGATGGCCGGCTGATGCGGCTCGTCGACAGCACCAATATTCTGCTGGAACCTTGGGAACGCCAGAAGTTGCTGGGGCCTGCCCCCGCGCCTGCCTTGACGCAGGACTGGGCACAACCTGCGATGGAACCCGAGGTGCAAACGATCTACATTCCGGGCCCGGGTGAACCGGCCGGTCTGGCGCCGCAGGGCAAGTAGCCCTGCAGTTCGGCAGAAGACATCGGGCGTCACATGCCCGGTGTTCGTCGCCCTGAGTGCATCCCCTGTGTAACAGGGCATGTCCACAGGGTGGTTTTTCATTTGGTCAGAGCAGTTCCTGAGGGATGGGGAAATAAATGGAAGCGAGTCTCGAATCCGGTGGTAAAGCCGGCAAGGCCGGCAAGAAAAAAGCCGCGCGCGCACCCAAGGTCAAGCGCAAACTGAGGCTGCGCGATGCGCGCGTTGGCACGATGCTGCTGTGGGTGATGGCGTTTTTCGCGTTGCTGATCGCGGCGGTGGGCGGCCTGGCCGCGTACTTCCTGCAGAGCAACTATGAATCGATCCGCGAGGTCAACGCGCTGACGGCGCGGGCCAAGCAGGTCGAGATCATCAACAGCGACATGCTGCGCGCCCGCGTGAGCCTGATGGTGGCCGCGCGCCACCTGCAGGAATCCGGCTGGGGCAGCGGCGAGAACTCCGCGCGTGACGCGGCCGCTTCGCTCAAGGGCGCGACGGACCTGTTGACGGGTGTGCGCAGCCGCTTCGCCGATTTCCAGAAGAACATGCTCGAGGACGACACTGGCCGCCAGTTGTCGATGAACCTTGTGCGCCGCTATCGCTCGTACATCGACGACGGCGTGGACACGATGGTCGAAGCCCTGCGCAGCGAAGACTATTCGACGTTCTACATGGTGAACAACGAATACGGCACGCCTCGCAGCGCCGCCTTCATCGAGGCGATCAGCCAGTTCGACAAGTACATCGCCGACCAGCAGCGTGAAACGATCGAACAGGCCGAGGCCAATTTCAACCTGGCCATGATCGCCGTCGGCATTGCGGTTGCGCTGGCGCTGCTGCTGATGGTGCTTGCCCGCATCCTGTTCGGCCGCCTGGTGGTGCGCCCCTTGGTCGAAGCCGGTCAGCACTTTGACAAGATTGCCGCGGGCGACCTGACGGGCCGCGTGGAAGTGCGTTCGCACAACGAGATCGGCCAGCTGTTCGCCGCGCTCAAGCGCATGCAGGAAAGCCTGACGCGCACCGTGTCGACGGTGCGCCGTGGCGTTGACGAGATCACCGTCGGTTCGCGTGAAATCTCGGCCGGCAACACGGACCTGTCCAGCCGCACGGAAGAGCAGGCGGCGTCGCTCGAAGAGACCGCTGCGTCGATGGAAGAGCTGGCCTCGACCGTCAAGCAGAACGCGGACAACGCCCGCCAGGCCAACCAGCTGGCGGCCAGCGCGTCGGATGTGGCAGAGCGCGGCGGTTCGGCGGTGTCGGAAGTGGTCAATACCATGGAAGGCATTTCGGCCAGCTCGCGCAAGATCTCGGAAATCGTGTCGGTCATTGACGGCATCGCGTTCCAGACCAACATCCTGGCGCTGAATGCCGCGGTGGAAGCCGCGCGTGCGGGCGAGCAGGGCAAGGGTTTTGCAGTGGTGGCGGGCGAAGTGCGCTCGCTGGCGCAGCGCAGCGCCCAGGCCGCCAAGGAGATCAAGGGCCTGATCGAGGACTCGGTGTCAAAGGTCGGCGCGGGTTCGCAGCAGGTGCAACGCGCCGGCGCGACGATGCAGGAGATCGTGGCCTCGGTGAAGCGCGTGACCGACATCATGGGCGAGATCTCGGCGGCGTCCGAGGAGCAGTCCAGCGGTATCGACCAGGTCAACCGCGCCGTGTCGCAGATGGACGAAGTGACGCAGCAGAACGCGGCGCTGGTGGAAGAGGCTGCCGCCGCCGCCGGCTCGCTGCAGGAACAGGCGCAGCGCCTGGCCGAAGCGGTTGCCGTGTTCAAGATCAATGCTGGCGAAGTGATTGAAGTGCCGGCGCACCAGCTGGGCGGGTATGCCGCGCCGTCGCTGAACTGATCGTCGTTATCCCGGGCCGCGCCCGATCCTGCAGATGCGGGATCGGGCGCGGCTTTTTTGTAGGCCAGCGATCCGCGGATGCGCTTGTTTCATATCGGACGGCTATACGTGCGTTGATGAAAATCATAAGCACGTTAAGTTTTCCGCTTTATGACCGTAAACAATGTCAACGCCTGAATTTTCAGGGCGAAAACAGAGTAATCAACGGTGGCCGGGGGATCGGACGCCAGCTGGAGACAAACCATGCGTGTCAATCTGCCCGTCACCAATGTGGAAACCAAGCTGCGCGAGGACCAGTACCTGATCTCGCGCACGGACACCAAGGGCCGCATCGTCTATGCCAACCCGGCCTTTGTCGAGGTCAGCGGCTTCACCCGCGAAGAGCTCATCGGCAAGGCGCACAACATCGTGCGCCATCCCGACATGCCGCCGGAGGCCTACGCGGATCTCTGGGAGACCCTGGAAGCCGGGGAATCCTGGCTCGGCGTGGTCAAGAACCGCCGCAAGGATGGCGGCTACTACTGGGTGCTGGCCAATGCCACGCCCATCGTCGAGAACGGCGAAGTCGTGGCCTATTCGTCCGTGCGCGTGCAGCCGTCGGAAGAACAGATCGAGATGGCCGAAGCGCTGTACGCGCGCATGCGCGAGGGCACGGCCAAGGGCGTGCGCATCCTGCACGGCCGGCCCGTGCGCGCCGGCTGGCGCAGCGGCCTGGACCTGCTGGCGTTCCCGTTTCGGCCTGGCGTGCGCAGCCGCATGCTGCGCCACGCCACGCTGTCGTCGGCCATCGTCGGCGCCGCGGGCGCGTATGGCCTGCATGCCAATTGGCCCAGCCTGAGCCCGTTGGGCGCGGCGCTGGGTTGTGGCGCGATCGGGCTGGGCATCGTCGCCATCTACGCGATGGGCTGGAGCCTGTCGCGTTCGCTGCTGGACCCGATGCGAGACGCGGCGAACATGGCACGTCAGGTGGCCGCGGGCAACCTGACCACGCAGATCGTGCCGGAATCGGATGACGAGGTGGGCAGCCTGAAGTTTTCGCTGGAGGTCATGCGCAAGAGCCTGATCGGCATTGCCCAAGACGTCTATCGCGGCATCGAGGGCACGACGCACGCCGCGGTGGACATCGCCCGGGGCAACCAGGAACTGGCCGGCCGCACGGAAGGGCAGGCGGCGTCGCTGCAGCAGACGGCCGCCAGCATGCAGCAACTGACGTCCACCGTGCGCCAGAACGCCGACAATGCGCGGCAGGCCAACGATCTGGCCGCCAGCAGCATGGACGTGGCGCGGCGCGGCGGCGTGGCCGTCGGACAGGTGGTCAACACCATGCACGGCATCTCGGACAGCTCGCGCAAGATCGCCGACATCGTCACCATCATCGAAGGCATCGCCTTCCAGACCAACATCCTGGCGCTGAACGCCGCGGTGGAAGCCGCCCGGGCCGGCGAGTCCGGCAAGGGCTTCGCGGTGGTCGCGGGCGAAGTGCGCAGCCTGGCGCAAAAGAGCGCCCAGGCCGCCAAGGAAGTGAAGACGCTGATCGAGGACTCGGTGGACCGCGTGACCGAAGGCTCGGCGCAGGCGGAGCAGGCTGGCGCGACCATGCAGGAGATCGTGGATGCCGTTCACCGCGTCACGGACATCATCGGCGAGATCTCGCGCGCCTCGCAGGAACAGTCAACCGGCATCGAACAGGTGGATACCGCGGTCTCGCAAATGGACGTGATGACCGTGCAGAACACGGCACTCGTGCAGGAACTGGGCGGCGCGGTGACGCAGCTGGGCAATCAGTCGGGCGCGCTGCGCGAGACCATCCGCGTCTTCCGCGTGGTGGGACAGCACTGATCGAGTTGCGGGCGGAGGGCGGCGGGGCCGGGGCCCGCGGTCACGCCCGATTGCAGGCCTGCTGGCGGCGGGCGGTTACCGCCCAGCCAGCGCATCCACCACACGGCTCATCGCCGTCAGCCCCGATTCGAACAACGACTCCAGGAACGGCCCGGCGTGGGGCAGCACGATCGCCAGGATCGTCACGCCGACGATGAGCGTGACGGGAAAGCCCACCGCAAACACGGAAAGCTGCTGGGCGGCGCGGTTCAGGATGCCCATGGCCAGGTTGATGGTGAGCAGGGCGCAAATCAGCGGCAGCGCCAGCAACAGCCCAGACACGAAGATCGTCTTGCCCCATTCCACGACTGCGCCCCAGCCGTTCTGGTGCAGCTGGATCATGGCGATGGGCAGGGTGTCGAATGACCGCACAAGCGCCGCCAGCACCAGCAGATGCCCATCCAGCGCCAGGAAGGTCAGCATCGCGACGATGTTGAAAATGCGCGACAGCACGGCGGTGTTGGCGCCCGAGCTGGGGTCGAAGAACGAGGCGAACGACAGGCCCATCTGCAGGCCCACGAATTCACCAGCCGTCTGCACCGCTGCGAATACGATGCGCATGGTGAACCCCATGGCGATGCCGATCAGCACCTGCTGCATCACCATCCAGAGGCCGGCGTAGGAACCGGGTGCGACGGGTGGCATGGGATCCAGGGCCGGGCTGATCGCCACGGCCAGGACGAACGACAGTCCCACCTTGACCTTGACGGGGATCAGCGATTCGGAGAAGAGCGGCGCGGTGCCCACGAGCGCGAGAATACGCACGAACGGCCAGAGGAACTGGCCGACCCAGCCGTTCAGCTGCTCGAGCGTAAAAGAGAACATGGCGTCGCAACCCGTGTCCGGCGGCCGGCGCCGCTCAGGACACCAGCATGGGGATCTGGCCGATGAGCTGCCGGATGTAGTCGACCATGACGCCGATCAGCCAGGGGCCCAGCAGCACCAGCACGCCGCACATGGCCAGCAGCTTCGGAATGAACGACAACGTCATTTCGTTGATCTGCGTGGCGGCCTGGAAGATGCTGATGACCAGACCCACGACCAGCGTGACGAGCAGAAGGGGACCGGCCATCGCCAGGACGATCTTCATCGCCTGGTAGGTCATGGTCATGACGGTTTCAGCGGTCATGGCGATCTCCTTGCGGCGTTACTGGTAGAAGCTCTGGGCCAGCGAGCCCATGAGCAGGTTCCAGCCGTCGGCCAGCACGAACAGCATCAGCTTGAAGGGCAGCGCCACGGTGACGGGCGGCACCATCATCATGCCCAGCGCCATCAGGACGCTGGCAACCACCAGGTCGATGATGAGGAAGGGAATGAAGATCGTGAAGCCGATCTGGAAGGCGGTCTTCAGTTCGCTGGTGATGAAGGCCGGCACCAGGATGCGCATCGGCACCTGCGAGGGGTCTTCCAGCGCGGGCTGCTTGGCCAGGTTGGCAAAGAGCGCCAGGTCGTTCTCGCGCGTCTGGTGCAGCATGAAGGTGCGCAGCGGATTCGCGGCGCGTTCGACCGCGGCCTCGAACTGGATCGTGCCTTCGGACAAGGGCTTGTAGGCGTCGGTGTAGATCTTGTCGAACACCGGCGACATCGTATAGAAGGTCAGGAACAGCGCCAGGCCGATCAGCACGTGGTTGGGCGGCGACATGGCCGTGCCCATCGCGCTGCGCAACAGGCCCAACACGATGATGATGCGCGTGAAGCCCGTCATCATCAGCAGCGCCGCCGGCAGGAACGACAGCGACGTCATCAGCAGCATGGTCTGCATGCTGAGCGAGTAGGTCTGCGAGCCATTCGCGCCCGGCGTGGCCGTCAGCGCGGGCAGCGTGGCCTGCGCCACCACGCCGGCCGGGAAAAAGGCCAGGCCCAGCACCGCGGCGGCGGCCAGCATGGGCAGCGCGCGCTGGGCGGCGCGGGCGGTAGTCGTGCGGGTAGGCAAACTCATGGGTATCGCTTGATTCGCGCCGGGGCGTTGAGCCCTAGCGGCGCTTGAGTGCCTGGCCCAGCTTGGCCGCGAAGGCGGCCGTGGGCAGAGGCGAACCCTCCGGCAACTGGCCGGCGGGCAGGGTATGCAGGGTGGTGAGCTGGTTCGGGCCAACGCCCACCACCAGCCAGGTGTCTTCGATCTCGACGACGACGACGCTTTGGCGCGGACCGACCGGCATGCTGGCAACCTGGCGCAGCACGTTGCCGCCGCCGCGCTGGACCAGTCCGGCGCGCTTGGCAAGCCACGCCGCGGCCAGGATGGCGGCCACCACCAGCACAAGGCCGATGATGACGCGCAGCAGGGCAGGTTCGGTCATGGCGCCAGGGGTCAACGACGGTTGTTCAAGCGGTTGATCCGCTCGGACGGGGTGATGATGTCGGTCAGGCGGATGCCGTACTTTTCTTCGACGACCACGACTTCGCCTTGGGCGATCAGGTAGCCGTTGACGAAGATGTCCATCGGTTCGCCGGCCAGGCCGTCCAGTTCCACCACCGAACCCTGGCCCAGCTGGAGCAGGTTCTTGATGGTCAGGCGGGTGCGGCCAAGCTCAACCGTCAGCTGGACGGGAACGTCCATGATCAGGTCGATGTCGGTGCCTTGGCCGGACGTGGCGCCGGCCAGCGGCTTGAACACGGACGCGGCGGCCGAGGCCGTGGCGGCCGGCGCCGCGGCGGGA
This sequence comes from Achromobacter sp. ACRQX, assembly GCF_022346505.1. Classification (NCBI taxonomy): domain Bacteria; kingdom Pseudomonadati; phylum Pseudomonadota; class Betaproteobacteria; order Burkholderiales; family Alcaligenaceae; genus Achromobacter; species Achromobacter sp. ACRQX. The sequence goes on from NZ_JAKRML010000009.1 coordinate 103,746, forward strand.
GCCGGGGCCGGGGCGGCGGCGGGTGCCGTGGCAGCGGGCGCAGCGGGCGCGGCAGCCTGTTCGGCCATCGCGGCGGCCCAGTCGTCCTGCGGCTTCAGACCGTCGGCTTGCGTGGGCGGGTTGGCGCGGGATTGTTCGGCGAGCGCGTCGGCCCAGTCGTCGGCCGGGGACGAGCCAGTGCCGGGCTCGTTCTTGTCAGTCATGGTCAGAGGCCTCGTTGGGTTCTGTATCGTGGGTAAACAGGTTTTGTACGCGCAGGGCGTATTGGCCGTTGAAGACGCCGTAGCCGCATTCCATCAGCGGCACGCCGTCGACGTGGGCGATGACGGTTTCAGGCACGTCGACCGGAAGGACGTCGCCGACCTTCAGGCTCATCAGTTCGCGGATCGACGACGGGATGCGGGCAAATTCCGCGACCACGTCGATGTCCGCGCTGCGCACCTGGCGGGAAAGCTGCTGCGACCAGCGCTGATCCACTTCCTCGAGCGTCGTTTCCTGCAGCGGGCGCGTCAGCAGATCGCGCACCGGCTCGATCATGGAGTAGGGCAGGCAGATGTTCAGGTCGCCGCCGGTCGCGCCGAATTCGATGTGGAACGAGGAGACCACCACCACTTCGTTGTTGCCGGTGATGCTGGCGAACTTGGTGTGCATCTCCGAGCGGACGTATTCGAACTCGATCGGGTAGACGGGGTCCCAGGACTTGCCGTAGCTTTCCAGGGTCAGGTTGAGCAGGCGCCGGATGATGCGCTGTTCGGTGGTGGTGAAGTCCCGGCCTTCGACGCGCGTGTGGTAGCGGCCATCGCCGCCGAACAGGCTGTCGATGACCAGGAACACCAGGTTCGGGTCGTACGTAAAAAGCGCCGTGCCGCGCAGCGGCTTCATCTGAATCATGTTCAGATTGCTGGGAACCGGCAGGTTGCGCTCGAAGTCCGCGTACTTCTGGATCTTGATCGAGCCGACGGTGATGTCGGCGCTGCGGCGCATGAAGTTCAACAGCACGTTGCGCATGTTGCGCGCAAACCGCTCGTTGATGAGCTCCAGCGTCTGCATGCGGCGGCGCACGACACGCTCTGGCGAGCTCAGGTCGTAGGCACGCGCACCGCCGTTCTGGCCGTCGGATTCCTTTTTACTATCGCTCTCGCCGGTGACGCCGGCTAGCAGCGCATCGACTTCGTCCTGCGAAAGAAATGCCTCGTAGGCCATGCTTATTGCACCACGAACGCCGTGAACAGCACGTCGGTCACGTACTGGCCGTCAGGCAGGGGCGAGAAGGGGCGGTTCACCGCCTGCTTGATGGCCGTGATCATGTCGGTCTTGCCTTGCTGCGTCTGCACCGCGGTGGGCGATTGCGACGACAGCACCATCAGGATGCGGCTGCGCACTTCGGGCATGTACTTTTCCAGGCGCGTGCGGGTCTGTTCGTCGCTCACGCGCAGGGTCAGGCCGACGTGCATGATGCGTTCCGTGTCCGCGTTCTGCAGCGTGACGGTGAAGGCTTCGATCGGCACGAAGATCGGCGCGGGCACGGCGATCGGGGTGGCAGACGGCGCGACGAAGGTCGTCGGCGTGGCCTGCGGGCCTTGGCCGGGCTGGCCTTGCACGCCGCCGGCCTGGCCGGGCTGACCCGGCTGGCCGGGTTGGCCGCCAGGCACCTGGCCCACGCCAAGCTGCACCGGAGCGCCGCCTTGCGGTTGCTGCAGACGCTGCGTGATGAACCAGGTCGCGCCGGCGCTGGCCGCGGCAACCAGCAGCAGCACCAGGATCGCCAGCAGCGGCCGAAGGATGCGGCCAATACCGCCGGAGGACTTCGCGTCGCGTGCCGGCGCGGGAATGGGTTTGATTGTCGCCATCTGGAGTTCGATGCGTGTTTGCCGCTGGTGAAAACGGATTCTTAGTGGATGAAAGCATTCTGCCCGAATTCACGCCGCCGCTTGGAGGCGAAAAACAGGGCGAAAGCCGCGTATCTCAAGCTATTGCTGCACTGCCCGCATCCGTTGCCGGACACGGGCCGCCGGATCATTACGCGAACGTGTCGACCAATGCGTTGGCGTTGCGCGACGCCGTCACTGCGGGCAGCGCGGCATCTGCCCCGCTGTCAGCCACGGCGACGCCGCCGCCTTGCTGACGCTGCGAGCCGTTGCCGTTCTGTTGCGCGAATTCCTGCTGCGCGGCTTGTTCACCGACGCTGGTCTGGCCCAGCGAGATGCCGGCCTGGGCGAGCGCCTGCTGCAACTGCGGAATGGCGACTTCGATCGCCTGGCGTACCGACGCATGCGCCGACACGAACGAGGCGCTGGCCACGCCGTCCGCCAGGTTCAGGCTGACGCGCAGCGGACCGAGGTCCGGCGGATCCAGCCGCAGTTCGGCGGTCTGCATGCCCTGGCGCACGTTGTTGCTCATCATGACCATCTGCTGGCCAAGTTCGGTGCCCCAGTGGGTGGCGCCGACCGGCGTGGCCACTTGCATGACGACGGGAACGATGGGCTGTGCGATGGCGGCCTGATTGACGACCGGCAGCGCCTGGCGCTGCGCGGCGGCGGCCAGCGCGTGGGCCAGCGCTTCCTGCGGATTGGCGCCATGCTGCGGCGCCTGGAATTGCGGGGCCGAGCCGGCCAGCAGGTCGGGCTGCTCTTCGTCGGCAACGTGGGCGGGCAGCGCCGGAGCGGCGTCCTTCTGGTCGGCGGGCACGTCGCGCGCGACGCGCGGCAGCGGCAGGTCCAGGGCGGCCTTCGGGGCGTCGGCCTTGACCGTTGCCTTGGCGTCGACGGGCGCCTGGGCAACCGGCGCCGAGCCCGGCTTGACGGCGGCAGTGACGACCGGCAGCGCGGCTTCGGCTTCGCGAGCGATCTGCGCGGCGGCGGCCTGCGCCTGACCGGCGGTCGCGGCTGCCGGTGTCTGCTGCGCGGCCTGCGGCGCCAGCGTGTCGGCGGCGTTCAGCGCGGCCGTCAGCACGGCGGCGCCCTGATTCATGGCGGTGGCGGTGGCAGCCGCATTGCCGCGCGCGAGCTGCACCTGCTCGGCGGCCTGGGCCGCAATCTCCAGTGCCTGTTGCGGCAGGTCAGAGGCGGCCACCGGCTGTTGTGCGGCGACGGCGAGCGCGCCGGCTTCGGCCTGGGCAGCGGTCTGCACCGCATCATTGATGGCGCCGGCGGCTGCGCCTTCGGCCGTGCTGGCCGGATCGCTGGCTTTGCCGTCCTTGGACGGCGTCTTGCTGTTGCCGTTCGCGGGCCGTGCGTCGGCGGACTGATTGGGCTGCTGCTGCGCCGGACGCTTTTGCGCCAGCACGTCCGAAAACGAGGGGCCTTTATCTTTCTTGTCCGCGGCAGCCGGTTTGGCGCCGAGCGCGTCGTTGGGCGACGTCGGGGCGGCCGGTGCGAGCAAGGTCAAGGGCAGGGGAGCGGTCATCTGGGGCTTCCTGTGAGGAACTGCTTAATGCATGCCGCTGGCCTGGCGCTGGACCAGGCGGGCGGAGTATTCGTCGTTGGCGCGCTGTTCGCGGCGCGATTCCACGAGGGCCTGGGCGCGCTGCTCGCGCTGCGCCAGGGCATCGTAGGAGTTGAGCTTGCGCTTTTCCTGCTGCCAGTAGAGCTGGCCCTTGGACAGGTTTTCCTCGGCCTGGCGCAGCACGCCTTGCTGCTGGCCGATCGCATCGTCCAGCGTGCCGATGAAGCGCTGATAGTTGTGGCAGTCGCTGGCCGCCATGCCGCTCGTCATCGCCGTCTGAAGGCGCTCGAGGTAGTCCTGGCGGTAGTCGTGCAGCATGGAAAGCTGGCGCTGCGCATTGCTGCGTTCGGCGGTCAGCCGGCCCAGCAGGCGAGCGGCTTCGTCCGTGCTCTCCTTGGCCAGGTTGATCAGCATGTCAAGAGGCAGTTGGCTAGGCATAGGTGTCCCGTGATTCGAAACTGGCTCGCAATTGATTGACGGCGTCTTCGTAGCCGACGTTCTCGCCGATGTCCTGCTGCAGGAAGGCTTCCAGGCGCGGGTAGCGCGCGATGGCGTCGTCCAGCTGCGGGTCGTTGCCGGCGGCGTAGGCGCCGACGGCGATGAGGTCGCGATTGCGCTGGTAGCGCGACAGGCTTTGCTTGAAGCGGCGCACGATCGAGAACTGCTGCGGCGTGATGAGCGAAGTCATTGCCCGCGAGATCGACGCTTCGATGTCGATGGCGGGGTAGTGGCCCGATTCGGCCAGGTGCCGCGACAGCACGACGTGACCGTCCAGAATGGCGCGCGCCGAGTCGGCGATCGGGTCCTGCTGGTCGTCGCCTTCGGCCAGCACGGTATAGAACGCCGTGATGGACCCGGCCTTGCCGGACGGACCGGGCGCGCCCATGCCCGCGCGTTCCACCAGCGTGGGCAGCTTGGCAAACACCGACGGCGGATAGCCCTTGGTGGCGGGCGGTTCGCCGATGGCCAGCGCGATTTCCCGTTGCGCCATTGCGTAGCGGGTCAGCGAGTCCATGATCAGCAGCACGTCCAGGCCCTGGTCACGGAAATGCTCGGCCAGGCGCGTCGCGTAGGCGGCGCCCTGCAGGCGCAGCAGCGCCGACACGTCGGCCGGTGCGGCCACCACGACCGAGCGCGCCAGGCCTTCGGGACCCAGGTTGTGCTCGATGAATTCCTTGACTTCACGGCCCCGTTCGCCGATCAGGCCGACCACGATCACGTCGGCCTTGGTATAGCGGGCCATCATGCCCAGCAGCACCGATTTACCCACGCCGGACCCTGCGAACAGACCCATGCGCTGGCCGCGGCCGACGGTCAGCAGACCGTTGATGGCGCGCACGCCGGTGTCCAGCACCGTATCGATGGGCGCGCGCGACAGCGGGTTGATCGGCTGGGCGGACAGGGGGGCCAGTTCGGCGCCCGTCAGCGGACCCAGTCCGTCCAGCGGGCGGCCGGCGCCATCCAGCACGCGGCCGAGCAGCGCGTTGCCGACGGGCAGGTGGCGGCCAAGCTGGGGCTTGGCGTTGCCGTTCAGTTCGGCCTTGCGCGGCAGCGGAATCTGGCGCTGCACGGGCGGTTCGCCGGGCACGACGCGCGCGCCGGGCGGCAGGCCGGAAATATCCGCCTGCGGCATCAGGTACAGCGTGTGGCCGTCAAAGCCTACGACTTCGGCGTCGGCCCAATGGTCGTGGCCGCGCGCGATCTCGATGCGGGCGGCGGCGCCGACGGGCAGGCGCAGGCCGGTGGCGTGCAGCACCAGGCCCGTGGCCCGCGTGATCTTGCCGCTGACCAGCCACGGATCGGTGGACGCCGCGCGGATCGAGCCGATCTCAAGCTGCGTCTGCCAGCGGTCGAGCACGGGCGCGGTCGGCTTGGCCGCCGCGGAAGCGGTTGCGGCGCCCGCGAGGGGCGCCTGGCCGGATTGCTCGGAGGCCGGATTGCCGTTCACACCGGCTCCTCCCAGGTTGCGTTGCGGCCGAGCGAGGCGGCCACGCGGCGCCAGCGGGTCTGCAGGGTGGCGTCGATGTCGCCGAAAGGCGTTTCGGCGCGGCAGCCGCCGCGCAGGATGGATTCATCGGCCAGCACGCGCCAATGGCCTTCTTTCAGTTCGTCGGCCAGGTGCAGGCGGATCAGTTCGATATCTTCCGGATTGGCCCACAGGCGCATTTGGCCGCCGGCCGTCGGATTGATGTGCAGAACGTCGCGAACCGCGTTCACCACTGTCTCTGGCTGTTCCGCGAGGGTGGTGCGGACCACTTGCTGGGCGATGTCCAGGGCCAGCGTCAAGAGGCTCTGGCCCATCTTTTCTTCCAGCGCGCCGATCGACACCGCGCAGGCTTCGACTAGCGTGTGCAGGCGTTGCGCTTCGGCGGCGCCCTGTTCGCGGCCCTGGGCCAGGCCTTCCGCATGACCGGCTTCGCGGCCGGCGGCAAGGCCGGCCTCGTAGCCCGCCTGCTGGCCGGCTTCCATGCCCGCGGCGTGACCGCGCGCCAAGCCTTCCTCGTGACCTTCCGCGATGGCCTGGGCGCGCAACTGCGCCATCACCACGGCGGGATCGGGACCCGGATCGGGTTCGGGCTCGGGTTCGACTTCGACGGGCGCCGGCTCGTCGAACGACAGCATCTGCCAGCGACGCCAGGCGGCGCTGCGCGAGATGAGCGTCGCCGCGCCGTTGTCCGCTTCAGACATACGCGTCGTCTCCGGAATTGCCCAGCACGATCTGGCCGCTTTCCGCCAGGCGGCGCGCGATCTGCAGGATCTTCTTCTGTTCGGTCTCGACCTTCGACATGCGGATCGGGCCCTGGGCTTCCAGGTCCTCGCGCAGCATTTCGGCCGCACGGCTGGACATGTTGCGCAGGAACTTGGCGCGCAGCTCTTCCTGGGCGCCCTTGAGCGCGACCATGAGCGTGTCGTTGTCGATTTCCTTGAGGATGAGCTGGATGGCGCGGTCCTCGACGTCGAGCAGGTTGTCGAAGACGAACATCTCGTCGATGATCTTCTGCGCCAGGTCGTTGTCGCGTTCGCGCAGGCTGGCGACCACGGTCTCTTCCTGCGTCGAGTTCATCATGTTCAGGATCTCGGCCGCGGTGCGCACGCCGCCCATCTTGCTGCGCTTGGCGCCCTGGCCGGCCAGCACGGAATTCAGCACTTCGGTCAGCTCGGACAGCGCCGCCGGCTGCACGCCGCCGAACGTGGCGATACGCAGCATCACGTCGTTGCGCAGGCGGTCGGTCAGCAGGGCCAGCACGCCGGCCGCGCGGTCGCGCTCCAGGTGAACCAGGATGGTCGCGATGATCTGCGGGTGCTCGTCGCCGATCAGTTCGGCCACGGTGTTCGGATCCAGCCAGTTCAGCGCATCGATGCCGCTGCCGCCGTCGCCGGCTTCCAGAATGTCTTCGATCAGGCCGGCGGCGCGATCGCTGCCCAGCGCCTTGGTCAGCACGCTGCGGATGTAGTCGTCCGAGCCCAGCGTCACGGCCATGAACTGGTCGGCTTCCAGGCGGAACTCCTCCAGCACGACGGCGACGTCGTTGCGCGTGACCTGTTTCAAGCTGGCCATCGCGGCGCCGACCTGCTGGACTTCTCGGGCGCTCAGATACTTGAACACTTCAGCCGCGGCGTCTTCGCCCAGCGACATCATCAGGACGGCGCTGCGCGTCATGCCGTCCATCGGCAGGGAATCATTTTTCATCTTTGGTCATCCAGGTGCGCAGGACCATCGCGACAGCGCGCGGATCCTTGTTGGCCATGGTGCGTGCGCGCTCAAGGTTGTCCTGATAGCGGTCGGTTTCCTTGGCGCGGGCCAGGTCCTGCGCCTCGCGGGCGGCTTCGGCGCGTTCGGCTTCGGCCTGCTCCGGATCCACCGGCGGGTACAGGTACTCGGTGACCGAGCGGCGAATCTTGCGGTACAGCCACAGGGCCAGGACGCCACCGACCAGCCAGAGCAGGATCGTCTTGAACAGCGAGATCATTTCCGGATCGCGCCACATCGGCAGCGGCGGCGGGCCGTCGTTGAACTGGCTGTTGACCAGGTTGAGCGAGTCGCCGCGGCCTTCGGAATAGCCCATGGCTTCGCGCACCAGGTTGGTCAGCTTGTTCAGTTCCTCGGGCGGCAGGGCCTGCAGTTCGCCGTCCTTGTCGCGCACGTAGTTCACGACCACGGCCACCGACATGCGCTTGAGGTTGCCCGTCGGCTGCTTGATGTGGCTGATGGTGCGGTCGACTTCGTAGTTCGTCGTCGCGTCGCGGCGTTCGTTCAGGTTGGCGGCGGCAGCCTGGGTGCCAGTCTGTTGCTGCTGTTGCTGCTGCTGCGCGTTGGCCTGCGGCGGCTGGCCGGGACGCGGCGGCTGTTGCTGCGGCGGATTGGCGATGGGCGCCTGCGCGTTGGCCGGGGCCTGGTTCGATAGCGCGCCGGGCACGCCCTGAGCGGGGCCGACGCCGCGCTGCGTGGAATCGCTGGTCTGCTGGCTGCGCACGGCGGCCTGGCCAGGTTCCTGGTTGGGACGATAGACCTCGGACGTTTCCTCGCGGCGCGAGAAGTCGACGTCTGCCGTGGCCTGGGCGTGCACGTTGCCGGGGCCGACCAGGGGATTCAGGATGGTGAGGATGCGTTCGACGGTACGCTGCTCGATCTCGCGCACGAAGCGAAGCTGATCGGCGTCCATGCCGCGGCCTTCACCCAGCGGGGAGGACAGCAGGCGGCCGTTCTGGTCGACGATGGACACGCTTTCGGCGGTCAGTTCCGGCACGCTGGAAGCCACCAGCCACGAGATCGCGGAGACCTGGGCGTCGCTCAGGCTGCGGCCCGGGTACAGGTTCAGCAGCACGGAGGCGGTGGGCGCCTGGCGCTCGCGCACGAACAGCGACTGGCGCGGCATGGCCAGGTGGACGCGGGCGTGCTGCACGGTGTGCATGGCTTCGATCGAACGGGCCAGCTCGCCCTCCAGACCGCGCTGGTAGTTGATCTGTTCGGCAAACTGGCTGGCGCCGAAGCGGGCGTTGTCCATCAGCTCGAAGCCGACGGAACCGCCGCGCGGCAGGCCTTGCGACGCAAGCTGCAGCCGGGCGTCATAGACGCGGTCGGCCGGCACGAGCAGCGCGGTGCCGTTTTCGTTGTAGCGGTAGGGCACGTTCATCGAGCCCAGGGCGGTCACGATGGCGCCGCCATCGCGGTCGTCCAGGTTCGAGAACAGCACCTTGTATTTCGGTTCGCTGCTCCACATGGCCACGGCGACGATCACCGCGACGAGGGCTGCGGCGGCGCCGATCAGGACGGGCTTGGGAAGCGCACGGACCCGTTCCAGCACGGGGAACTTGGCCAGAAGCGACGAGCTCAGGGTAGCCTGCTGATTCATTGACGGCTCCCGCTGGCTTCGCGGAGCAGGGAAAATGACTTCATGTCTGGGTAGGGCCGATTACACATGCAACGTGCTTCTGGTCTGGGGAGAGCGTGGATTATTGCCCCTGAGACAGCAATCCCAATCGATGAAAACAGCCGTTTTTTGGCGTTACTTAAGCCCTATGTCGATGACGAGGCGCAAAGCGGGGCCGTATCCCCGGCAAGGGGTGTCCGCATTCGTTGAAATGTCGGGTTTTTTGGCGGTTCTTGTCGGCTATGGACCGGTCCGATCGGCGTTACGCTGCGTGTGCACTTTGGCGTAATCCCCCACCAGCAAGGAATAGGTAATGGCTGTATCAGGCTTGTCCGGCATCGAAGGCATGCTCCAGCAGATGCGCGCGGTCGTGAGCAAGGCGGAGACCGGTAATCTGGGCGCCGGCGACGCCGTGGCGCAACCCGACGGTTTTGCCGCGGAACTGCAGCGCTCCATCCGTCGCGTGACCGCCGCGCAGAACGCGGCCAGCAATCAGGCCAAGGCCTTCGAGCTGGGCGCTCCCGATATTTCCTTGAACGACGTCATGATTGACCTGCAGAAGGCGAGCCTCGGCTTCCAGACGGCGGTCCAGGTGCGCAACAAGCTGGTGGCGGCCTACAAGGAAATCTCGTCGATGGCCGTGTAAGGCCCACGACTTGTACAAAGGCCTTCCCGCGGGAAGGCCTTTTGCGTTTCAGTCGCGTCCTTTGGGTTGCGCCTTCCGGCAGCCCGGCGTCAGTTGCGCTGCGCGCCTTTCTCCAGGCGCCACACCACCTGCTGCAGCCAGTTCTCCTGGCGCGCGTTCAGGTTCATGAACAGTGCGCCCACATGGCTGACCGGCGGCTCGCCCGTCAGCGACACGTGCTTGGGCGCCTCGCCGTCGCTGCTGCCTTCGGCCGAGGCCATCGGCTGCCCCGACACCGGATAGATATTGCGCACTTCCAGGTCGGCGCTCAGTTTGCCAAGTTCGCCGAAATCCAGCTCAACGTCTTCCATCACCGCGCCGCGCTCGGGCAGTTCGCCCACCGCCAGACCCACGCGCAAGCCCACGCCGTCCACCGAGATGTCGCGCACGGTAAAGCCCACGGGCTTGTCCGCGGGCGCCGGTTGCCACGTGGCCAGACAGCGGCTGGCGCTGGAGATCATCGAGGCGCGGAACATCTTGCGGCGCTGGATGCGGGCAAGACGATCAGGGAAGGGCGACATCAGCGCCGCGCTGCCGTCATCGAAATGGATGACTTCCGGGCGCTGGATGCGGAAGCGGATCTGCACGCCGCCATAGGCGGTGGCATTGAAGTGGAAGGTCGTGCCGCTGAGCAGCCCCATGCTGTCGGACTGTTCAAAGTCCGCGCCGTCATAGTCGCGCGGCCGCCAGAAGAACTGGCGGGTCTGCTTGTCGGCGCCCAGGATCAGCACGGCGATCTCCCGGTCCGCGGCGTCGCGCACCAGGATGTGGCTGTCGGGGTGCGTCAGCTCGAAGAGCGCTGAGCGCATGTCTTCCGGCCGGGTCAGCAGGAATTCCGGATCGGCGGCATCCAACACGGTGATCGTCCTTAGGTAGAGATTTCGGGCCGCGCGGCCTGGGGGATGTCGCGCGATTCCAGGCGGTACAGCCAGGCGAGCAATTCTGCCACCGCGACATAGAGTTGGGGAGGAATATGTGCGTCCAGGTCGACCTGCATGAGCAGACCCACAAGTTCACGCGATTCGTGCACGTACAGCCCGTTTTCCTCGGCCGCCCGGACGATCGTGTCCGCCAGCTGGCCATAGCCCTTGGCGACCACGCGCGGCGCGCCGTCGCTTTCGTCGTACGAGATGGCGACCGCCGCGTTGCGGTTGGCGTTCGGGCCGGCGTCCGCGGGGGAGGGAGGGGTGTTCATCAGAAATCGTTGGGGATGACGAGACGGGGTTCAACCACGTTCACGGTCAGATTGCTCAGGGTCAGCCCGGCGGCCAACAGGCGCGAGCGTAGCATGTCCGACGAATCGTTGATCTCGGCCGCGCTGTGCGGCGCAATCAGCTGCAGCACGATCTGGTCTCCGGCCAGGTTCAGGCGGGCGTCGACCAGGCCCAGGCGCGGCAGGTCCAGCTTCACGCGAGTGGCCCAGGTCGGCACGGCCGATTCGCGGTCCTCGCCGTAGGGGTCGCGCTCGACTTCCCACTCCATCGGGGTGCCGGGCCAGGCTTCGCCTTGCCAGTTCAAAGTCTGGTTGGCCAGCACGTCCAGTTGCTGGCGCACCAGCACGGTCAGATCCTGATGGATGCCGGTGATCGGCGCGCCGGGCGTGGATGATGAAGACGACGTTCCCGAGGCCGAGGGCGCATCTGCACCGGCGCCGGAGCGGCTGGCGCCGGCGGCTTCGCCGCGGCTGCGTGCCTGGGTGCTGGCGTGCGCGGCGGTGTCGCGCGACATCCTGGCCTGGGGTTCGTTTTCCAGTGTGGCCGGGTTCTTGCGACCGAAGACCATGTCGGTCAGGTGCGATTCGTAAAAGAGCCCGCTGGTCTGCAGGGCAGTGCGCAACGCCTGGCCCAGCGCGCGGGCGGACGGGCCGCCTGCGGCCAGCGAGGCATGCGTTGCGGCTTCGGCCCCTTTCGCGCCACCGGCCTGGCCCGCCGGGTGCCCGGCGCCCGGCTTGGCGTTGGCGGCGTCGGCGGCTGCGGTGGCCGACGGCGCGGCGGCAGGGGCGCCAGCCGGCAGGGTGGTCGAAGCCGGAAGCGGGGTGGTCGTCGCCGCGGCGGGCTGGCCGGGCTGACCTGCCTGCGCGGGCTGACCCGATTGGGCCGCAGCGGGTTGTCCGCCGGGGGCCGCACCGCCCGCCTGCTGTCCGCCCTGCGCGTCGGCGCTCCACAGCGGCGCGCGCCCTTGCACGGCCGGGGCCGCTTCGGGGTACTGCGCGAGCAGGGCAAGGATGGTGCGGGCGGTCGTGCCCAACGTGGTCGGCGCCGAGGCCGTCGTGTCGCTGCTGGTGACCAGGCCGCGGGCGGCCAGCGCCAGCGCGGCAGCGGTTTTGGGGTCGACAACAGTATTCTGGCGGTCGCCTCGGGCGCCGCCAGTCTGTATGCCTTGCCGGGTATCGCGCGCGGAGCCGTCCGACGGCCCGGCCTTCTCCGGGCTGCCAGGCTGGCTGACCGCGTCCGGCCGCGCGCCGGAAATCTGGTTGGCGTTCGCGGCGGACATCGTCGTGCCCAGCACGGCGTCCAACCGCTGCACCAGGACGTTGCCAAGCGCGGCGGGACCGATGCTCATTGGTCAGACGCCTGGTTGCCGTAGGCCGACAGCAGGGTCTGCTGGCGCTTCATGCGTCCCAGCAGTTCGCCCAGCCGCGCCAACTGGGGCAGCGCCAGATCACGCGTCATGGCATCGTTTTCAAGAATGCGCACAAGCAGGTCGTATTTCATGCTGCGGCCGGCCTCGTCCAGCGGACTGGACGGCTCGGCATGCCGCAGGCGTTCGACCTGTTCACAGTAGAGCTGACCGTGCACAAGCGCGGTGTCCCAGTCGCCGGCCTGGGCGGCCGTCAACATCTCGCCCGTTGATTGGGCGATCTCCTGATACTGTTCCAGGATGGCGGAGTACTGGGTGAGCGACGTCATAGAAATCTCGGGCGAGCGATGGCTGGCAATAGTCGTTGTGGGGGCCATCAAAGCGTTGCGTCCGGGGCAGGCCGATCGATGGAGGTCTGCCAGGCGTCGGAAAGGTCCGCCAGCAGGCGGTCTGCGATGTCGAGCTGCTCGACGTCCGCTTTAAGGTTTGCCATGAGCAGCGTGCGGACGATGTAGTCGTACAACCGGCTCAGGTTGGCGGCGATGTCGCCGCCGGCTTCCATGTTCAGGCCCATCTTCAGGCCCTCGTCGACGATCTTGATTGCCTTGGTGATAGCTGTCCCGCGTTCGGCGACGCGACCTTCCTGCATGTGCAGGCGCGCTTGTCCGATTGCCGCGCGCGCACCCTGGTAAAGCAGGGTGATCAGCCTTTCCGGCGTGGCGCTCATCACTTGGGTCTCCAGGCCGATATCGGCGTAGGAGCGGACAGAGTATGAGCCTGTGGGGCGGCGCGCGGCGTACGTCATTTAATGCATCTTCTCGGTTATCACTTCGACGACTTGTTCATGGCCGCGAATTGCTGCGTCAGATAGTTGGCCGTGACCGATTGCTGCGCAACGAATTTGTCCAATTGGACGAACTGGGCGCGCATCAGCTCAAGCTGGGCTTCACCGGCTGCCTTGGCGCGCGTGTACTGGTCTTTCACGGTGGCGATCGATTTGGCCAGGCCGTCGGTCTTGGTCTTGATCGAACCGGTGTCGCTCAGGATGTCCTTCGTGGCCTTTTCGAAATTGGCGGCCAGTCCGTTCGTGCCGGTCAGCAAGCGCGAGACGTCGGCGCCGTTCGTGGACAGTGCCTTGTCCAGCTTGGTCTGGTCCAGCGTGAGCTGGCGCGTCTGCGGGTTGGTCGTGATGCCCAGGTCGGCCAGCGAGCGCAGGGAGCCTTCGCCCGACAGCACCTGCAGCGCACCCGCCAGGGACGACTGGATGGCGCGCGTCGTGCCGTCGCCGGTCAGCGGCTGATTGGTGGCGGCGGCGGCGTCGAAGGCCGTCAGGTTCTTGATCGTCGTCTGCAGCGTGTTGTAGGCGGTGACGAAGCTCTGGATGGCCTTGCTGGCCACCGAGGGGTCGCTTTCCAGCTTCAGCTTGATCGGCTTGCCGTCTTCCGTCTTCGAGGACAGGTTGAGCGTGACGCCGTCGATGGCGGTCGAAATGTTGTTCGTGCCGCTCTTGATCGTGATGCCGTTGATGTCGATTTCGGCGTCGACGGCGGCCGTGGCCGTCATCTTGCTGTTGGCGGCGTCGGTGCTGCTATAGGACAGGACGTCCTTGAGCGACTGGTCGCCCGTCACCGTGATGGACTTGACCGAGGCCTGAACGCCCGTGTTCTTGGCGGTCATCATCAGGTAGCTCTTGCCGTCGCCGTCGGTGATGACGGTGGCGCGCACGCCCAGCGTATCGTCGGCATTGACCGCCTTGACGATGCCGTTCAGCGAGGTGTCGCCCTTCAGGTCGACGGTCTTCTTGGTGCCGTCGGCCAGTTCGATTTCAAACGAACCCGTGGCGCCGTTGGACGCCTTGCGGTCCGCAACCGCACCCGATTGCAGGGTCTGGGAAGTGGCAACGTTCTTCACGTTGATCGTGTACTCGCCGGCCACGGCGCCTTCGGCAGCCACGGTCGCGGTGAGGGCGTCGCCGCCGGTCACGCTGCCTTTCACGGCGCCCAGCGTCTCGGGCTTGCCGAGCGCGGCGGCAGCCTTCTGCACGGCTTCCACGGCGCTCTTGAGCTGGCCGAACGCCGTAACGCGGGTCTCGAAGCTGGTCTGCCGTACGGTGTACTGCTGCAGCCTCTTTTCCTCGGCGGCTTCCAGCTTCGAGAGGATGTCCTCGAGGGGCAAGCCTGAATTCGAACCGAGGTTGGTAATGGTGGCCATGTGAAATTCCTTCCTAGCGATGCAATTCTGACAAAAATGTGGTCCCGGCTATCGGCCGGGTAAAGGCATAAGGCGGGCCTAATTCGGCGCTTCTCTCACCGGGCCGCGCGTCAATCTTGGCGAACGGTGTTTTAAGTGCCGGATCAGGCCGAAGTCTTGATACCGTTCCCTTGCATGTTCACGATCATCTTGGCGATCTTCAGCACCGCTTCACTGGGGATGGTGCGCAGGACGTCTCCCGACTCCGCATCGATCACCGACACCACCACCTGGTGTACGTTCGGGTCGATTTCGAACTGAAGCTGGGTCGACCAGGCCTTCATCTGTTCGTTGATCTCATCCAGCGCCTTATCCAGGGGCATTTTTTGCGAATTCGCCTGGTCGGACGTGGCGCCGCCGGAGGCGCTGCTGTCGGTGGTCGCGGGCGCCGGCGTGGCGGTGGCAGCAGGGTCGGGCGTGGCGATAACGGTCGAAACCGGTAACGACGCGAACGCTGCGGGGGCTAACGGGGTTACGGCCATGATCACTCCAACGGCGAGGGGGGCGTCTCGGAGAACGCGCTGTTTTCAGGAAATTCTCAGTTACCATAACGGCACCCTCGCAGGGAACTTTAGCCTTGCGCAAATGGATGGTTCACGTGCTAAGAGTCTGGATCGGGCAATGAGTGTCAAGACGGCGTTGCGAGTTATCGAAATCATCGAAACCTTCGCCCGTGAGAAACGCGCGCTGCCCTTGTCGGAATTGGCCCGGTTGCTCGATGTGCCCGTGTCCAGCTGCCTGGCGCTGATCCGCACGCTGACCAGCCTGGGCTACCTCTATGAAACGGGCCGCCGCCAGGGCTATTACCCGACAGGCCGGCTGCTCGCCATGGCCCAGCGCATCGCCCGGGCCGATCCCGTTCTGGATCGCGTCTATCCCAGTCTTGTCGAATTAAGGGACGCTACGCGCGAAACCGTGGTCTTTGCCAAGCTGTCGCCGGATGGCCGCGTTGTCTATCTGGATGTGCTGGATTCGCCGCATACGATCCGATACGCGCCTGTTGCAGGCGAGTTCAAGGATGTTCACGCAAATTCGCTGGGAAAGGCGCTGCTGTCGCTGCTGGACGAACCGGCCCGTGACGCCTTGCTGGCGGACATCCCCATGACCCGCTACAACGACCGGACCCTCGTCACCCGCGAGGCGCTGCTGGCGGACCTGGACGCCGCGCGGCAGCGGGGGTGGTTCATGAACAGCGGCGAGTCCATTGCCGACGTGGGCGCGATTGCCTGGCCGGTTACGCTGTCCGGCGAACACTACGCCATTTCGGTAGGCGGCCCGATCTACCGGATCGAGCCAGAACAGGAAACCTACGCCCGCATCCTGCGGGCGGCCTGCACGGGACTGGAGCAGCAGGCCTGACCCGCGCCTGCCGCCGTCCGCTCAATACGACTTGGGCAGCCCCAGCACCTTTTCCGCGATGAAGCACATGATGAGCTGCGGGCTGACCGGCGCGATGCGCGGGATGAAGCTTTCGCGCAGCAGCCGCTCCACGTGGTACTCCTTGGCATACCCCATCCCGCCCAGCGTCATCACTGCCGTCTGGCAGGCGTTGTAGCCGGCCTCGGCCGCCAGGTACTTTGCCGAATTGGCGGCGGGGCCGCACGGCTTGCCCGCGTCGTACAGGCTGGCTGCCTTGAACACCATCAGGTCCGCGGCCTCCAGCTGCATCCAGGCCTGGGCGAGCGGATGCTGGATGCCCTGGTTTTTGCCGATGGGGCGTCCGAACACGGTGCGTTCGCCCGCGTACTTGACGGCCCGGTCCAGCGCGGCGCGCCCGATCCCCACCGCTTCGGCGGCGATCAGGATGCGCTCGGGGTTCAGGCCGTGCAGGATGTATTCAAAGCCACGGCCTTCCTCGCCGATGCGGTCGGCGACCGGAATCCGCAGGCCGTCAATGAACAGCATGTTCGAATCCACGGCCTTGCGGCCCATCTTCTCGATCTCCCGCACCTCGATCTTTTCGCGGTCCAGGTCGGTGTAGAAGAGCGACAGGCCCTGCGTGGGCTTTTCCACCTCGGACAGCGGGGTGGTGCGCGCCAGCAGCAGCATCTTGCTGGCCACCTGCGCGGTCGAAATCCAGATCTTGCGGCCATGCACGATGTATTCGTCGCCCTGGCGCACGGCGCGGGTGCTCAGCTTGGTCGTGTCCAGCCCCGCGTCCGGCTCGGTGACCGCAAAGCAGGCTTTTTCCCGGCCGGCGATCAGCGGTTCAAGCCAGCGGCCGCGCTGCTCGTCGGTGCCAAACACCACCACCGGATTCAGCCCGAAGATGTTCATGTGGACGGCCGAGGCGCCCGTGAAGCCGGCGCCTGACGCCGCGATGGTCTGCATCATCAGCGCAGCTTCGGTCATGCCCAGGCCCGCGCCGCCGTATTCCTGCGGCATGGCGATGCCCAGCCAGCCGTCGCGCGCCAGGTCGGCGTGCAGCGGTTCCGGAAAGCCGCCTTCGCGGTCGCGTTCCAGCCAGTATTCGTCGGGATAGCGTTCGCAGATGCGGGATACGGCGTCGCGCAACGCCAGTTGTTCCGGGGTGAATTCAAAGTCCATCGTTGTTTCCGTCCTGGGTAATGCCACGGGCAAGCATGGCGTCGATCTGTTCCTGTCCATAGCCCGCTTCGGCCAGCACCTCGCGGCTGTGCTCGCCCAGCCGCGGGGCGGGGCGGCGTATCGAAGTCGGCGTGCCGGCGTAGCGGCCGAGCGTCCCGGTGGTGCGGATGCGGCCTTCCGAGGGGTGGTCCATTTCCTGGATGAAACCGGTCGCGGTCAGGTGCTCGTCCTGGATCAGGCCGTCGATGGTGTAGAGCTGCGAGGCTGGAATGTCGGCGCGCGCCAGCTCGCGTAGCCAGTCGTCGCTGGGGCGGGTGGCGATCACCTCGGCCACGAAGGCATAGACCTCGCTGATGTGCGCGGCGCGGGCGCCATGGGTGCTGAAACGCGGGTCCTGCGACAGCTCCGGCCGCCCGATCAGTTCAAAGAAATTGCGCCAGTGCTTGTCGTTGTAGATCAGCAGGCAGATGTAGCCGTCCGCCGTCGCGTACGGCCGGCGATGCGGCGCCAAAAGGCGCGCGTAACCGGTGGGTCCCATCGGCGGCTCGAATGTCGAGCCGCCCAGGTGGTCGCCCAGCACCATGTGCGCCATGCCCTCGAACATGGGGATCTCCACCGGCTGTCCGCGGCCCAGCGTCCGGGCGCTCAGCACCGCGGACACCAGCGCAATGCCGACGTGCAGGCCGACCGCCCGGTCTGCCAGCGTCAGTGGCGCGTAGCGCGGCACGTCGCCGCTTTGCTGCGCAGACAGTGCGGCAATGCCGGTCTGCCCCTGGATCAGGTCGTCGTAGGCGGGGCGGCCGGCATAGGGGCCAGCCTCGCCAAATCCATAGGCGCCCACGTAGACGATGCGCGGATTGCGCGCCGTGACCGCTTCATACGACAGTCCCAGCCGCGCCATCGCCTGGGGGCGGATGTTGTAGAGCAGGGCATCGCAGCTTTCGGCCAGTTTCAGGCAGGCTTCAAGGCCTTCGGGCGTCTTCAAGTCCAGCACGATCGAGCGCTTGTTGCGGTTCAGGTGCAGGTAGAGATGCCCCATGCCGGGGTTGCGCATGGGGCCGACGGCCCGCATGTTGTCCCCCGCCGGCGACTCCACCTTGATGACGTCCGCGCCCAGGTCCGCCAGGACCTGGGTTGCGTACGGCCCCATCACCACCGAGCTCAGATCCAGGATGCGCACGCCGGCCAGCGGCCCGGCAACCGGCGTTTCAGGCAGGGGCTGGTCGATCATTGCTGCTCGATCCCCGCGTCACGGATCAACTTGCCCCACAGGTCGCGCTGTTCGCCAACAAACTGCGCGAAGGCTTCGGGCGTGCTCGAGAAGGCGTCAAACCCCAGTCCCGCCAGGCGCTTTTTCACGTCGGGCTTTGCCACGATCTGGTTGATGGCCGCATTCAACTTGGCCACGATCTCGGGCGGCATGCCTGCGGGGCCGAAGTAGCCGTTCCAGGAGTTCAAATCGAAGTCCGGCACGCCCGCTTCGGCCATCGAAGGCAGGTCGGGCACGATGGCGCTGCGCTCGGCGGTGGAGACGGCCAACGCGCGCAGTTGGCCCGATTGCACGAAGGGCAGGCCAGAGGTCAGGTCCGTGAACATGAAGTCCACCTGTCCGCCGACCACGTCGGTCAGGCTCTGCGGCGTGCCTTTGTAGGGCACATGCAGGATGTCGATCTTGGCGCGGTTGGCCAGCGTGGCGCCCGCGACGATGCCGGTGCTGTTGCCGCTGGCGTAGGTGATTCGGCCAGGATTCTTCTTGGCGTCGGCCACCAGGTCGCCCAGCGTCTTCCAGGGGCGCTTGGGATTCACGACCAGGATGAAGGGCAGGTTGCCGCCGCGCGCAATCGGGGTGAAGTCCTTGACCGGGTCATACGGCACGTTTTTCATCAGCCAGGGAGCGGCCGAATGGGAGGTGTTGGTGGTGACGAAAAGCGTATAGCCGTCCGGTTTGGCGCGGGCCACGTAGTTGGCCGCGATCGTCGCATTGGCGCCCGGCTTGTTCTCCACCACGACCTGCTGACCCAGCAGGGTCGACAACTCGGCGCCGAAGATCCGTCCCACAGCGTCCGTGCCCGATCCGGCGGGGAAGGGCACCACCAGGGTGATGGGTTTGTTGGGGTAATCGGCGGCATGGGCGGGGCCAGCCGCCATCAAGGCGGCGCCGCTGACCAGCGCGGCGCCCAGCAGGCGTAGGGATTGCATGGGTGTGTCTCCTGTATTTATGTAATGAGGCGCGGCTCTCGCGGTCGCTGCCTGCGCAAACGCCGCGTCAAGCGGCTGAGGGTGGCGCCGGAAAGTCGCGGATCACGCGATCGGGGGATTCTTCATACGGGGGCGTGTAGATCACCAGCAGCCGGGCCGGTTCGTCGCTCGTCACCGTGAAGACGTGGGGGATGTCCGGGGGGAAGTAACAGCAGTCGCCGGGGCCCATGTCGGCCCATTCGTCCTGCACCTGCGCGCGGGCGGTGCCCGAAATCAGGTAACAGACCTGTTCGATGCCGGGGTGTGCGTGCGGCAGGGCGCCTTTGCCCTTTTCGATCACCCCCAGCAACACTTCTACGCCGCGGGCGCCGACGGTCTCCGGGCTGATCAACCGGCGGTTGAGGGTGCCGGTGTGATTGGCGGGGCTGTAGCCCGGTACGTCGGCTTCACGCACCAGCCATTTGGGAGTCGAACGCTGCGTCATGTCTCTTCCTTTTATTTTCCATACATGAATTTATTTTTACGTATGAAAAAAACATGGGCAAGCACTTTTTGCCCGCGGATACCGTGCCGCGCCCTAGGGGATTAGGGAAAACACCGGGCGCACACTGCTAAAATCGCAGGCTGATTTCCTTTCGCGAACCCGCCTCATGTCTTCTGTCCGCACGCCTGACGCCGCCGCCAACCTGTCCGATTGGCTGCAGTACCTGGAGTCCATCCACGCCACCGCGATCGACATGGGGCTGGACCGGGTGCGCCAGGTCGCGGACCGCATGCAACTGACGCTGCCCGGCATCAAATTCGTGGTCGGCGGCACCAACGGCAAGGGTTCCACCTGTGCCATGCTCGAGGCCATCCTGCTTGCGGCTGGCTACAAGGTGGGCCTGTACACCTCGCCGCACCTCATCGACTTCAACGAGCGTGCCCGCGTCAACGGCCAGATCGCCTCCGACCAAGACCTCATCACGCAGTTCCAGGCCGTCGAAGCCGCGCGCGGCGATGTGTCGCTGACTTATTTTGAATTCACCACGCTGGCCATTCTGCGCCTGTTCTCGCAGTCTCGGCTGGACGCGGTGGTGCTGGAAGTCGGCCTGGGCGGACGCCTGGATGCCGTCAACATCGTCGATGCCGACGTCTCCATCGTCACCAGCGTCGACCTGGACCACACCGACTGGCTGGGCGACACGCGCGAAAAAATCGGCTTCGAAAAAGCCCACATCTACCGCAGCGGCCGGCCGGCCATCTGCAGCGATCCCGTCCCCCCGCAGTCGCTGCTGGATCACGTCGAAGCCATCGGTGCAGATCTGTGGCTGTTCGGACGCGACTACAACTATTCCGGCGACCGCCAGCAGTGGGCCTACGGCGGTCGCGAACAGCGCCGCAGCGCGATGGCCTATCCGGCGCTGCGCGGCGCCAACCAACTGCTCAACGCCTCGGCGGCGCTGGCCGCGCTGGAATCCGTGCGCGATCGCCTGCCCGTGCAGCAGCAGGCCGTTCGATTGGGGCTGTTGCAGGCCTCGCTGCCGGGCCGCTTCCAGATCCTGCCGGGTCAGCCCACGGTTATCCTCGACGTCGCGCACAACCCGCACGCCGCCGCCGTGCTGGCGCAAAACCTCGACAACATGGGCTTTCATCCCTACACCCACGCGGTGTTCGGCATGCTGAACGACAAGGACCTCGCCGGGGTGGTGGCCAAGATGGGCTCCCGGATCGATTACTGGTATTGCGCCGGCCTTCCGGGACCGCGCGGCACCGCCGGTCAGGCGCTCGCGGATCAGGTCGCGGCGGCGCTCCCGCCGCTGCCCGCCGGCAGCGAATCCCCCGGCATCCAGGCCTACGCCGATCCCGCCCAGGCCTTTGCCGCAGCGCGCGAACGGGCAGGGGAGAATGATAGAATCGTGATATTCGGATCGTTTCTCACCGTAGCCTCCGTTTTGCAGGCTCTGGGTCGCAAGGCATAGGCAAATCGGGCCATTCGCGTCATGGCGGCCCCGCCGCCTCAATGCCGCAAGGCGCCGCAAGGAATTCTCTTCCATGGGTTTTTTCAAACGCAAAGATCCCGCCGAGCAGGCGCAGACCTCCAAACGGGCTGCCGTGCCAAGCGAGGTCCAGGCCGCCGAGTTGCGTGGCCGCGCGCGTCGCAGGCTTGCGGGCGCAGTAGCGCTGGTGCTGGCAGCCGTCATCGTCCTTCCCATGGTGCTCGATTCGCAGCCCACGCCGGTCGACGACAACATTCCCATCAAGGTGCCGGAACGCAATACGCCGTTCCAGCCGCAGGTCTCCGAACCCCAGGCCGCCGCACCGACCGAGCCTTCCGCGCCCACCGACCCTGCCGCCGTTCCCACGCCGCCTGGCGTGACGTCCGTGCCGCCGGTGGCCGCCGCGTCCAACACGCCGCCTGCTACGACACACACCACGCCGCCCGCCACGCAGCCGGCCACGCCTGCCGTGCCGCCGGTCACGCCGCCCAAGCCCGAGGTCAAACCCAAGCCCGAGCCGGCCAAGCCCACGACGCCGCCCAAGCCCGAGACGCGCTCGGACGACGGCGCGCGCGCCCTGGCGCTGCTCGAAGGCCGTAACGCCCCGGCGTCCGCGCCCAAGCCCGACACGCCCAAGCCGGCTGCCTCCAAGGGCAACTTCGTGCTGCAGATCGCCGCGTACACCACGTCGGAAGACGCCCAGTCGCGCCGCGGCAAGCTGCATCAGGCCGGGGTCACCAACGCATTTGTCGAGCAGGCCACCATCAATGGCAAGCAGCAGTACCGTCTGCGCGTGGGCCCGTTCCCGTCGCGCGAGGCGGCTCAGGCGGCTCAGGCGCGGTTGCGCACGCTGGGCTATGACAATGGTTTCATCGCCGCCCAATAGTGACCGGCTTCGACTTCGTCGTGCTGGCCATCCTGGCGGTATCGGGTGTGCTGGGCCTGGTGCGCGGCCTGCTCAAAGAGGTGCTGTCGCTGGTCGCCTATCTGCTGGCCTTCGTGGCCGCGATCTGGTGGGGTCCCACGGTCTATACCTGGCTGGAGCCCTATATTGAAACGACGCTGCTGCGCATGGGAGTCTCCTACGCGGCGGTGTTCATTATCGTGTTGCTCGGCGTGGGGTTGGTCAATATGACGCTTGCCGCCCTGATCCGCAGCACCGGACTCAGCCCGGCCGATCACGGCCTGGGCGGAATGTTCGGGCTGGCCCGTGGTCTATTGATTGTGCTGGCGCTGGTCGCCGCCGCAGGGTATACGCCGCTGCCGCAAGAGCCATGGTGGCAGGACGCCATGTTTTCGCATTCGGCCATCGAGGCCATCAAACATATCAAGACGTGGCTGCCGCCAACCCTGGCGACGTGGCTGCCGTACTGATTAGCTTCAAATCAACCAGGAAATCTCACCATGTGTGGAATCGTAGGGGTCATCGGGCGCGGGCCGGTCAACCAGCTGCTCTATGACAGCTTGCTGCTGTTGCAGCATCGCGGGCAGGACGCCGCGGGCATTGCGACGTCGCAAGGCAACCAGTTCAATATGTACAAGGCGCACGGCCTGGTGCGCGACGTGTTCCGCACGCGCAACATGCGCGCGCTGCCCGGCACGTCCGGCGTCGGCCAGGTCCGCTACCCCACCGCCGGCTCCAGCGCCAGCGAAGAAGAGGCCCAGCCATTCTACGTCAACGCCCCGTTCGGCATCATGTTGTCCCACAACGGCAACCTGACCAACTGGCGCGAACTGCGTGAATCGCTCTATCGCGTCGACCGCCGCCACATCAACACGAACTCCGATTCCGAAGTCCTCCTGAACGTGCTGGCGCACGAGCTGCAATCGGCCGCCAACGGCGTGTCGCTGGACGATGACGCGATGTTTCGCGCGGTTGCCGCCCTGCACAAGCGCGTGCGCGGCGCCTATGCCGTCGTGGCCCAGATTTCCGGTTACGGCCTGCTCGCCTTCCGCGATCCCAACGGCATCCGCCCGCTGTGCATCGGCCGCCAGGAGACCGAAGAAGGCGTGGAATGGATGGCGGCCTCGGAATCCGTGGCCCTCGAAGGCAGCGGTTTCACCTTCGTGCGCGACGTCGAGCCTGGCGAAGCCGTGTTCATCGACCTGGACGGCCGCATGGTCGCCCGCCAGTGCGCCGACAACCCCCAGCTCGTGCCGTGCATTTTCGAGTACGTCTACTTCGCCCGCCCCGATTCGATGATCGACGGCGTGTCGGTGTACGACGCGCGTCTGCGCATGGGTGAATACCTGGCCGACAAGGTTGCGCGCAACATGCGCCTGGGCGACATCGACGTCGTCATGCCGATTCCCGATTCCTCGCGCCCGGCCGCCATGCAGCTGGCCGCACGCCTGAACCTGGACTACCGCGAAGGGCTCATCAAGAACCGCTACGTGGGCCGTACGTTCATCATGCCGGGCCAGGCCGTGCGCCGTAAGTCGGTGCGCCAGAAGCTCAATGCCATCGGCATGGAATTCAAGGGCAAGAACGTGCTGCTGGTCGACGACTCCATCGTGCGCGGCACGACCAGCCGCGAAATCGTCGACATGGCCCGCGCAGCCGGCGCCAACAAGGTGTACTTCGCCTCGGCCGCGCCTCCGGTGCGCTTCCCCAACGTGTACGGCATCGACATGCCCACGCAAAGCGAACTGATCGCCACCGGCCGTACGGACGAGGAAATCGCCCGCGCGATCGGCGCCGACAGCCTGGTCTACCAGGACCTGCACGACATGCAGCAGGCGGTTCGCGACATCAACCCCAAGCTGACGCGCTTCGAGGCCTCGTGCTTCGACGGCCAGTACATCACCGGCGACATCACGCCCGAGTACCTGGCCCGCCTGGGGCAGTCGCGCTCCGAGCCCGGCAAGGACGAAGACGCGGGCGGTCTGCGCTTCAATATGGGCTACACGTCCGACGACGCCTGATTTTTCCCGGCGTTTCGCGCAGACAAAAATGCCGTCCCTCGGGACGGCATTTTTTTCGCCGACGGGGCAGCACCGCAGGCAATGGCTAGCCCTGCGCTTCCCATAGCGGCGTGCGCGTGGCCTCCAGATGCGTGAGGTACAGCCGCAGGTCGAACTCGTACTGATGGTAGTGCGGCTCCATGCGCAGGCACATGTTGTAGAACGCCTTGTTGTGGTCCTTTTCCTTCAGGTGGGCCAGTTCGTGCACGGTGATCATCTTCAGGAATTCCGCGGGCACGTTCTTGAACAGCGTCGCCACCCGGATCTCGTGCTTGGCCTTCAGCTTGCCGCCCTGCACGCGCGAGATATAGGTGTGCTGGCCCAGCGCATGCTGGATCACGTGGATCTTGCTGTCGAAGGCCACCTTGTTGATCTGGTCGCCGTTGCGCATGTAGGCGTTCTTCAGGTCCGTCACGTACTGGTACAGCGCCTTGTCGGTGCGCACTTCGTGCGCGCCACCCGGATACCGGGCAAGCAGGGCCGCGCCCAGCTTGTCCTGGTCCAGCAGCTTCTGGGCTTGCGCCAGCAGCGGCTCCGGGTAGCCGGTCAGGAATTTCAGGGTCTGCACGGATCGAAGCGGCCGGCTCAGGCGTGGCCGCGCCGGAACACCACCGGCAGGGCCATGAAGAACAGGATCACGAATAGCGCCAGGCTCCACAGGGCGTACTCGACGCCCAGCACCGGCACCTTGGCGTCCATGCAGGTGGCATAGATGCCGAACAGCGGCGGAATGGCGCTTTCCAGCCCGATGCCGGTCATGAAGCGGTCGGCAAACGTCTGGTCGCACGACAGCATGTTGGCGGCAACGCTGTACTGATACCAGGCGGCTACGATGCCGGACAGCGACAAGAGGGCAGCAAGAAAGCCGCAAATGCGCGTCAGCGCGCGTCCGCCGCCAAAGCCGCCGATCAGCGCGACGACGCCGATCACCAGATAGATCAGGCGCTGCATCACGCACCAGGCGCAGGGCGGCATGTCGAAGACGTGCTGGGAAACGAGGGCGATGCCCACCGCGCCGAAGGAGAAGAGGGCGATCAGGCGGAGCAGGCGTTCTGAGCGAGAGGTCATTGTTGCGTTGGAATGAGTTGGACGAAGCCGGCGCGGCGGCCGGACTTGCTTAGGCCTTCGGGACGGGAATTGGTTGCATCACCTGCGTCAGCACGCTCAGGAGCAGCTCCCGCGCGCCTTCCCAAAAAATCTGCACCCCCAGGCACAGCATGATGAAGGCCGATAGCCGCATGAAGACCGCCGTGCCGTTATCGCCCAGGCGGTGCAGCATCTGCGCGGCAAAGCGCAGGCAGACGTAAAGCGTCAGGGACACGACGATGATGCCGGGAATGGACCCCGCCAGCCGCACCAGGCTCCATGCGTGGTTCGTGTCCCGCAGCGAGACGCCCACCGTGATGGCGGCCGCGATGGAGCCGGGGCCGCAACTGATGGGGAAGGTCAGCGGATAGAACGCGCGCGCCTTCGCCATCTCGGGCGTGAACGATTCGGCCATGCGCGCCACCCGCTCGGTGTCGGCATCCGGCGAGTTCACCAGCCGCCAGGCGCTGGCGATCACCAGCATGCCCCCGCCCACGCGCACGATGGACAGCGAGATGCCGAAAAAACTGAGGAGCACGTTGCCCGCCACCATGGCCACGATCAGCATCAGGCACACGTTGATCGCGACCCGCTTGGCCAGCACCACCCGCGTGGCCGAGGACGCGCCCTCGGTCAGCGAAAGAAAGATGGGGGCGATCGCAGGCGGATTCAGGAACGGCAGCAGGGTGGCCAGCGCGAAGAAAAAGCTGCCACCGAAAATGCGCAGATAGTCGTTGAGCTGCATGTGAGCAAGCATCGCCTGGCCGAAAACCCGGATTGTATGCGGTCCGGGCCGGGTCTGGCGATGCCGGGTCAGGCAGCGCGCTGCTGGGCCTCGTCGCCCGACAGCGCGTCAAGGATGTCGCGTTCGAACTGCATCTGGCTGCGGGGGCGCGCCAGTGCGGATCCATCCACAATGAACACGTCTTCCACGCGGTCGCCCAGCGTCATGATCTTGGCCATGAGCAGGTTGATCTCGTGACGCGCAAAGACGCGCGCCAGGGCGTGCAGCAGCCCGGGGCGGTCGGTCGCCGTGACGGACAGGCGCCATGACGTGCTGCGCTCGTCCGGCTGCAGTTCGGCCTGGGGCATGACCGGAAACACGCGAGACACGCGGGATTGCCGGCCACGACCGTACCAACCGCCGCGGCCGGGCTGGGCCTGCGCGGCCGCCTGCGGATCCTTCAGGCGTTCGGCAAGCTCGTGTTCGACCAGCGTGGCCTGCGCCCGCAGGTCGCTGGCGCCCTCCGGCAGCAGAACGATGAAGCTGTCCAGCGCCCAGCCATGGCGGGTCGTGTGGATGCGCGCGTCCTGAATGGACAGCGACTTGGCGTCGAAATAACCGCAAATGGCGACAAATAGATCGGGGGCGTCGCGCGTGTAGACCATGATCTGCAGGCCTTCGCCCTGCTCGGTGGGGCGCGCCTTGACCACGGCTTTGGCCGGCGCAACCTGGTGGTACAGGTGGCGCGTGTGCCAGGCGATGTCGGACGCGTCATGGCGCAGGAAATACGCCACGTCGAGCTGATTCCAGAACGCCTCGCGCGCGTCGTCGCGCAGGCCCGCCAGCCGGGTCAGCCGCGCTGCTTCTTCCTTGCGCTCGGCCAGCACGGTGTGCGCGTCGGCGTGGGCGCCGCCCAGCGCCGCCAGCGTCAGCTTGTACAGGTCTTCCAGCAGCTTGCCCTTCCAGGCGTTCCAGACCTTGGGGCTTGTGCCGCGAATGTCGGCCACCGTCAGCAGATACAACGCGGTCAGATGGCGCTCGTCCTTCACCGTGGCGGCGAATTCCTGCACGACGTCCGGATCGGACAGGTCGCGCTTTTGCGCCACCGCCGACATCAGCAGATGCTGACGTACCAAAAACTCGACCAGTTTCGCGTCTTCAGGGTCCATGCCGTGATCCGCTGCAAACTTGCGCACTTCGCGCGCACCCAGTTCGGAATGGTCGCCGCCACGGCCCTTGGCGATGTCATGAAACAGCGCCGCCACGTACAGCAGCCAGTGCCGGTCCAGGCCGGCGATCAGCTGGCTGGCCAGCGGATATTCCTGCGCGTGCTCGGGCATGGTGAATCGGCGCAGGTTGCGCACCACCGCCAGCGTGTGCTGGTCCACCGTATAGGCATGGAAAAGGTCGTGCTGCATCTGGCCCACGATGCGGCGGAACACCGGCAGATAACGCGGCAGGATGTTCAGCATGGTCATGCGCCGCAGTTCGTGCACGATGCCGCGCGGCTGCTGCAGGATCTGCAGGAACAGCTTGCGGTTGACCGGGTTGCGGCGGAACTGCGCGTCGATGCGGTGACGAGAATGCCAGATGGCGCGCAGCGTGCGCGCCGACATGCCGGTCAGCTCGGGGTGCTGCTGCATCACCAGGAAGGCGCGCAGCAGCAGCGTGGGATTGCGCTCGAAGCCGTCGTCCCGAATGATGTCCAGGCGGTCGCGCAGGTTGCGGAGATCGTCATCGATGTCGCGCGCGTCGCTGTCGGGGCGCGGGAACAGCCGTTCCTCGATGTTCTGCACCAGGATGCCGTTCAGCTGCGTCACGAGCCGCGCCGCCCAGTAGTAGCGCTGCATCAGCAGTTCGCTGCCCCGTCGCGTGGCGGTGGCGTGGATGCCGTAGACCTCGGCTAGCGCAGGCTGCAGATCGAACAGCACCCGGTCTTCGCGACGGTTGGCCAGCAGATGCAGTTCAATGCGCAGGCGCTTGAAAGCCTGCTCGGCCTTGCGCAGGTCGCGCGCCTCGGACGAGGTCAGCAGCCCCGCCTGCGCCACCGAGCGCCAGTTATTGCCGAAACCGGCAGCGCGCGCCATCCATAGAATGACTTGCAGATCGCGCAAGCCGCCCGGCGATTCCTTGCAATTGGGCTCCAGCGCGTACGGGGTGTCGTGGTAGCGCGCATGGCGCTGCTGCATTTCGACGCGCTTGGCCAGAAAAAACGCCTGCGGATCAAGCCGGGACTTGGTCGCGGCATCGAATTTGCGCATCAGCACGCGGCTGCCGGCCAGCCAGCGGGATTCCAGCAGCGCGGTTTCCACGGTGATGTCCGCGTCCGCCTCGCGCTCGCAATCCTCGATGGTGCGCACGCTGTGGCCGGGCTCCAGTCCCAGATCCCACAGCGAAGCCACCAGTTTTTCGATCGCGCTTTCTTCGTCCGGCGTCGGGGCGTGGGGCAGCAGGATCAGCAGGTCGACGTCGGAATGGGGGTAGAGCTCGCCACGGCCATAACCGCCTACGGCAGCCAGCGTGGCGCCGATCGGCAGCGGACAATGTTTGACCAGATCCCGCAGGGCGGCATCCACGATGCGTCGCAATTCGGTCAGCAGGATGTCCGGCCGTTCGTGTTCCCGGAACTGGGCCACCGCGGCCCGCCGGGATTCCTGGATGCGTTCGCGCAGCTTGGTAAGGATTTCGGCGGTCATGGGTGGCTGCGGGCTTCAGACGGCGGGAATGACGATGGGTTCGGTGATGAACGCGGGCGGCTGGGGCATGCCGGGCGAGAGGGTCAGGACCTCGTAGCCGGTTTCCGTCACGCAGACGGCGTGTTCCCATTGCGCGGACAGGCTGTGGTCGCGGGTGACGACGGTCCAGCCGTCGGCCAGTTGGCGGATCTCGCGGCGTCCGGCGTTGATCATGGGCTCGATGGTGAACAGCATGCCGGTCACCAGCTTCACGCCCGTGCCGGGCTTGCCGTAGTGCAGCACCTGCGGGTCTTCATGGAAGCGTTCACCGATGCCGTGGCCGCAGAATTCGCGCACCACCGAGAAGCCGTTCGATTCGGCGTGCTTCTGGATCGCATTGCCGATGTCGCCCAGCGTGGCGCCATTCTTGACCTGCTGGATGCCTTTCCACATGCACTCGAACGTGATGTCGGACAGGCGCCGGGAGAGAATGGACTGCTCGCCCACCGCGTACATCCGGCTCGTGTCGCCAAACCAGCCGTCCTTGATGATGGTGACGTCGATGTTCAATGAGTCCCCGTTTTTCAGGACCTTGTCGCCCGGGATGCCGTGACACACCTGATGGTTGACCGAGGTACAGATGGCGCCGGGGAAGGGCGGGTAGCCCGGGGGCGCATAGCCGACCGTGGCGGACTTCACCTTGAGCTCGTCGGTCAGGTATTCCAGGCACAGGCGGTCGAGTTCGCCCGTGGTGACCCCCGGCTTGACGTGCGGGGTGATGAAATCGAGAACTTTGGCGGCGTCCTGGCAGGCGGCGCGCATCTTGGCCAGGTCGGCCGGATTGGTGATTGTGCCCATGGAATGCTTGCGACGAGTCGCTTGAATGTCTGCTTGAAAGAATAGTAGAATTATAGGCTTCCCTAAAAATTTGGGGAGCAATCGGGTTACCGGCAAGAAGAGTCAGGACAAGAACATCCGTCAGGGTGGGAACATCCGGGCTCCCAGCCAAACCCGGCGGGTGCTGGCCTTTGGGTCCAGAGCACAGGTCTAGAGCAAAGGTTCTAGTGCACGCCCGGCAGGATATCTGGTTTCGCGCGGTTCTTTCTTGAGATCCCGCGGCAAGCCCTGAAGTTTCACCGCAAGCGAAGGTTGTGGAGCGAATTCGGGCAGGCTGCTGGTGTTGAGGAAAAAGTGGGCGACAAGCGGAGATCCGGCTGGATGCGCTTAGGGCATGAAGCTTTTGGCATGGCGCTTGGGGCATGGATGCTGACACTGGCTGGGCGCGGTGTGCTTGCAAGCCCGGAAGTGTTTTCGAGCGGCGATGCAGGTTCGGTATGGGCGCTGGATTAAGTTCTTGGAATCGTGCTTAGAAGCGTGTGCTGAAAAGCGTGTGCTGAAAAGCGCCTCCTGAAAGGGGTCCTTAAGAACTGCCACAGCGGCCTGATGCGCGGGCGGGCCTAGCGGCCACGTTTGCGAAGAACTGGATTTCGCCGCCAACAAAACAACTCCGGGTGCGTCTCGAAGAAACTTCCAGGAAACTCCTGGAGTGTCGGACAGGCGCAATGCAAGTCTCTTGTCGTGTGGCGGCCGTCTGGGTTTATCGCGGCAGCGTAGTAGAAGTCGTTAAAGGCGCGCCGCTACAGGCAACACGCCTGGAGCGTCGTAGTTATTGCGGCAGTGATCGGCCGGCCCGGTTAAAATTTTTGTCATCCCGCGTTTTTGCGGGAAATCGCGCGCAACACCACCCAGGGTGTCAGCAGGATGCTGATGCAGGTGCGGCGCAAGAAACCAACCCTTGGAGAATTAAATGTCTTTGATGCGCGAAATGCTGGAAGCGGGTGTCCACTTTGGTCACCAGACCCGTTACTGGAACCCCAAGATGTCGCAGTACATCTTCGGCCACCGCAACAAGATTCACATCATCAACCTCGAAAAGACGGTTGATAAGTACCAGGAAGCCACCAAGTTCGTGAAGCAGCTGGCTGCTCGCGGCGGCAACATCCTGTTCGTCGGCACGAAGCGCGCCGCTCGCGAGCTGGTCGCCGCTGAAGCCGCCCGTTGCGGCATGCCCTTCGTCGACGCCCGCTGGCTCGGCGGCATGCTGACCAACTTCAAGACGGTCAAGACCTCGGTCAAGCGCCTGAAGGACATGGAAGCCGTTGTCGCCGAAGGCGGCGCCGAGCGCATGATCAAGAAGGAAGGCCTGCTGTTCCAACGCGAACTGGACAAGCTGAACAAGTCGATCGGCGGCATCAAGGACATGAACGGTCTGCCTGATGCCATGTTCGTGATCGACGTCGGCTACCACAAGATCGCCATCGCCGAAGCCAAGACGCTGGGCATCCCCGTGGTCGCCGTGGTTGACACCAACCACTCGCCCGAAGGTATCGACTACGTCATCCCCGGCAACGACGACTCGGCCAAGGCCATCGCGCTGTACGCCAAGGGCATCGCCGACGCCGTCCTGGAAGGCCGCGAGCAAAACCTGAACGGTCTGGTCGAAGAACTGGGCGAAGGTCAGGAAGAGTTCGTCGAAGTTCAAGACAACCAGGCCTAAGCCGGTTGTCATGTCCGGCGGGTAAGGTCTGGAAGCGGTGCCGAAACCGGCCCGTTTCCGCCCCGCCGGCGCTGCGAAGCTGGGCTCCCATCTTCCAGGCCCGCCCAGTGCGGGCGTCCCATCGAATCAAATCACAGCCCCGGCCCGCCGGGGCGTGTCTTAGCAAAATTTGGAGCAAACATGGCTGAAATTACCGCTGCCCTGGTCAAGGAACTGCGCGAAAAAACTGACGCGCCCATGATGGAATGCAAGAAGGCCCTGACGGAAGCCGAAGGTGACCTGGCCCGCGCCGAGGAAATCCTGCGCGTCAAGCTGGGCAACAAGGCCAGCAAGGCTGCTGCCCGCGTCACCGCCGAAGGCCTGATCGGTCTGTTCATCTCCGCCGACGCCAAGAAGGGCGCCGTCATCGAAATCAACTGCGAAACCGACTTCGTCGCCAAGAACGACGACTTCGTCGGCTTCGTGAACAAGCTGGCCGAACTGGTCGCGACGCAGAACCCGGCCGACGTCGCCGCGCTGTCGGCGCTGCCGTACGGTGAAGGCACCGTCGAAACCACCCGCACCGCCCTGATCGGCAAGATCGGCGAAAACATCTCGATCCGCCGCTTCGAGCGCATCGAGACCGCCAACTCGCTGGCCAGCTACGTGCACGGCGGCAAGATCGGCGTGCTGGTCGAATACACCGGCGCCGAAGAAGTGGGCAAGGACCTGGCGATGCACATCGCCGCCACCAAGCCCAAGGCCCTGAACGCCGACGGCGTGAACCCGGCCGACATCGCTGCCGAGCGCTCGGTTGCCGAGCAGAAGGCCGCTGAATCCGGCAAGCCGGCCGACATCGTCGCCAAGATGGTGGAAGGCTCGGTCGTGAAGTTCCTGAAGGAAGTGACGCTGCTGTCGCAGCCCTTCGTCAAGAGCGACAAGCACACGGTCGAACAGCACCTGAAGGAAAAGGGCGCGTCGATCAGCAAGTTCGTGCTGTTTGTCGTCGGCGAAGGTATCGAGAAGAAGACCAGCGACTTTGCCGCTGAGGTTGCCGCCGCCGCCGCTGGCGCCGCCTGACCTCTAGGTAGTGCTTAAAGGCCGGCGCTAGATTAAATTCTAGTCCGGCCTTTTTCGCCGCATGGGCCCCCAAAGGCAGACGCCTCGGGGGCGCCCAACCCGCCTCGCGGGCGCGGCGCTGGGGGTCAACCCCATTCTTGACTTACACTTTCGTCGGATTGTTCTTCGGGATATCACCTATGAGCAGCAGGGCATACAAACGGGTTCTTCTCAAACTTTCCGGCGAGGCGCTGATGGGCGACGATGCATTCGGCATCAATCGCTCCACCATCGTCCGTATGACCGATGAGATCGCTGAAGTCGCCGCCACGGGCGTCGAACTGGCCATCGTCATCGGCGGAGGCAACATCTTCCGTGGCGTCGCCCCGGGTGCGCAGGGCATGGACCGCGCGACCGCCGACTACATGGGCATGATGGCCACCATCATGAACGCGCTTGCGCTGCAGGACGCGCTCAAGCACAAGGGTATCGACACCCGGGTACAATCCGCGCTGAATATCGATCAGGTCGTCGAGCCCTACATCCGGCCGAAGGCTTTGCGCTACCTCGAAGAGGGCAAGGTCGTGATCTTCGCCGCGGGCACCGGCAACCCCTTCTTCACCACCGATACGGCTGCGGCACTGCGCGGCGCCGAGATCGGCGCGGAGATCGTGCTGAAGGCCACCAAGGTGGACGGCATCTACAGCGCGGATCCCAACAAGGATCCCACCGCAACGCGCTACGCGCGCATCAGCTTCGACGAGGCGATCGTCCGCCGTCTGGAAGTCATGGACGCCACCGCGTTTGCGCTGTGCCGCGACCAGAAACTGCCGATCAAGGTGTTTTCGATCAATAAGTCCGGCGCGCTCAAGCGAGTCGTGAGCGGCGAGGACGAAGGCACGTTGGTACACGTTTAAAGAAAAGGAAATTCCATGAGCGCAGCAGAAATCCGCAAATCCGCCGAGGCCAGAATGGCCAAGTCGCTTGATACGCTCAAGACCAACCTGGCCAAGATCCGCACGGGCCGCGCCCACACCGGCATCCTGGACCACGTGCAGGTCGAATACTACGGTTCGCCCGTGCCGGTGGGCCAGGTCGCCAACGTGAACCTGGTCGACGCCCGCACCATCAGCCTGCAGCCGTACGAAAAGCACATGGCCGGCCCGATCGAAAAGGCCATCCGTGAGTCGGACCTGGGTCTGAACCCCATCTCCATGGGCGACACGATCCGCGTGCCGATGCCCGCGCTGACCGAAGAGCGCCGCCGCGACCTGACCAAGGTCGTGCGCAGCGAAGGCGAAGACGCCAAGATCGCGGTGCGGAACCTGCGCCGCGAGGCCAACGAAGCGCTCAAGAAGCTGGTCAAGGACAAGGAAATCTCCGAGGACGACGAGCGTCGTTCGCAAGATGACGTCCAGAAGCTGACGGATCGCGCCGTCGCCGACATCGACAAGATGGTCGTCCAGAAAGAAGCCGAAATCATGACCGTATAATCCCAGCACGCCACGAGGCGCCGCATTGCGGCCCGCCTGGCGTCAGGATTTCATTGCACATGCGCCGTCCCGTCCATTGCCTCGCGGTACTTCCTCGTAGCGATGGAATCGACGGCGCAGGTTTTTTCCCGTATTCGTCTTTTTCGCCGGTCCGCCGCGCGCAGTCCCCAAACTAATGGCAACCAGTTCGACTCAGGCGGTCCCCGATATCCGTGACATCCCCGAGCACGTCGCCATCATCATGGATGGCAACGGACGCTGGGCGACGCGGCGCCTGCTGCCTCGCACTGCCGGGCATGCCAAGGGCGTGCAGGCCGTCCGGCGCGTGGTCGAGGCCTGCGGACGCGCAGGCGTGCGCTACCTGACGTTGTTCGCGTTCAGTTCCGAGAACTGGCGTCGCCCGGCCGAAGAGGTCTCGCTGCTGATGCGCCTGTTCGTGCAGGCGCTTGAGCGTGAAGTCGGCAAGCTGCAAGAGCAGGGCGTGCGTCTGCACGTGATCGGCGACCTGAGCGCCTTCGAGCCGCGCCTGCGCGAGCTCATTGCCGCTGCCCAGGAACGCACCGCGCACAACGACCGGCTGCACCTGACTGTCGCCGCCAACTACGGCGGCCGTTGGGACATCCTGCAAGCCACCCGAGCCATGCTGGCGGCCGAGCCCGACCTCGCGGCGCACCCTGACCGGGTGGACGAAGAGCGCCTTTCCAGGCATCTTTCCATGGCATGGGCTCCCGAGCCCGACCTGTTCATCCGCACCGGCGGCGAACAGCGCATTTCCAATTTCCTGATCTGGCAGATGGCGTACGCGGAGTTCTACTTCACGGATCGCTATTGGCCGGATTTCGGCGCCAATGAACTCATGGCCGCCTTTGATTGGTACCGCACGCGCGAGCGCCGCTTCGGCCGCACCAGCGCCCAAGTCAGCGAAGCCGCCGCCAAATAGGCTGATCGCGACGCGCGCGTCTTTCCAGGCAGCACAAGAGGAGACCGTCACATGCTGGGCCAGCGTATCGTTACCGCCGTCGTTTTGTTGGCCATTCTGGCCGCCGCCATGGCGAGCGCCAATCCATGGTGGTTCGTCGCGTTGCTGGCCCTTGCGGCCGCCTGCGCCAATTGGGAGTGGCTGCGCCTGACGCTGCCGCAACCGCCATCCCCCGTCATTTCCATCGGCGTCGCCGTGCTGCTGTTCGCCGGCATGCTGGTGCTGACCTCCGCCTGGCTGGCGGGCGACCGTAGCGGCGCCGGCGATCCGGGCTGGGTGCTGCGCTACCTGGTTCCTGCCGTCTCGGCCGTCTGGCTGTTTGGCGGCGTGACCGCCGTGGTGCGCGGGCGTTCCGATGCGCCGCCGGCCAGCCTGGCCTGGTCGGTCTTCTCCGTGCCGGCCGCGTTTGCCGCCTGGGCGGTTCTGGCCCAGATGTACGTCGCGCGCGGCGCGGTGTTCGTCGTGTCCCTCCTCGCCCTCGTCTGGGTGGCTGATATTGCGGCATATTTTGCCGGCCGGGCCTTCGGCAAGCGTAAACTGGCTCCGCGCGTGAGTCCCGGCAAGACCATTGAAGGCGCCATTGCCGGCGTCCTGGGCGCGGTGGTGTGGATTGGCTTGTCCAGCCTGTGGGACGGCACCTTCGGTCATGCCCTGGTCGAACGCTGGACCTTCTGGCTTGCGTTGCCGATCGCCGCTGTTCTGGGCGTGCTGTCCATTGTGGGAGACCTGTTCGAATCGCTGCTCAAGCGCCGCGCGGGCCGCAAGGATTCCAGCACGCTCTTGCCTGGCCATGGCGGTGTGTATGACCGCATCGATGCGATCCTGCCCGTCGCGCCGTTCGCGCTACTTTTGTCTGGAGTCTTGTTTTGACGGCTTTTCAACGTGTCGTCGTGCTGGGATCAACCGGATCCATCGGTGAAAGCACGCTGGACGTAATTGCTCGCCACCCGGAGCGGATGGCGGTTTATGCGTTGTCGGCGCACAGCCGGATGCAGCGCCTTGCCGAGCAGGCGCTGGCCAGCCGGGCCGCCGTCGTGGTGGTGCCCGACACTGCCGCCCGTCAGAAATTCATCGACGCGTGGCCGGGCGGACAGCCCATGCCCGAGATCCGCGTCGGCGCGCAGGCGCTGGCCGACACGGCCGCGGATCCCCAATGCGACGCCGTCATGGCCGCCATCGTTGGCGCCGCAGGCTTGCCGTCTGCACTGGCCGCCGCGCGTGCAGGCAAGCGCGTACTGCTGGCCAACAAAGAGGCGCTGGTTGCCGCCGGCACGCTGTTCATGCAGGCAATCCGCGATAACGGCGCCGAACTGCTGCCTATCGATAGCGAACACAACGCCATCTTCCAGTGCTTGCCGCACCAAGGTCGCGCCGATGCGCCGCATAGTCCGGCAAAGGGTGTGCGGCGCCTGTTGCTGACCGCGTCGGGCGGCCCGTTCCGCGGGCGCGATCTCGAAGACCTCCACGACGTCACCCCCGAGCAAGCTTGCGCCCATCCCAATTGGAGCATGGGCCGCAAGATCTCCGTCGACTCGGCCACCATGCTGAACAAAGGCCTGGAAGTCATCGAGGCCCATTGGCTGTTCGCAATGCCCGCCGATCGGATCGACGTGGTGGTGCACCCGCAGAGCGTCGTGCATTCGATGGTTGAGTACGACGACGGCTCCGTTCTCGCGCAGTTGGGACAGCCCGACATGCGCACGCCCATTGCCTACGGCCTTGGATTCCCCGATCGCATCGAGAGCGGCGTCGGTCCGCTGGACCTGACCCGCCACGGCCGGCTCGACTTTGAGAAGCCGGATCTGACCCGGTTTCCCTGCCTGGCCCATTCGTTCGCCGCAATGCGGGCGGGGCAGGGCGCCTGCGTGGCGCTCAACGCCGCGAATGAAGTTGCGGTCGACGCCTTCCTGGAAGGCCGGCTTGCCTATACCTGGATTCCGCGGGTCATCGAGGCGGCGCTCGAGTGGCAAGCGCGGCAGGCATCTGTTACGCTCAGCAGTCTTGACGACGTACTTGCGCTTGACGCCGAGGCGCGCGCCTTTTCGGGCAACCTCGGACTGGCCTGATAGCGGGCCGCGCATGCCTCTGATTTCCTAGATTCCGACCCCATGCTTTTCACCCTGCTGGCCTTTGCCGTAGCGCTTGGCTCACTGATCATTTTCCATGAGCTTGGGCACTATTGGGTTGCCCGCCTGTGTGGCGTGAAGGTCCTGCGTTTCTCAGTCGGCTTTGGCAAGGTCATCCTGCGCCGCACCGACCGGCACGGCACCGAATGGGCGGTTTCCGCGCTGCCGCTGGGCGGTTACGTCAAGATGCTGGACGACGCGCCGCCCGGGGCTTCGCCCGCCGTGGCGGCGTCGGCATTCAACACCAAGCCGGTCGGGCAGCGCATCGCCATCGTGGCGGCCGGTCCCATCTTCAATCTGATCCTTGCGGTGTTTCTGTATGCGGGCCTGAATATGGCCGGCACCGAGGAGCCCGTCGCCATCATCGCGCCGCCCGCCGCCGAGACGCCTGCCGCCCGCGCGGGTCTGCTGGGCGGCGATCGCATCCTGGCCATCGACGGCCAGGAAGTCGCATCGTGGTCCGACGCCCGCTGGCGCCTGATGGACGTGATGTCCACCGGTGGGCGCGCCAGCATCGAGGTCAGCACCCCGTCCGGCGCCGTTCAGCAGCGCGAACTCGACCTTCCCCCCAACACGATGGACCCGGCCGAGGGCGACCCGCTCGCCGCCGCTGGTGTTCGTCTGGCTCAACCCAAGCCCGCGGTGCGCGCCGTGATCGACGGCGGTGAAGGGCAGGCCGCGGGCCTGCGCGCCGGCGATCTGGTCGTGGCCGTGAATGGCCAGCCGGCCCCTGATACCGGCGCACTCGTCAAGCAGATCCAGGAAAGCGCCGGGAAGCCGCTTGCGCTCACCGTGGTGCGCGACGGCGCCAGCATCACCCTGAACGTCACGCCTCGCCCCGAAGTCGTCAACGGCCAGGAGATCGGCCGCGTCGGCGTGCAGCTGGGCGGCAACGTGCCGATGGTGACGGTGCGCTATGGCGTCTTCGATAGCCTGTGGCGCGGCGCCGTCCGCACCTGGGATACCGCCTGGTTTTCGCTGCGCATGATGGGCCGGATGGTGACGGGCGACGTGTCGTGGCGCAATGTCAGCGGGCCGGTCACGATCGCCGACTATGCCGGCCAGACTGCCCGGATCGGCATTGTTGCGTATATCGCCTATATCGCATTGATCAGTATCAGCCTTGGCGTTTTAAATTTGCTTCCCATTCCTATGCTGGATGGTGGCCATCTGCTGTACTATCTCGTCGAAATTGTGCGGGGCAGCCCCCCGCCTGCCAGATGGATCGACATCGGACAACGCGCTGGCATAGGCATATTGGCAAGCCTTATGGGGCTTGCGCTGTTCAACGATTTCACGCGTTTGTTCACTTGAACGCGATTTAGCATAAAATCCCCCGCCATTTGCACGACCGAGGATACTCAAGGATGTCTTTTCGCCGGATGTTTCAACACAAAAAGGGTGTACTGCCGGGTCTCGTTGCCGCCGCATTGATGTTGCCGGCCTTGGCCCACGCCTTCGAACCCTTTGTCGTGCGGGATATCCGCGTAGAGGGTATTCAACGAACCGACGCCGGCACCGTCTTTGGTTATCTTCCTGTCAAAGTCGGCGAGAAATTCACCGAAGAAGAAGCCACCGAAGCCATTCGCCGCTTGTATGGCACGGGCTTTTTCACCGACGTTCAGATCCAGACGGACAATAATGTCGTCGTCGTGGTCGTCCAGGAACGTCCGACCATCGCCTCCGTTAATTTCAACGGCATGCGCGAGTTCGACTCCAAGGCCATCACCACGTCGCTCGCCCAGGTCGGTTTTGCGGAAGGCCGCATTTTCGACCGCTCCATGCTCGAGCGCGCTGAATACGAACTGAAACAGCAGTATCTGTCCAAGGGCAAATACGGCGTCGAAGTCACCTCCACCGTCACGCCGCTGCCGCGCAATCGCGTCGGCGTCAGTTTCGATGTGTTCGAGGGCTCGGTCGCCCGCATCCAGGAAATTCGTTTCGTCGGCAATAAAGCCTTCTCGGAAAGCGATCTGCTGGACGAATTCAAGCTCACCACCCCAGGCTGGCTGACCTGGTACACGGATACCGACAAATACTCGCGCGAAAAGCTCGAGGGCGACCTCGAACGCCTGCGCTCGTTCTACCTGGATCAGGGTTACCTTGAGTTCTCGGTCGAGCCGCCGCAAGTCACCATTTCGCCGGACCGCAAGGATATCCGCATCACGATCACCGTCCATGAAGGCGAGCCCTACAAGGTGCGCAGCGTAAAGCTGGCGGGCAACCTGCTGGGCCTGGACAAGGAAATCAACGACCTGGTGCAGATCAAGGCTGGCGAGACCTTCTCGGCCGCCAAGACCAACGATTCCGCCAAGGCGATCACCGACTACCTGGGTGAACTGGGCTACGCGTTCGCCAACGTCAACCCGAACCCGCAGCTCGACCGCGCCAAGCACGAAGCCGACCTGACCTTCTACGTTGATCCGAGCCGCCGCGTCTATGTGCGCCGCATCCAGATCGGCGGCAACACCCGTACCCGCGACGAAGTCGTGCGCCGCGAAATGCGCCAGCAGGAAGCCGCCTGGTACGACGCCGCCGACATCAAGACTTCGCGCGACCGCGTCGACCGCCTGGGCTACTTCAGCGACGTCAACGTCAAGACCGATCCGGTCCCGGGCTCGCCCGACCAGGTCGACGTCAACGTCGACGTGAAGGAAAAGCCCACCGGCATGATCAACCTGGGCGTGGGCTACGGCTCGTCCGAAAAGGCGATTCTGTCGGCTGGCATCAGCGAAGACAACGTCTTCGGCAGCGGCACCAACCTCACGCTGCAACTGAACACCAGCAAGACGAACCGCGCGGTGGTGCTGTCGCACACCGATCCGTACTGGACCAAGGACGGCATCAGCCGCACCACGTCCGCGTACTACCGCGTGACCGAGCCCTGGAACAACAACGACGGTGACTACCGCGTCAAGGCCATGGGCCTCGGCATGAACTTCGGTATCCCGATCTCGGAGTATGACCGCGTCTTCCTGGGCGCCAACTTCGAACGCAACCAGATCGACCTGTACAACAACTCGCCGGCGGCCTACGAGCACTTCGTCGACCAGTATGGCGATTCGACCAATTCGGTGATTTTCAGCGCCGGCTGGTCCAAGGACACGCGTGACAGCGCGCTGGCGCCGACCAAGGGTTCGTACACGCGCCTGAAGGCCGACCTGTCGACCGTCGACCTGCAATACACCATGCTGACGGCGCAGCAGCAGTACTACGTGCCGCTGGGCGGCTCGTACACGCTGGCGCTCAACGGCATGGTTGATTGGGGCCGGAGCTACGGCAGCAACGATTACCCGGTCATCAAGAACGTCTATGCCGGCGGTATCGGCACCGTCCGCGGCTATGAAGGCTCGTCGCTGGGTCCGCGCGACGTCAAGACGGGCGACTACCTGGGCGGCACGCGCCGCATCGTGGCAAACGCGCAGCTCTACCTGCCGTTCCCGGGCGCGTCCAAGGACCGCACGTTGCGTTGGTTCATTTTCAGCGACGCCGGTCAGGTGTCGGCAGGCAGCGGCCTCTCCTGCACGGGCGGCCGGGACAATACCGAGGTCGAAGATCCGTGCGGCTGGCGTTTCTCGGCGGGCGTGGGCCTGTCCTGGCAATCGCCGATGGGTCCGCTGCAGTTGTCTTATGCGCGGCCGCTCAATTCCAAGCCGGGCGACGACAAGCAAAGCTTCCAGTTCCAGATCGGGACCGGATTCTAAGCGAGGCGTTACTCTTGAAAACAAGGGCAGGGCCCACCGGCCCAGCGTCCTTGCTGTTTAGTGGCACAATACACACTTTGGCTTTGCCTTACTGGAAGGTGAGATTTTCATGATGTCTGATTTCGCACTTAAATCATCGAAGACGCTGGGCGCGAAGCGCCGTGGCAAGCTGGGCGGCTCCATTGCCCTGGTGGGTGCGCTCATTCTCGGTTCGGCTGCCGCGATCCCCGCCCAAGCGCAAAACACCAAGATCGGTTTCGTCAATACCGAACGCATCCTGCGCGAATCGGGTCCGGCCAAGACTGCCCAGAGCAAGATCGAAGCCGAATTCAAGAAGCGCGACGACGAACTCCAACGCCTGAACAACAGCCTGCGCTCGCAAGCCGAGAAGTTCGACAAGGACGCCCCCGTCCTGTCGGAATCCGACCGCGTCAAGCGCCAGCGCGAACTGGCCAACCTGGACACCGACCTGCAGCGCAAGCGCCGCGAATTCCAGGAAGACTTCAACCGCCGCCGCAACGAAGAATTCTCGGGCATCGTGTCCAAGGCCAATGACGCCATCAAGCGTATCGCCGAACAGGAAAACTACGACCTGATCATCCAGGACGCAGTGACGGTCAACCCCCGCATCGACATCACCGACAAGGTGATTCAGAGCCTGGGCAAGTAAAGCGATACCCGTCTAGTCATGCCGGTTTTACTGGATCTTGCCCGCGCGCCGACACTCGAAGCAATGTTGAGCGCCGCCAATACCCAGGGTATGGACTGGCGTATCAGTGCGGTTCCCGGCGCAGACCCCATGCGGGTCTGCGGCATCGGGACCCTGTCTTCGGCCGGTCCTCAGGAAATCTCTTTCCTGTCCAACCCCCGCTATCAAAGCCAGCTTGGCGCAACCGGAGCAGGGGCGGTCATCGTCTCTCCCGACGTCGCCGAGGCGCTTGAGGCCCAGGGCACCGACCGGCCGCCGTTCGCATTGGTCGTCTGCAAGCATCCCTATCTGCTTTACGCGCGCGTCGCGCAGTGGTTTGACACTGCCCGCAGACCCGCCTTGCCCGCAGATACGCATCCCTCCGCCGTGGTCGCGCCAGACGCCATCATCGAAGAGGGTGTGCGCGTCGGCCCCAATTGCGTCGTCGAAGCTGGCGTGCGCATCGGGCGCGGCACTGTGCTGGGTCCGGGTTGCGTCATCGGCGCTGGTTCGTCCATCGGTCCCGACGGCCGGCTGCATGCCAACGTCACGCTGTACGAAGGTGTGAAGATCGGCGCCCGGGTCATCCTGCATAGCGGATCGGTGCTTGGCGCCGACGGCTTCGGCTTTGCGCCGGATCCTTCGCTGGGCAAGGGCGCCTGGGGCAAGATTCCGCAGTTTGGCGGCGTGTCCCTTGGCGACGACGTCGAAATCGGCGCCAACACCACCGTCGATCGAGGCGCACTCGAAGACACCGTTCTGGCTGACGGCGTGAAGCTCGACAACCAGATCATGATCGGCCACAACTGCCGCATCGGCGCGCATACCGCGATGGCGGCGTGCGTCGGGGTGGCAGGCTCCACGACCATCGGAGAGCGCTGCACCATCGGTGGCGCCGCGATGCTTTCGGGTCATCTGGTGCTGGGCGACGACGTGCATATCTCGGGCGGCACGGCTGTGACGTCCAATATTTCCAAGCCTGGCCGCTATACCGGGGTCTTCCCGTACGCGGAGCATGGCGAATGGCAGCGCAACGCCGCCGTAATACAACAGTTGGCGCAGTTGCGCCGCCGTTTGCGCACGCTGGAAAAGGACTAGGGCGCGTTCGCCGCCCTGGCGCGCGCGCGCCGCCACCTTATTTAATTTCGCAGGAACGCAGAGAAAAATGGAACTCGACATCAAGGGGATCATGGAGAGGCTGCCGCATCGCTACCCGATGCTGCTGATTGACCGTGTTGTGGAAATGGTGCCTGGCAAGTCCATCGTCGCCATCAAGAACGTCTCGATCAACGAGCCGTTTTTCAACGGTCACTTTCCTCACCATCCGGTGATGCCGGGCGTGCTCATCGTTGAAGCCATGGCGCAGGCCTCGGCGCTGTTCTCCTTCACGGACGAGAACGGTGGCCTCAAGTGCGAAGGCGCCAAGACCGCGTATTACCTGGTCGGCATCGATGGCGCGCGCTTCCGCCGTCCCGTCGTTCCGGGCGACCAGCTGCGCATTGAGGTCGAAGCTGAACGCCTGAGCCGCAGCATCTGTAAGTATCAAGCACGCGCGACCGTCGATGGCCAGGAAGTGGCGTCGGCCAAGCTGATGTGCGCGATTCGCAGCCTGGAAGAGTAAATGGCAGGAAACATCCATCCCACCGCTGTTGTCGATCCGGCGGCAAAAATCGACCCGACCGCGGTCATCGGCCCGTTCGCAGTGGTGGGGCCCGATGTGACCGTCGGTGCGGGGACCGAAATTGGCCCGTACTGCATGATCGACGGCGTGACCACCATCGGTCGCGACAACCGGTTCTACCGGTACTGCTCCATCGGCGGCATGCCGCAGGACAAGAAGTACGCGGGCGAGCCCACCCGGCTGACCATCGGCGACCGCAACACGGTCCGCGAATTCGTCACGCTGAACACCGGCACCACGCAAGACGGCGGCGAAACGACGTTGGGCGACGATAACTGGATCATGGCCTACGTTCACGTGGCCCATGACTGCCACATCGGCAGCCACACGATCCTGGCCAACTCGGTGCAGCTTGGCGGCCACGTGCACGTGGGCGACTGGGCAATCATCGGCGGCCTGACCGGTGTGCACCAGTTCTCGCGCGTGGGCGCGCACACCATGACGGGCGGCAACAGCTCGCTCATGCAGGATACGCCGCCGTTCGTCCTGGCTGCCGGCAACCCGTGCCGTCCGGTGGGTGTCAACGTCGAAGGCCTGAAGCGCCGCGGCTTTTCCGCCACTTCCATTTCGGCCCTGCGCGAAGCCTACAAGATCATCTACCGCCGGGGCTTGTCCCTGGACGCGGCACGCGCCGAATTGCGCGACCGCCAGCAGGCCATCCCCGAAGCTGCGGAACACCTGCAGACGCTGCTGGACTTCCTGGACGTCGCCTCCCGCGGCATCATCCGCCCATGAGCACCCGGATCGGCATGGTGGCCGGCGAGCCTTCGGGCGACCTGCTGGCCGGGCGCATCATTGCCGGTCTGCAAGCGCGCGACAACGGCGTGCGTTGCGAAGGCATTGGCGGGCCGCAGATGCAGGCCCGTGATTTTGAAGCCTGGCACCCGATGCACGCGCTGACCGTGTTCGGTTACGTGGACGCGCTCAAGCGCCTGCCCAGCC
This sequence comes from Achromobacter sp. ACRQX, assembly GCF_022346505.1. Classification (NCBI taxonomy): domain Bacteria; kingdom Pseudomonadati; phylum Pseudomonadota; class Betaproteobacteria; order Burkholderiales; family Alcaligenaceae; genus Achromobacter; species Achromobacter sp. ACRQX. The sequence goes on from NZ_JAKRML010000009.1 coordinate 147,459, forward strand.
TGCTGGCCACCTACCGCGACGTAAAACGCCGCTGGCTGGCCGAGCCGCCCGCTGTGTTCGTCGGCATCGACGCGCCCGATTTCAACCTGCGCCTTGAGCATCAGTTGCGGCAGGCAGGTACGCCAACGGTGCATTTCGTGGGGCCCTCGATCTGGGCGTGGCGCTACGAACGCATTCACAAGATCCGCGAATCGGTATCGCACATGCTGGTGCTGTTTCCGTTCGAGGAAGAGATCTACCGCAAAGAAGGCATTCCGGTTACGTACGTGGGCCATCCGCTGGCCGGCGCCGTGCCGATGCAGCCCGACCGCGCCGCCGCCCGCGAACGCCTGGGTATCGACCAGAACGCCCGCGTGCTGGCGATCCTGCCCGGCAGCCGCTCGTCCGAGATCCGCCTGCTGGCGCCGCGCTTCCTGCAGGCCGCCCAGCAACTGCTGAAGAAAGATCCGGCCTTGCAGTGCATCGTGCCCATGGTCAATGACCAGCGGCGGGCGGAATTCCTTGAAATCCTGGCGCAGCATCCGGTGCCCGGCCTGCGCTGCGTCACCGCGCAGGACCTGCACGGCGAGGGCGGCGACCGCAAGGCACCGGTGGCCTGGTCCGTCATGGAAGCCGCCACGGCGGTCCTCGTCGCCAGCGGCACCGCTACGCTCGAGACGGCGCTGTTCAAGCGGCCCATGGTCATTTCCTATGTGTTGTCGCCGTGGATGCGGCGCATCATGGCCTGGAAGTCCGGCCAGCAGCGCCCGTACCTGCCGTGGGTGGGTCTGCCCAACGTGCTGCTGCGTGACTTTGTTGTCCCTGAGCTTTTGCAGGACGACGCGACGCCCGATAAACTGGCCGAAGCGACTTGGCAAGCGTTGACCGACGACGCGCTCATCGCACGCGTGGAGGCGCGCTTTACCGCCATGCATCAAGACCTGTTGCGCGATACGCCGGCGCTGGCCGCGCAGGCGATCCTGGAGGTGGCCGATGGAGCAGCCTGAGCTTTTCGTGGCGCCCGAGCAGCCTGCGTTGCTGACCGCCGGCGTTGACGAGGCCGGCCGCGGGCCGCTGGCAGGCGAGGTCTACGCGGCCGCCGTCATTCTTGATCCGTCACGATTCATCGACGGTCTGGCCGATTCCAAGGTGCTGACCGCGGTCCGCCGCGAGGAATTGGCGCTGCAGATCAAGGAGCAGGCACTTGCCTGGTGCATCGCCAGCGCCACCGTCGCCGAAATCGACAGCCTGAATATCCTGCGCGCCACCATGCTGGCCATGCAGCGCGCGGTTCAGGGCTTGGCCACCGTGCCGCAACTGGCCCTGGTGGACGGCAATCAGGCGCCCAAGCTGCGCTGCACCGTGCAAACCGTCATCAAGGGCGACGCGCTTGTAGCAGCCATCTCGGCCGCCTCCATTCTTGCCAAGACCGCTCGCGACGCGGACCTGCTCCGCCTGCATACGTTGTATCCGCAGTACGCGTTCGATCAGCACAAGGGCTATGGCACGGCGCTGCATCTGCAACGGCTGCGCGAGCACGGCCCGTGCGCCGAACACCGGCGCAGCTTTGCTCCCATCAAGGCTTTCGGCCTGGTTTCATGAAGCACATCATTTCCCGGGACAACCCGGCGGTCAAGGCGCTGGTCAAGCTGGCCGGCACGGCCGGCAAGCGCGGCGCACCCGTGCTGCTCGACGGCGTCCATCTGTGCCAGGCCTGGCTGCAACATTACGGCCCGCCGGATCGGGCGATCTTCGACGTGGACCGCCTGTCCCAGCCCGATATCGCCGTGCTTGCCGCGGCCGTGCCGGACAACGTCAGCCTCGCGCTGGACGCGCGGCTGATGCACGCCGTGGCCGCGGTGGAAAGCGGGCAGGGCGTTGCCTTCCTGGTCACGCCGCCCGTTCCGGCGCTGCCTGCGCAGGTCGATGAAACCTGCGTCCTGTTTGACCGTATCCAGGATCCCGGCAACGTGGGTACGCTGTTGCGCACGTCCGCCGCAGCGGGCATCAAGCGCGTGTTCCTGGCAACAGGGACGGCGGCGGCGTGGTCGCCCAAGGTGCTGCGCAGTGGCCAAGGCGCGCACTTTGCCCTCGAGATCCACGAGCACGCCGACCTGGAGGCTCTGCTGCCCCGCCTGCGCGTGCCGCTGGTGGCGACCGCCCTGGACGGCTCGCGCGATCTTTTCGCGGACCGCCTGCCTGAACAGTGCGCATGGATTTTTGGCCACGAAGGCCAGGGCGTGGCGCCGGCGCTGCTGGCGGCCGCCAGCCTGAAGGTGCGCATTCCGCACGACGCTGCGGCCGTGGAGTCGCTGAACGTCGGCGCCGCCGCGGCGATCTGCCTGTTCGAGCAGCGCCGGCAGAGCAGCGCGCGCCTTCGCCGCTGAGCCGGCGCAAGGCGCGCCGCCATTCGCCCCACTGAAGGGCTGGCTTCGGCCAGCCCCTCCGCCTTATCCCCGATCCAGTCCAACCTCCTGCAGCACCGTGGTGGCGATCTCTTCGATCGACTTTGTGGTGCTGGACAGCCAGGAAATGCCCTCGCGACGCATCATGCGTTCGGCTTCCGCCACTTCGTAGCGGCATTGTTCCAGTTGGGCGTAGCGGCTGTTGGGGCGGCGTTCGTTGCGGACTTCCGCCAGGCGTTCCGGCTGGATCGACAGGCCGAACAGCTTGGCGCGGTGCGGCGCAATGGTGGAGGGCAGGGTGCCGCGTTCGAAGTCGTCCGGCGTCAACGGGAAGTTGGCGGCCTTGATGGCGTACTGCATGGCCAGATACAGGCTGGTGGGCGTCTTGCCGCACCGCGAGACCCCGACCAGGATCACGTCGGCCTGATCGAGCTGGTTCACGAACTGACCGTCGTCATGCGCCAGGCTGAAGTTGATGGCGTCGATCCGGTTCCGGTATTTTTCCGAGTTGGCCTGCATATGCGACCGGCCGATGGAATGGCTGGACTTCAACCCCAGCGCCTGCTCGATATGGCTGACGAACGTTCCGAACAGATCCAGGAAAATTCCGTTCGCCTGTCGAACGCGGGCCAGGATTTCCGGGTTGACCAGGGTGCTGAAAACGATGGGCGGGACGCCCGCGTCCTGGGCGCTCCGGTCGATCCGCATGGCGACTTCCGCAGCCTTTTCCAGCGTGTCCACGAAGGGCAGCCGGATGGGCTTGAAATTGACCTCTTCGAACTGCGAAAGCACGGACTGGCTGAACGTTTCCGCGGTGATGCCGGTACTGTCGGAAACGATGTATACCGTGCGTACGATAGGGGTAGATGTCATGTGTAAAAAATTCCAACCAGGCAGATGGCCGGACGTACTCCACCGAGTACAATCAGGCCCCTATAAGTCACCCCAAGGGCGGTCCAAGGCCAGTTTGGTCAGCGTCTGAAATCGGTTCTGTGAAGGCCGGAAAACGCGGTTTTTCCGGCATCAAAAACAGCACGATTCAGCCATTGACCAAACTCGCTTTCATTCCATTGTAAAAGGTGACTTCAATGTCGTATGTTGTTTTGTTCGAGCAGCTCCGCATGACGGACGTGGACTCGGTAGGAGGCAAGAACGCATCTCTTGGCGAAATGATCAGCCAGCTGTCTGGCGCGGGTGTCCGCGTGCCGGGCGGCTTTGCCACGACCGCTGACGCCTTCCGCGATTTCCTGAAGGCCTCCGGCCTGGACAAGCGGATCGCCGAACGCCTGACCACGCTGAATCCCGAAGACGTGCGCGAGCTGGCCACCGCCGGCGCGCAGATTCGCCAATGGATCGTCGACGCGCCGTTCTCGCCCGAGTTCGAATCGCAGATCCGCGAAGCCTTTGCCAAGCTCGATGCTGACGGCAAGGGCTCGTTTGCCGTGCGCTCCTCCGCCACGGCGGAAGACCTGCCCGACGCCTCGTTCGCCGGCCAGCAGGAAACCTTCCTGAACGTCGTGGGCATCGATGACGTGCTGGACAAGATTCGCCACGTGTTCGCGTCGCTGTACAACGACCGGGCCATTTCCTATCGCGTGCACAAGGGCTACGCCCACGCCGACGTCGCCTTGTCGGCCGGCATCCAGCGCATGGTGCGTTCCGACAAGGGCAGCGCCGGCGTCATGTTCACCATCGACACCGAATCGGGCTTCCAGGACGTCGTGTTCATCACGTCCTCGTATGGTCTGGGCGAAACCGTCGTGCAGGGCGCCGTCAACCCCGACGAGTTCTACGTCTTCAAGCCCACGCTGGAACAGGGCCACTATCCCATCGTCGGTCGCCGTATCGGCTCCAAGCTGATCAAGATGGAATTCGATCCCGAGCGCCCCGAAGGTCGTGCCGTGCGCACGGTGGATGTGCCGGTGTCCGAGCGCAACCGCTACTCGCTGACCGACGACGAGGTCAACGAACTGGCCCGCTACGCCGTCATCATCGAAAAGCACTACCAGCGTCCGATGGACATCGAGTGGGGCCGCGACGGCATCGACGGCAAGATCTACATCCTGCAGGCGCGTCCGGAAACCGTGAAGTCGCAGCAGGGCGTCAATGACGTGCAGCAGCGCTACCGCCTGAAGGCGACCGGCCAGGTCCTGATCACCGGCCGTGCCATCGGCCAGAAGATCGGTTCGGGTCCGGTGCGCGTGGTGGGCGACATCTCCGACATGGACAAGGTCCAGCCGGGCGACGTCCTGGTCACCGACATGACGGATCCCAACTGGGAGCCCGTGATGAAGCGCGCCTCGGCCATCGTGACGAACCGCGGCGGCCGCACGTGCCACGCCGCGATCATCGCGCGTGAGCTGGGCATTCCGGCGGTGGTGGGCTGCGGCAACGCGACCGACCTGCTCAAGGAAGGCCAGGCCGTGACCGTGTCGTGCGCCGAAGGCGACGAAGGCCGCATCTATGACGGCCTGATCGAAACCGAGGTCGAGGAAGTGCGCCGCGGCGACATGCCCGCCATCGATCTGAAGATCATGATGAACGTGGGCAACCCCCAACTGGCGTTCGACTTCGCCCAGATTCCGAACGGCGGCGTCGGCCTGGCTCGCCTGGAATTCATCATCAACAACAACATCGGCATCCACCCGAAGGCGGTCCTGGACTACCCGAACGTGGACGGCGAGCTGAAGAAGGCCGTGGAATCGGCCGCCCGCGGCCATGCCAGCCCGCGCGCTTTCTTCGTCGAGAAGATGGCTGAAGGCGTGGCGACCATCGCCGCCGCCTTCTACCCCAAGCCGGTCATCGTGCGCATGTCGGACTTCAAGTCCAACGAATACCGCAAGCTGGTTGGCGGCTCGCGCTACGAGCCCGAGGAAGAGAACCCCATGCTGGGCTTCCGCGGCGCGTCGCGCTACATCGCCGAAGACTTCGCCGAGTGCTTCCGCATGGAATGCGAAGCGCTCAAGAAGGTGCGCGATGAAATGGGCCTGACGAACGTCGAAATCATGGTGCCGTTCGTGCGCACGCTGGGTCAGGCCGAGAAGGTCGTGAACCTGCTCGCCAAGCACGGCCTGGCGCGCGGCGAAAACGGCCTGAAGCTGATCATGATGTGCGAGGTTCCGTCCAACGCCATTTTGGCCGACGAATTCCTGCAGTACTTCGATGGCTTCTCCATCGGCTCGAACGACATGACCCAGCTCACGCTGGGCTTGGACCGCGACTCGGGCATGGAACTCTTGGCCGCCGACTTCGACGAGCGCGACGAAGCTGTCAAGTTCATGCTGCGCCGTGCAATCAAGGCTTGCCTGGCCGCCAAGAAGTACGTGGGTATCTGCGGCCAAGGCCCCAGCGACCATCCGGACTTCGCGCAGTGGCTGAAGGACGAAGGCATCCTGTCGATGTCGCTGAATCCGGACACCGTTGTCGATACGTGGCAGCGTCTGGCCAAGAACTGATTGGCCGGTTGAAGGGAAAGCCCCGCGTCCTTATGGGACGCGGGGCTTTTTTTATACGGCGTGGGAATAGGGCGCAGCCGCGCTAATGGAAAAGTGCTCGTCGAGCCTCGGCGACGAATGCTCTCTTCAGATGCCCCCGATCAAAGTAAGAGTCTTCTGATATCCACAGATTGGATCGTGTGACGTAATGGACCCCGTATTCCATTCGCGTCCATTGCGAAACTCTTCATTTGGAGCGGACGCGTTTCCATAGGCGGACTGCGCGCTCATGGCAAGTGCGAAAGGTCTGTCGCTGCGGGAGCACGTCATTCCTATTCAATCCGATCTGCGGTTCACTTTCACCATTGGCGACGAGTCATTTGAAGTCGTCGAATTCACGCTGCAGGAAGGGTTGTCCGAGACCTTCCTGCTGGAAGTGGACCTGGCCAGCGCCAATTGCGCCATCGATTTCGGCGTGGTGCTGGACCGCGCCGCGTTGCTTACGATCTGGCACGGCTCCAAGCCCGTGCGCTACGTGCACGGCGCGGTCTCGTCGTTCGTCCAGGGCGACACGGCCTTTCGGCGCACGCGCTATTCCGCCATCGTCGAGCCGCGCCTCGCGCGTCTGAAGCTAAGTTCCGACTGGCGCATCTTCCAGTCGCAAAGCGTCCCGCAGATCGCTGAGGCGGCGCTCAAGGCGCATGGCCTCAACCAGGATTACGAGCAGCGCAGCACCACCGCACACCAGGCGCGCGAATACTGCGTTCAGGCCGGCGACACCGACTATCACTTCGTCGAGCGCATCATGCGCGAGGAAGGCTTTTTCTACTCCTTCCGCCATACCGCCGAGGGCCATAAGCTGATCCACAGCGACCGCCTGTTCATCCATGGCCGCGTCGGTGATGAACCGGTTCAGTACAACCCCACGCCCGGCGGCGACCAGCCGCGGCCAGCTCTGCGCCGCTTCTCGTACACCGAGAACGTGCGCACCGCGCGCCAGACCCAGCGCCACTACACCTTTCACCATCCGCGCTACACCCACCAGCACAGCCGCGATGGCCGAGATCTGGACCATCAAGGCCGCCGTTACGAGCGCTACGACTATCCCGCTCGGGCCAAGTTCGACGAAGCCGGCAAGCCCTTCGCCGAGAACCGTCTGCGCGGCCATCGCCGCGATTCGCGCGTCGCCTTCGTTGAAGGCGATGACCCGCGGCTCCAGCCAGGCATTTCATTCACCCTCGCCGATCATCCGCGCGAAGACCTGAACCGCGGCTGGCGTCCGGTGCGCATTGTCCACCGGGGCATCCAACACACGAGTCAGGCCGAGGAAAGTGCACAAGCCCAGATGGGTACGCACTACAGCTACGAAGCCGAACTGGTCCCGGACGACGCCGAGTGGCGGGCAGAACCGCTACCCAGGCCCCGCATCGATGGCCCGCAGAACGCCATGGTGGTCGGCCCGCCCAATGAAGAGATCTATACCGATGAGTACGGCCGGGTGAAGGTCCAGTTCCCGTGGGATCGGCTCGGCAAGGAGGACGAACGCAGCTCCTGCTGGATCCGCGTTTCGCAGGACATCGCCGGCGCGACCTGGGGTCACATGGCCATCCCGCGCATTGGGCAGGAGGTCATCGTCTCTTACTTCGATGGGGATCCGGACCAGCCTGTGATCACCGGCCGCGCCTACAACCGCCTGCAATTGCCGCCCTACGAACTGCCGCGACATAAGACGCGGATGACGATCAAGAGCAAGACCCACAAGGGCGAGGGGTACAACGAACTGCGTTTTGAAGATGAGAAGGACCAGGAAGAAATCTACGTCCATGCGCAGAAGGACCAGAACATCCACGTCAACAACGACGAGTCGACGTTTGTGGGCCATGACCGCAGCGAGCAGGTCGAGAACGATGAAGCCATCATCATCGGCCACGACCGCATGGAGACGGTGGGCAACGACGAACAGGTCAACATCGGCCAGGACCGGCGGCATGACATAGGGCGCGATGACTGTTTGACCGTGGGGCGCAATCACATCATCCACACCGCCAAGGACAGCACCGAGGAAGTGGGCAACCACCGCCGCGACAAGACCGCAGCGAATCATTGGGTGAGTATAGGCGGACACCAGGAGCATACGGTCGAGGGGCACTCGGAACTGCAGGCGGGGCAGGCGATCCGGCAGCGCACGAAGGTTTTTGAGAGCCAAGCGGCAGAGAGCCTGACTATCAAGGGGCCGGGGGGAACCATCCGAATCGACGCGTCAGGTATCACGCTTGATGGGGTCGCCATTCTGATCGAGGGTCCGATGAATCAAAAGCCCGGTGGCGGCACGAACTCGATCTCCGTCAACGGCACGCCGGAGCCCGGCGAACCCGTTTGTGTGGGATGCCTGCTGAAAGCCATCGCAGAAGGCCGCAGCATCGTGCGGTTCGGTGGATAGGCCACACATGAATCCATTTTCTGAAAGCGTTGTAAACGAACTGCGCCAGCTCCCCGATCATGGACTGACAGCCATCATCGAAATGGCTCGCATGAAGGCTGATGTCCGAAGGCACCTGACGGAGCGATTCTCCGGTTGGCCGCTACTGCAGCAGCGAGAGTTGGAGAATCTCCGCGAGATTGGCCCATGGTTGTTCACGCCTTCCGCCCAGAACAACCTGCAAGGACAGTACGACTTTCTCTGCGACGTTGCTGGCATTGCCGGAGACGCAGTTTGCGTCTGGCTGACCAGTGCCATGTCGCCCCCTCAGTTGGCCGAGCACCTTGGCCATGCCACGACAGCGAAGGGCCCGGATGGCGCTACCTATTTGCTGCGCTTTCACACGGAATTGGCCTTTCCCGTGCTTCATGCGCGCCAGGATCTCCCGGGAATCTCGGACTGGCTGGCGCCGGTCCGATCATGGTGGCTGGTATTTCCCCACCGAGAGCGCAAGGCCTGGAAACACTTTACAGGTCACGGTTCGACCAAGCCGTATCGCACGCCAGTTATTCAATTGGACGAGTCATGCTGGGAGGCGCTTGCGGGCGACCCGCTCACGTACCGTCTGGCGGACCAGCTTCGGGCGCCGCTTGAAAAGAAGGGCGACCGCGAAAACTGCCATGGTACCCGGCTTGGACTCGTACATGACTTGTTAGCTCAAGCGGATCGCATCGGTCTGAGCCGACAGAGCGACCGAATCGACTACGTGACCTTGATGGCGTTGCAAGGCAAGGCGCTCGAAGGTTCTCCGGCATGGAACGACGCATTGCACGAGGCGAAAGCGCTGCGAGAACCCCTGGCGCAGGCGCTGCAAGTGCGCATGCGCAGAAAAAATGGTTGAGGACGTCAATGCTCGATTGGAACGACACCTTTAATGCGTGTGCAGAGAATCGCACGCTTCTCGATGGAATCTTGAATCGCGGGGCGGAGGTAACTTGCACTCGCACCTTCACGATACTTCCGCTACGGTATGGCGCCGTGGGAGGTAGCGCCGAACAGCGCAAACTCCTTCCGTCTTTGCCCGAGCATTTGAATAAGCCAAGCAGAGTGGGCAGTCTGAGCGAATCGACTTACGCCATACGCCCGCTGCGTCAGGGATTCCTGTACGTCCTTGTGCAGCGCGTGAGCGCGGGGACCTATGAATGGCACAGCCAGTACCGGGTATCGGAAGCCGGAACGCTCGCCTATATGAATGCCGACGAGCCGTGGGAGCCGAAACCCGCCGCGGGGCAGGGCATCATGGATGCATACACCGGCTGGAAGTGGATGTTCAAAGTCCATGACGTAGACGACATCAAGGATCTTCGCCTGCTCTTTAGCCCATGCCCTTTGACCAAGGAAACGCTGCGCAGATATCGCTCGCTCCCGGCAAGCAGGGATAAGTTGGTCTCGGTGGATATCGCCAAACTATCGTCGCTGCCTCCCGAAGAAATGGATTGTGTCCGCTCGCAAGACGGCGTGCTGACTTTTGATCAGCTTGATTGCGTTGCCGACTTCGCGGCTGTAAACCAGCCCAGATTGAGTACGCTGCTCAAAACGCAGGCGTTCAGTGTTCTTGCGCCACCCCTGCAGGCGACCCAGGCCGAAATGCGGCCCACGGCCGCGCACAATCGGTTCCGTGGTGCGGCCATCGTCGTAGAGGACGCTCTCGGCATTACTCAGGAACTGAACGCCTGGCGCAATGCGAGTGTCGACGCACTCGATGCATTCATGGCGTACGAGGACAACGAAAAGCTTACCAACCATCGTAAGTTCACGATCGCTTTCGGCATTGAAAACATCAGGAAACTGGTAGAGGACGAAGCCGAGAAACTCTATTACAAGGAGCAGCAGAACTACGGCGTGCGTTACTCGGATCGCGGGTACGAGATGAGCAACAACCACATGACTTTGCAATCGCGGGGTGATTTCATCAACTTTCGCAACCCGCAGCATCAACGGCAAGTTCAGGAAGCCGCAGCCAAGGAGCGCCGTGCCAGAAGCTGGAGCAAGTACGCCGACTACATCGATGAGAAAATGCGTCAGGATTTCCTCAAGCGCTACCGCGACGAAGTCAGCAGAGCGGACGCGGCCAAGGACGCGCGCGCCGCGGACCATTTACTCTGGCTTCAGAGCGAACCGTTTCTCGACGCGCTCGACGCCTTCGACCGCAACGATACCGAGCAGGCCTTGTTATTTGAAGACCAAATGGGAAAGGCGGTCGTCGGCATGAATGCCACGGCGGTTGGCGAGGAACTGCTCGATCGCTGGCGCAAAGCGGGGATATCCAGAGAAAACCTGTTCTGGCGGTCGTTGGCGCAGAACCAGGAGAGCATGGAAAGCGAAGTGAATCGACTTTTCGGGGAGCGCGAGACGCTGAAATCCGTCGACCCCGTCGCGTTGCAGAACCGACTAAAGAAGCTGGCGGATCTTTACGAAAAGAGCCACGCCATGCTCGATTCGATGGCAGATGCCTCAACGGGCGGAGGGCCACCGTCCGGCTATCTGGTTGGCGGTGCAATGCTGATCAATACGCTAGGCAGCTCATTATTTCAAAGCAAGACCGCTGCCGCCATTATGGATGCCCCACTGAATAATCTCGCGGCGTCAGTGCTGCTCGCGCGCTTAGGTCGTTACGCGCAGCATTATCGTCTTGAATTGCGGTACGGCAAGGAACTGAGTCGGGGGACATTGGCACGTATGGACCGCTCCGCCAGCCGGCAGTTTGATGAGGCGTTGCGGGCCGGAAAGATGGGGCCGATGACTGAGCTACGCATTGGGAGCACGCTTGTGTTCTTGGAAATGTGGAACCTCTACAACAGAATGACCGCGGAAAACAAGCGAAGCAAGGAATATGTCGAGCTTGCTGCGGCACTGCTAGCGCTTACCGCAACGGGTGTCGAAGTGGGCGCCAGCGCGGTGGGCTTTGCGGAGAGGAGCAGCAACGTCGCTGTTCAGCGAGGCGCGAAGCTGTTTGGAAGCGGGCTGCGCCTAGGGGCGGGAGTTTTGTCTGGCTCGGCAGGTGCGGTTGGTGCGTACTTTGATTTCGCGGAGTTTTCAGATCAGTGGAAAATGCGTAGGTACTCTATTGCATACGTCTATCTTCTCCGAGCCGCTGCGCAGACAGGGGCGGCGGCTCTCTCGATCACGATCGGTTTGGCATACGCAGGTCCTTATTTTGAATACTTGGTCAAAAAATTTGGCACGCGGACGAACCTTGCAAAGGCCGCCGAATTTGGATCCCGAGCCTCAGCCGCGATGGCATCGCGTATGGTGCCGATGCTTCGTTTGTTCTTTGGGCTCAACGTCTTCCTGCTCGCGGTAGCGTTGTTTGAGATATTCGTTTTGCCCAACAATCTGCAAACATTTCTAGCGCACAGTTCGTTCCGAAAAGACCGTAGCAAGGGCATCGTAGATAGTGAGATGGAAGAAATCGAGATTATGCAGCGCGCGGTAGAGAGAAACCTCTGATGTATATATTGGAGCGAGGTTTTCAATGGTCCAAAACCTTGATGACTTATGACGAGGCTGCTGAAGAATTCAATACGAAACAACGTCAGCCGGGTCAGGCGAAACTCCATCCGCCAGATGGTGTCCACGAAACGATTTCGGATAGCCCAGCCAATAATCTATCTCTCTATGCTCAAAACAATATTTTTATTGATGCTCGCACACCCAACGATGAAAAGAGGGGAGTGATTACGTTTTTTTTCTTCGTTTTAGGGGGGATGCTCTTATGGGCGGGGGTGACGACCATATGGCTGGCAGCAAGAGACCTTCTGACCTCGGACGGAAAGCTCGATTGGGAATTTTACGTATTTGGCCTGGTGCTTAGTCCGCTGACCGCAAACATTGTCCTTTATTTTTTTTTCAAGTTCACCATTAGATTTATCCGCTTGGAGATGTTTACCGCCCGACGCATTGTGGTGCGCTTTAATCGCGTCACTCGTAAAGTCTACTTATTGCGCCCTGAGCATCTCGGTGGCATCCGCATCATGGACTGGGACAAGACCGAGATATTCATCGACAAAAACATGAGCGAATTGGAAGGGACTGGAGGTTTCGTTGTCTTGGTCTGGGATAGGGGTCATGGTGTGGACTTGCAGGGAACTCCCACCGACAACCTCGAAGTCACTTTTGTAGGCAAACCCACTCGCAACGCTAGCGAACTCCTAGCGTTTTGGGAGTACATTCGCCGTTACATGGAGGACGGCCCCGCCGCCGTGCCGGCCCCCAAAAAATTCGTTAGCAAGTTCCCCTGGCCCTGGCTTTCTTTCAAAGCGGCCTGGGGCTTGGACACCCAGTTTCTGCGGCACAGCGCATTGTGGGTTTTTGTCGTAGCGAACCTGTTGATGTTGCCCGCTATCTTGATCCATGCGGCCGGCCACTGGCTTTCGCTGCTGCTTTGCTACGAACCTCGATTTCCCCGGGACATCGAAGAGGCGGGGCGATAGTCCTGACGCTGCTTTCAGCGCGCCGAGGAAGCTGAGAACTGCAGAGGGACCATCAGAATCACTTCCACCTACCCGAAAAAGTGGTGGCCTTCGAGGTGGCCTCGCGGCGTTTGGAGCAGGCCGGGCCGGTCCGGATCAGGCTGCCTTGGCTTCGCGGGCGATCAATTCGCGCTTGCGGTCAATGCCCCAGCGGTAGCCCGCCAGCGATCCGTCCGTGCGCACCACGCGGTGGCAGGGGATGGCCAGCGCGATGTTGTTGGTGGCGCAGGCGCGGGCGACGGCGCGTACAGCGGCGGGTGCGCCGATGCGTTCGGCCACTTCGGAGTAGGTGGCGGTTTCGCCGAGCGGGATCTCGCACAGCGCCTCCCAGACCTTGCGCTGGAATGCCGTGCCGCGCACGTCCAGCGGCAGATCCAGGCCGCGCGAAGGATCTTCGACAAAGCCGACCACGTCCGCCACCCAGCTTTCGAACCGGGGGTCGGCGCCGATCAGTTTCGCGGCGTGGAAGCGGTCCTGCAGATTCTGGACCAATCGGTCCGGATCCTCGTCCAGTGCGATTTCGCAGATGCCGGTGCTGCTGGCGGCCACTAGAAGCGCGCCCAGCGAGCACTGCGCCACCGCGAACCGGATGTCCACGCCTTCGCCGTTCTTGCGGAACGCGGTGGGCGTCATGCCCAGGATGGCGGGGGCGGCTTCGTAGAAGCGTCCGCTTGAATTGAAGCCGGCGTCGTACATGGCGTCGGTGACGCTGGCGCTGTCTTCCAGGCGCTGGCGGGCGCGGCTGGCCCGCAGGGCGTTGGCATAGGCCTTGGGCGTGATGCCCGTGGCGGCCTTGAAAATGCGGTGGAAATGGAAGCGGCTCATGCCGGCCTGTTCGGCCAACGCCGACAGATCGGGCGGCTGGTCGGCTTCCAGGGCGCGGCAGGCGCGCTCCACGGCGGCGGCGTGCTGTTTGCTCAAGGGGGCGGCGGCGGGGCTCATAGGGGACTCCTGGCTCTTGCGTGATTTCGTACGCTTGGCGCTATGGTCTCAAGGCTTGCCGGCCTGCGCACTCCGCTTGTTGCGGCTGTCCCCGCCGACGGTCTCCGCATTGCCGGCGGAGCCGCGGGCGTGGGCGTCAGGCGCCGGGCGCGTAGGTTTCCAGGAACCGGCGCAGCAGGCCGGCCGCCACGGGGGTCGCGCGCACGTTGGCGGACAGCCCCGGCACGTCGAGGTTTTCGGCTGCGTAGCGGCGGCCATAGCGTTCGAGGTGGGCCCGGATGAAGTCCGGGCCGAACTCGGGGTGGAATTGGGTGGAAAAGACGTTGCGGCCGATGCGGATCATCTGGTGCTCGTCCAGGTCCGAGCGCGCCAGCACGGCCGCGCCTGCGGGCAGTTGCAGCACGGTCTGCGCGTGCAGCATCTGGGCGGGGAAGGTGGTCGGCACGCCGGCCATGAGCTGATCGCCGCCGGCCGTCGGCAGCAATTCGACGGTCTGGGTGCCGACTTCGCGGCCGGCGGGGTTGTAGCCGACCTTGCCGCCGAACGCGTGCGCCAGCAATTGATGGCCGTAGCAGACGCCAAACATGGGCAGACCGGCCTCCAGGGCCTCGCGCAGCCAGGCGGCGGTGTCTTCGCTCCAGGGTTCCTTGTCCGAAACCATGGCGGGCGAACCGGTAATCAAAGCGGCGCGGTAGCTGGAGGGCGCCTGCGGACGCTGGCCTTCGTAGACCGCGACGATGTCGACGGCGCTTGGGGTCAGTCCGGCCGCCTGCATGATTTGTTCGGCATAGCCGCCGAACTGGCTTTTGAGCGTGTCGTCCGGATCGCCGGTATGCAGGATCAGGACGGGGAGAGCAGAAGAAGTTGCAGCGGTCATAAAAGCGTGTGGGTGAATAAGGGCGGCGCGAAGGTCCCGCGACCCGGCGCGCCAGGGGCACATCATAATCCAGCGAAAATGTTCCCGTCGGCGCACGGCAATTCCCGCTCCGTCCCGGAAATACGTACAATCCGCTCAGATACTCATCCTTACAGACGATTCTCGAGACTATGTGGATTTGGCTGGGATTGGCCGCGCTGGCCCTCATCGGTGAGCTGGCGACAGGAACCTTCTATTTGCTGCTGGTCGCCCTGGGTCTGGCCGCCGGCGGTATTGCCGCCTGGCTGAATGCGGGCCTGCAATGGGAGCTGGTGGCGTGCGGCGTCGTGCTGCTGCTGGGACTCGTGGTGTTGCGTAAGACGCGGGTACTGAAAAAGCGCGAGGTCAACTCCGCCCGCAACGCCGACGTCATTCTGGACATAGGCCAGACTGTCACGGTCGAGGCCTGGTCCGACAGCGGGTCGACGCGCGTCTGGTACCGCGGCGCACATTGGCAGGCTGAACTGGCCAAGGGGCATGCCGCCCAGCCCGGCGAACACACCATTACTGAATTGCGCGGCTCGATCCTCGTGCTTACTCCCAAGCGCGGCGGCTCGACATAGCAGAACGCGCCCGCGCAGCGCCGCGGGCAAACGCTGGAACCCTGGCCGGCATGGCGGGGCAGGCCAGCGCACCCACTCGAAAAGAGGCTTCACACCATGATCGATACTTCAACCATCGTGCTGCTCGTCATCGTTGCACTGGCAATCCTGATCGTCGTCAAGGCGATCGCCATCGTGCCGCAGCAGCATGCCTGGGTGGTCGAACGGCTGGGCAAGTTTGACCGCGTCCTGTCGCCGGGCGCCGGATTCGTGATTCCCTTTATCGAACGCGTGGCCTACAAGCATTCGCTGAAGGAAATTCCGCTGGACGTGCCCAGCCAGGTCTGCATCACGCGCGACAATACGCAGCTTCAGGTCGACGGCGTGCTGTACTTCCAGGTCACCGACCCGATGCGCGCGTCGTACGGTTCGTCCAACTACATTTCGGCGATCACGCAGCTGGCCCAGACGACCCTGCGCTCGGTCATCGGCAAGATGGAACTGGACCGCACCTTTGAAGAGCGCGATTCCATCAACAGCAACATCGTGTCGTCGCTGGACGAGGCGGCGCTGAATTGGGGTGTGAAGGTGCTGCGCTACGAAATCAAGGACCTGACGCCGCCCAACGAAATCCTGCGCTCGATGCAGGCACAGATCACCGCCGAACGCGAGAAGCGCGCGCTGATCGCCGCCTCCGAAGGCCGCCGTCAGGAACAGATCAACATCGCCACCGGCGAACGTGAAGCCGCCATTGCGCGTTCCGAGGGCGAGAAGCAGGCGCAGATCAACCAGGCGCAGGGCGAGGCCGCCGCGGTGTTGGCGATCGCCGAAGCCACCGCCAAGGCCATCACGCAGGTCGCCGACGCCGTGCGCCAGCCGGGTGGCATGGAAGCCGTGAACCTGAAGGTTGCCGAGCGTTACGTCGAGGCGTTCGGCAATGTGGCCAAGGAAGGCAACACGCTCATCCTGCCGGCCAACCTGTCCGACGTGGGCGGCATGATCGCCTCCGCCATGACCATCGTGAAGTCCACGCGCAACACCTGATACCGCGCCTTGCGGCGCGCCCGCCCATGATCGCTCCCGTTAATTTGCTTCTGATAGCAGCGCTGGCGGGAGTGCTTTCCCTTTGCGTGCTGGGATCGCTGGCGCGCAGCGGCATGGCCGGAATCCGCGAAACCATCCGCGCCAACCTGCTCACGCTGTTGGCGTTTTCTACTTTTGCGCTGCAGAGCACCAAGGCGCCGCTGTGGGCGTCCATCCTGGTGCCCAATACGGCCATCGCGCTTGCCCTCTGTGCGTACTATGCCGGCGTGCGCCGGCTGCTCGGGCTGACGGTGCCCCGGCATCTGATGACGCTGGGCTGCGTGGCCGCACTGTCGGTCGTGGCGGTCTATACGTACGTGGACTGGCAGGTGGGGCCGCGCATCGTGGCGATGTCGCTGCTGCAGATGGGCTTCATGCTGGCCGTGGCCATCGTCGTCCAGCGCAACATGCCGGCGCACCGCTCGCGTTACAGCTACCGTTTCGTGTGGGTGGTGACGCTGATCTCCGCCGTGGTGTGCGCGCTTCGTGCGGCGGTTTACCTGGTCGAGCTGGACATGGTGTCGGCCTTTCTGGAGCCCACCTTGTGGAGCGTCGCCTTCCTGACGCTGGGGGTACTGATCATGCCTTGCCTGACGCTGGGCACCATCATGATCATCCACGACCGCATGCTGGCTGATCGCGAACAAGAGGCCAGTACTGACTTCCTGACGGGTCTGATGTCGCGCAAGGCGTGGTGGTTGCAGGCCGAGCGCTATTGCGCCCAGGCCCTGCGCATGCGCCGTCCGCTGACCTTGCTGCTGCTGGACATCGATCATTTCAAGCGCATCAACGATACGCACGGCCACGCAGCCGGCGATGCGGTGCTGCGCCATTTTGGCCTGCTGGCAACGGCCACGCTGCGTACCGGCGATCACGTGGGCCGGGTGGGTGGCGAGGAATTCTGCGTGCTGTTTGCGGACATGCGCAGCGACGCGGTGCTGGAGGTGGCCGAGCGGCTGCTGGATTCTGTGCGGCGCACGCCGTGTGCGCACGGCGGCAGCACGATTTCGTATACGTTCAGCGCGGGTGTGGAAGACTGGATACCCGGCGAGAACCTGCAGGTGCTGTTTGAACGGGCCGACCGCAAGCTTTATGCGGCCAAGTCGGCGGGGCGCAACCGCATCGTGGGCCCCGGCCACGAGGCCGAGCGCCCGGCGTTGCCGGTGGCCGCGTAGATCAGTCGTCCTTGCTGCGGCGGGGGGCGCGGGTGTCGTGCTTCATGATGCGTTCTTTTTCGCGCGCCCAGTCTTTTTCACGCGCGGTGTCGCGCTTGTCGAACTGCTTCTTGCCGCGGCCCAGCGCGAAGTCCAGCTTGATGCGGCCGTTCTTGTAGTGCAGATTCAGCGGCACCAGCGTGTAGCCGCGCTGCTCGACCTTGCCGATGAGCTTGCTGATTTCTTCGGCCTTGAGCAGCAGCTTGCGCGTGCGCATGGCGTCCGGGTGGATGTGCGTGGAGGCCGTGGGCAGGGGGCTGACGTGCATGCCGAGCAGGAAGAGTTCGCCATCGCGCACGATGACGTAGCTTTCCTTGAGCTGCACGCGGCCGTCCCGGATCGCCTTGACTTCCCAGCCTTGCAGGACAAGGCCGGCCTCGTAGCGGTCTTCGATGAAATAGTCGTGCGTGGCCTTGCGGTTGTCGATAATGCTCATAAAGCCTTCTTGCTGGGATTCTGCGAATCTGGCTATCCGGCCGATTGCGGGTTGTTGCGAACGGGGATTGCTCGTTATTCTGCGCGATGTGCTGGTCCAGTGTTTCGGCCCATTTAGGCCCACAAAGCGCTGTGCCGGTAAAATCTTGCCATTCTAGCCATTTGCGATAGTCGATGCACAAAGTACAACGATCCGTCCTGGTGCCTTACAGCGCCGCCCAGATGTTCGACCTGGTCGCCGACGTGGAGAAGTACCCCGAGTTCATGCCGTGGTGTGGCGGCGCCGAGGTGCAGACCCGCGACGAACACGGCATGCAGGCCTCCATCCTGATTTCCTTTGCGGGCATGAAGCAGCGCTTCACCACGCGCAATACCCACGTCTATCCCGAGCGGATCGACCTGGAACTCGTGGATGGCCCGTTCTCCAGCCTGGTGGGCCATTGGGTGTTCCAGCCGCTGGCCGAAGACGCCTGCAAGGTCCTGTTCACCATGGAATATGCGTTCTCGAACCGGCCGTTGGAGATGGTGGTGGGGCCGGTCTTCAACCGCATTGCGACCAGCTTCATTGATTCCTTCACCAAGCGCGCGCAGGCCAAGTATGGCGAGTGAGGCGTCCGCGGCAGGGCAGATCGGCGTCATCGTCTGCTATGCCTTGCCCGGCCACGCGTGGCAGCGGGAGGTGCGCCTGCCCGACGGTGCGACGGTCGAAGACGCGCTGGCCGCCAGCGGATTTGCGCAGGCGTTTCCTGTGGTCAAGCCATGGGAACGGGGCGTGGGCGTCTTTGGCCGCGCCACCGAGCCGCACGCGCGCCTGGCCGATGGTGACCGCGTGGAAATCTATCGCGGGCTGACCTTCGACCCCAAGGAATCGCGCCGTCGCCGCGCCGAGCACCGCCGCACCAAGACCGCCCGCAATGGGCGCGTCAGGCCGGCGGGGCTGCTGTAGCTCGCTGCACTGACGCCCTGATCGCCACCCCGGCGTGACACCGCCGCGGCGCGTCGCCCTGTTTCCCTGCTGGCGACCGTCGCTGCCGGCCGTCTCCGCACATTGTCGTCAATAAGACAAAACACCCGGCCGCTTCGGGCGTAACATTAACCCGGGTGTCCGTTTACGTTTACGTCAACGTCATGTCAAAATCGGCGGGCTGGCGTTCACGAGACGGCAGCAACGCCACCAGACAATACCGACTACAACAGGAGACAGGCTGTGGACTTGGAACTGACCGACGAGCAGCGCGCGTTTGCGCAGGCCGCGCGCGATTACGCAGAGGGCGAACTGGCTCCCCACGCCGCGCGCTGGGATGCCGAGGGTATCTTCCCCCGCGAAGCCTTCGCCCGGGCGGGCGAGATGGGCTTTTGCGCAATCTACGCCAGCGAAGACATCGGCGGCCTGGGTCTGCCGCGACTGGATGCCACGCTGGTGTTCGAGGAAATGGCGGCGGTGGATCCGTCCACCACGGCGTTCCTGACGATTCACAACATGGCGACCTGGATGGTGGGCAAGTGGGGCCAGCCGGGCCTGCGGGACGCCTGGGGTCCCTTGCTCGCCAGCGGGGAAAAGCTGGCCTCCTATTGCCTGACCGAGCCGGGCGCCGGTTCCGACGCGGCATCGCTCGCCACGCGGGCGCAGCGCGACGGCGACAGCTACATCGTCAACGGGGCCAAGGCCTTCATCTCCGGAGGCGGCGACACCGACCTGCTGGTCGTGATGGCCCGCACCGGCGGCGAGGGCGCCGCGGGCATCAGCGCCTTCGCGATTCCGGCCGACAGCGAGGGCATCGGCTACGGCCGCAAGGAAGAGAAGATGGGCTGGAACAGCCAGTCCACGCGCCCCATCACCTTCGAGAACGTCCGCGTGCCGGCCGCCAACATGCTGGGCGTGGAAGGCGAAGGCTTCAAGATCGCCATGAAGGGCCTGGACGGCGGCCGGATCAATATCGGCACGTGCTCGGTGGGCGCCGCACAAGGGGCGCTGGACGCTGCCCGTCGTTACATGGATGAGCGCCGTCAGTTCAACCGCCGCCTGGCGGAATTCCAGGCGTTGCAATTCAAGCTCGCGGACATGGCCACCCACCTGGTCGCGGCGCGCCAGATGGTGCGGCTTGCAGCCTGCAAGCTGGACGCAGGCGCGGCTGACGCGTCCACCTATTGCGCGATGGCCAAGCGCTTTGCCACCGACATGGGCTTCCAGATCTGCCTGGACGCGCAACAGATCCATGGTGGTTATGGTTACCTGAAAGACTATCCCTTGGAGCGTCTGGTGCGCGATACTCGCGTTCATCAGATTCTGGAGGGCACCAACGAGATCATGCGCGTGATCATTGCCCGCCAATTGTTGGAAAAAGGAGCCGACATAAGATGAATGCACCGGTGCTGTTCGAAGAAAGATCCGCTGCCAATGGAATGCGTTTCGGCATTGCGACGCTGAACGCGCCGCAAACGCTGAACGGCCTGTCGCTCGAGATGGTGGACCTGCTGGCTGACCGTCTGGACGCGTGGGCGCGGGATCCCGGTGTGGCATTGGTGGTGCTGCAAGGCGCGGGCGACAAGGCGTTCTGCGCCGGCGGCGATCTGCACGGCCTGTACCGCAGCATGCAAGAGAACGCGGGCAAGCCCGGCTGGAGCAACACTTACGCGCGCACCTTCTTCGAACGCGAATACCGGCTGGACTATCGCATCCACACCTATCCGAAGCCCGTGCTGTGCTGGGGCCACGGCATCGTCATGGGCGGCGGCATTGGCCTGATGATGGGCGCCAGCCACCGCGTCGTCAGCGAGACCTCCCGCCTGGCCATGCCGGAAGTGTCGATCGGGCTGTTCCCGGACGTGGGCGGAAGCTGGCTGCTGAACCGTATGCCGGGCCGCAGCGGCGTGTTCCTGGCGCTGACGGGCGCGCAGTTGAACACGTCCGACGCCTTCTTTGCGGGTCTGGCGGACTTCCGCCTGAACAGCGCGGACTGGCCTGCGCTGCTGTCGTCGCTGGAACAGCAGCCGTGGGCCGGGCAGGCCGCAGGCGCTGCCGAAGACGCCATTCCGCCGCGCTCCATCAACGACGGCCTGTTGCGCCGCGCGCTGACCGCCCTTGAGCCGGCCACGCCGCTGGAACCCGGCCCGCTGCGCCAGCACTCGTTTGTCGTCAACAACCTGTGCAACGGCAACCGGCTGGACGACATCTACGAGGAACTGTCCTTCCTGAAGGACCACGAGGATCCGTGGCTGTCGCGCGCCGCCAAGACCATGCTGGCGGGCTCGCCCGGATCGGTGCGGCTGGCGTTCGCGCTGCAGCAGCGCACGCGCCTGCGGTCGCTGGATGACGTGTTCCGCGTCGAGTACATCGCCGCGCTGGCATGCACCGCGCATGGCGATTTTGCCGAGGGCATCCGCGCGTTGCTGGTCGACAAGGACAAGAACCCGCGCTGGAACCCGGCCGTCATTGACATGGCCACCGACGCCTGGGTGCAGAAATTCTTTGAGGAACCCTGGCCGGAAGGCGAGCCGCATCCGCTGGCCGATCTGGGGCAGGAAGGGCGCTGATCGGTCGCTGATACAGGCCGGCCCGCCAGCCGGCCCTTGGCTTCTGCCCGTCACGCAGGTCACGCAGTTACGCAGGTCACGATGAATCCATACCTACAGCAATAGCAACAGGAGACAAGACATCATGAGCAGCATCGCGTTTATCGGTTTGGGCAACATGGGCGCGCCCATGGCATTGAACCTGGTCAAGGCCGGCCACAGCCTGAAGGTGTTTGACCTGGTGCCGGCGGCCATCAAGCTGCTGACCGACGCCGGCGCGACGGCGGCGGCGTCCGCGTCGGAAGCGGTCGAAGGGGCCGAGGTCGTGATCTCGATGCTGCCGGCCAGCAAGCACGTCGAGGGTCTGTACCTGGATCAGGATCTGCTCGGCAAGATCGGCTCGAGCGCGCTGGTCATCGAATGCAGCACCATAGCGCCGGATTCGGCGCGCAAGGTGGCCCAGGCGGCCGAGGCGCGCGGCATTGCCATGATTGACGCGCCGGTCTCGGGCGGCACGGGCGGCGCGGCCGCGGGCACGCTGACCTTCATCGTGGGCGGCGCCGAAGCCTCGCTGGAACGCGCGCGTCCCGTGCTCGAGAAAATGGGCAAGAACATCTTCCATGCGGGCCCGGCAGGCGCGGGGCAGGTGGCCAAGATCTGCAACAACATGCTGCTCGGCATCCTGATGGCCGGCACGTCCGAGGCGCTGGCGCTGGGCGTGGCCAACGGTCTTGATCCCAAGGTGCTGTCGGACATCATCGCCAAGAGCTCGGGACGCAACTGGGCGACCGAACTCTACAACCCGTGGCCGGGCGTCATGGAGCATGCGCCGGCGTCCAAGGGCTATGCCGGCGGCTTTGGCGTGGACCTGATGCTCAAGGATCTGGGCCTGGCGGCCGAGGCGGCGCTGTCGGCGCGTGCCTCGATTCCGCTGGGCGAGCTGGCGCGCAATCTGTATTCGCTGCACAGCGGCGGCGGCTCCGGCAAACTGGACTTTTCCAGCATCGTCAACCTGGTCAAGCGCGAGCAGGACTGACGTGACGCCGTCCAACGCCGCTGTGGACCCGGCCTCGCGGGTCCAGGCCAGTTTCAGCCAGCAAAGCATCATGGCGCTGCTGGGCGCCAAGTTGGACACGGTCGAGCCGGGCAGGGTGGACATCGTTCTGCCTTACCGCGCCGACCTCTGCCAGCAGAACGGCTATCTGCACGCGGGCATTTCCACCACCATTGCCGATAGTGCGGGCGGCTATGCCGCGTTCACGCTGTTCGGACCGGGCGAGGACGTGCTGACGTCGGAGTTCAAAATGAACTTCCTGGCGCCCGCAAAGGGTGACCGTTTTGTCGCGAGCGGGCGCGTGGTCAAGCCGGGCAAGCGTCTTTCGGTCTGCCAGGTGGAAATGCATGCCTACGACGGCGAACACGCCACGCTGTGCGTGATAGGCTTGCTGACCGCGGTGCGCGTGACGCCGCGATGAACTCCGCGCGGGGCGCCGGGCCATGCCTGGCGCGCCTCGCGTCTGTCGCGCCTCGCATGGGTTTTCCGGCAATGCCAGCAAAAGAACATCATCGAATTTTCCGCAGCAACTGGCTGCGCGCCGCGGTGCTGGGCGCCAACGACGGCATCGTCTCGACAGCCAGCCTCATCACCGGCGTTGCCGCGGCCCAGGCCTCGCATGGCGCCATTCTGACTTCCGGACTGGCGGGCCTCGTGGCCGGCGCCTTGTCGATGGCGGCGGGCGAATACGTGTCGGTGCGCACCCAGGCCGACACCGAAGCCGCCGACCTGCGCATGGAACAACGCTCGCTAAAGCGCAATTCCGGCGAAGAGCTGGCCGAACTGGTGGACATTTATGTGGCCCGGGGGCTGACGCGCGATCTGGCGGAACAGGTGGCGCGCCAGCTCACCAGCCACGACGCGCTGGACGCGCACGCGCGCGACGAACTGGGCATCTCGCTGCACAACCGTGCGCGACCGGTGCAGGCGGCGCTGGCGTCGGCCGCGTCGTTCGCCGGCGGCGCCGCAGTGCCGCTGGCGGTGGCGGCGGTGTCGCCCGGACCGCACCTGATCGGCTGGGTCATCGGCGCGTCGGTGTGCTGTCTGGCGGCGCTTGGCACCATGGCCGCAAAGGCGGGCGGCGCACCCAAACTGCCCGCGGCGTTGCGCGTCACCGTGCTGGGCGCGGCGGCGATGGCCGTGACGGCCGGTGTGGGAGCGTTGTTCGGGGTGGCGGTCTGACGATGGCCGCCAGGCCTGCGCGCGCGGAAATCAGCGCGAGCAGGCCCGGAAGATCAGGGATTGATCGAGTACGGCAGCGGCGCCGCCGCGATGCGGGGACCGTCGGCGCTGGCCAGACGCAGATCGCCTTCGGGCAGCGCGGCCAGCGTGGTTTCGAACAGCACCGACACGACACCCGCGTCGGTGGCGGCCTGCACCACGCGGCCAATGGCTTCGCCGGGCTGCGCGGCGTCGAACACATCCACCCCCGCGAGCGCCGGGACTTTCAGGCCGGCGTCTGCAACGGTGCCGTAAGCCATGCGCCGTTTGACGGTGCCCCGGTAGTGGCTGCGCGCCACGACTTCCTGGCCGGGATAACAGCCCTTGGTGAAGCTGACGCCCTGGATCAGGTCCAGATTGACCGTTTGCGGAATGAAGACATCCTGCGTGGCGGCTGCAATCCAGGGAATGCCGGCCGCCAGGTCTCCCGCATGCCAGTGCGCGGCCGGCGCCAGTCCCAGCGCCTGAGTGAGCGCGCCGGATTGTTCCAGCTGCGTGTCCGAGGCGATCCACCACCAGCGCAGGCGGTCGTCGGCCGACGGCGCAACGATCCACGTGCCGGACGGCAGGTCCGCGCGCTGCCAGGTGGCGCGTGGCAGCGTGCCCGTCAGGGCTTCCAGCGCGGCGGCCTGTTCCGAGGTGGCCTGCACCCCGGCCACGTGCAGCGGCGCGGCGGCCAGCTTGACCTTGGCGCGCAGCACGAACATGGACAGGCGCTTGATGAGGGCCTGGGACAGGTCCTGCCGGACCATGCCGTAGAACTGGGGTGCGTCATCGGCATCGCCCGCGCCGCGCCACATGACCAGCGTGGCCAGCAGGCGGCCCTTGGCGGTGCAATAGCCGGCCAGGCGGGCGGCGTCCGGGGTCAGACCGGTGACGTCCTGCGTGAGCTGGCCGTGCAGAAAGGTGAGGGCGTCGGCGCCGGCGGCGGTGAAGACCGTCAGATCTTCCAGCGGGGCGCATTGGGCGCAACCTTCGGCGCGGACGGGAATCGAAGCGTAATAGGCGTGCATGGCGGCGGGGTTATCGCGTCATCAAAGTGCTGATGATAGCCCCGATCCCGGCACGGGCTTGCCATGTCCCCGATGGGCAAAGGGGCGCGCCGCGCCATCCGGCCCCGGTTGTGTCCCGGGCAAGGCCCGCGATCCATTAAACTTCCGACACTTATGAAGATGCGACTCCGAAATTTCGTCCTGTGGTTCCTGCTGCTCATCGTTCTGGCCGTTGGCGGCGCGGTGGGCGCTGCCTACATGTGGATGCACCGCCCGATGACGCTGGCGGCCGACAAGATTGACTTCGTGGTGGATCCGGGAAGCAGTCCGCGCACCGTCGCGCGCGCGCTCAACGCGGCCGGCGTGCCGATGTGGGAGCCCGGTTTCGTGTGGATGGCGCGTCTGTCTGAACGCGACAAGCTGATGAAGGCGGGCGGCTATCAGGCGATCAATGGCGACACGCCGTGGCTGCTGCTCGAACGCCTGGCGCGCGGCGACATGACCCAGCGCCAGATCACGTTCCTGGAAGGCTGGACCTATCGCCAGATCCGCCAGGCGCTGCGCGACAACCCGGACGTCAAGCAGACGCTGGACGGCGTCAGCGACGAAGACTTGCTGGAGCGGCTGGGCTCGAGCATCAAGCACCCCGAAGGCCTGTTCTTCCCCGACACCTATATCTTCACGCCGGGCAGCACCGACTTTGACCTGCTGCGCCGCGCCTACCAGGAAGGCCAGCGCATCCTGAACGACACCTGGGACAAGCGCCAGTCCGACGTGGCCGTCGCCACGCCCTATGAAGCGCTGGTCCTGGCGTCGATCATCGAGAAAGAAACCGGCCACGGTCCGGAGCGCCGCCGCGTGTCGGGCGTGTTCACCAACCGGCTGAAGATCGGCATGTTGCTGCAGACCGACCCGACCGTGATCTACGGCATGGGCGAGGCCTACCAGGGCCGCATCCGCAAGCGCGACCTGCAGACCGACACGCCCTGGAACACCTACACGCGTCCGGGCCTGCCGCCCACGCCGATCGCCGCGCCGGGCCGCGCCGCCTTGCTGGCCGCCGTGCAGCCTGAACAGCACAAGTTCCTGTATTTCGTCTCGCGCGGCAACGGCACCAGCGAGTTCTCGGCCAATCTGTCCGAGCACAACCGCAACGTCGCCCGCTACATTCTGGGTCAGGGCCAGCGCGCCACGCCCGCACCCACGCCTACGCCAACCCCCGCGCCCGCCGCCGCGCCGGCCGACCCCGAACCCGAATCAGCACAAGGACAAGATCAATGACCTCACGCGGACGCTTCATTACGCTGGAGGGCGTGGACGGCGCGGGCAAAAGCACGCACACGGACTGGATCGCGGATTTCCTGCGGGGGCAGGGCCTTGAGGTCGTGTCCACCCGCGAGCCGGGCGGCACCCCGCTTGGCGAAAAACTGCGCGCGCTGGTGCTGAACGATGCCATGGGGCTGGACACCGAAACGCTGCTGATGTTTGCCGCCCGTTGCGAACACGCCCGCCAGGTCATTGAGCCGGCGATTGCGCGCGGCGCGTGGGTCGTCTGCGACCGCTACACCGACGCCAGCTACGCCTATCAGGGCGGCGGCCGCGGCCTGGGCGCCGAGCGCGTGGCGGTCCTGGAAGACTGGATGCGCGCCGGCCGCCCGGACCGGACCTGGCTGTTCGACGTGCCGCTTGAAGTCGCGCGGGCGCGGCTGGCCGATGCGCGCGAGCCCGACCGCTTCGAGCGGGAAGGCGCGGCATTCTTCGAACGCACCCGTGAGGCCTACCATGCCCGCGCCAAGGCCGATCCCGACCGCATCCGAGTCGTCGATTCCACCCGTTCCATTGCTCAGATCCGCGCAGACCTCGAGGCGGGCCTGCGCGAGCTGCTGGCCGTTCCTGCATGAGCGCGCCCCAGTTCCACCCCTGGCAGATGGAGACGGCCCGTGCGTGGCTGGGCAATCGTGACCGGTTCGCGCATGCCTGGCTGGTGCACGGGCTGGCCGGCATCGGCAAGCTGGATTTCGCCATCGCGGCGGCAGCCAGCCTGCTGTGCGAGACGCCCGAGAACGGGCTGGCGTGCGGCCACTGCGCGGCCTGCAACTGGTTCGCCAGCGGCAATCACCCGGACCTGCGCCGTATCCGCCCCGAGGCGGTTGCCGTGGAAGAGGGCGCGGACGCGGCCGAACAGGCCGAAGACGCCGAGCCGGCGGCGGGCGCCGCCAAGCGCGCGCCCTCCAAGGAAATCCGTATCGACCAGATCCGCTCGCTGGAGTCCTGGTTCAACACCGCCACGCACCGTGGCGGCTGGCGCGTGGCGCTGCTGTATCCCGCCCATGCGCTGAACGTCGTGTCATCCAACGCCTTGCTCAAGGTGCTGGAAGAACCGCCTCCCCATACCGTCTTCCTGCTGGTCGCGGACGCGCCTGACCGGTTGCTGCCCACGCTGGTGTCGCGCTGCCGCCGGCTGCCGCTGCCCGCGCCCGATGCGGATACGGCGCTGCAATGGTTGCGCGACCAGAACGTGGAACCGGCGCGCGAATGGCTGGCTGCCGCAGGCGGCGCGCCGCTGGCGGCATTGCGGTTGGCGCAATCGGGCGAATCCGCCTGTCCGGCGTGGCTGGGCCAGTTGGTCAATCCGTTGTCCAAGGGCCAGACGCCGGATGTGGGCACGCTGGCCGAATCCCTGGAAAAGGTGGCGGCGGCTGAATGGATCGATGCCTTGCAACGGCTCTACACCGATCTGATGCTGGCCAGCGCGGGCGCGCCGGTGCGGTATTTCCCGTCGCTGCAAACCGGTGTCGCGCAGGTCGCCGCCCGTATCAATCCCGCCCGCGTGGCCGAATCGGCCCGCTGGCTGACGCGCCAGCGCGCGCTGGCCACGCACCCCCTGAACGCCAAGCTTTTCGCCCACGCCACCCTGCAACGCGTGGTGCTATCCTGCCAGGCGTAAGCCCTACCAGACTCTCCATGTACGTCGATTCACACTGTCATCTGAATTTTCCCGAGCTTGCCAACGATCTGCCGGCCATTCTTGACCGCATGACCGCCAATCAAGTCACGCACGCGCTGGTCGTCAGCGTCAATATGCCGGAATGGCCCGGCCTGATGTCGCTGGTCGAGCCCGAGCCGCGCCTGTGGGCGTCGGTGGGTGTGCACCCCGATTACGAAGACACGCCGGACCCCACGGCCGAAGAACTGGTGCGCCTGGCCGAGCATCCCAAGGTCGTGGCCATCGGCGAAACCGGGCTGGACTACTACCGGCTGTCCGAGCCGCTGGACTGGCAGCGCGAACGTTTCCGCCGCCACATCCGCGCCGCGCGCGACGCGGGCCTGCCGCTCATCGTGCACACCCGGTCGTCCGCTGAGGACACCGTGCGCATGCTGGCCGAGGAAAAGGCGGCCGAGGCGGGCGGCGTAATGCACTGCTTCACCGAGACCTGGGAAGTGGCGCAGGCCGCGCTGGACCAGAACTTCTACATTTCGCTGTCCGGCATCGTCACGTTCAAGAACGCGCAGATCGTGCACGAAGTGGCCGCCAAGGTCCCGCTGGACCGGTTGCTGATCGAAACCGACTCGCCGTACCTGGCGCCGGTGCCGTTCCGCGGCAAGCTCAATGATCCGTCCAAGGTGATCCACGTGGCCGAAAAGATCGCGGACCTGCGCGGCATCACGGCGGCCGAGGTCGCGCGCGCATCTACCGACAATTTCTTCAAGCTGTTCAGCAAGATCAAGAAATAGGTCATCCCGATTCACTGAATTTGCATCCGAGGACAGCCATGGCCATCCGCATCGCCTCCGCCCATCAAGCCTTACTGTCATGCGGCCGCGCCGGTCTGCTGGCGCTGGCCATCGGCCTGGCCGCACCCGCGGCGCAGGCCGCCAATCCCGCCGACTGGTGGGTCTATGTCGCCAACGATTATCCCGACGACATCAAGGATCTGCTGGCGCAAGGCTCGGATCCCAACGTGCGCTACAAGAACGGCCAGCCGGCCATCATGCGCGCGGTCGTGGACAACGCCTGGAACGTCTTCGACGTGCTGGCCGCGGACAAGCGCACGGACGTCAATGCCGAGAACCCGGCGGGCGAGACGCCGCTGATGTACCTGGCCATTGCTGGGCAAACCGAACGCGCCAAAAAGCTGATCGCCCGTGGCGCGCAGGTCAACCGCCTGGGCTGGACGCCGCTGCATTACGCCGCGTCCAAGGGGCAGATGGAAATGGCGCGCTTGCTGCTGGCGAACAAGGCCATGGTCAATGCGCCCGCGCCCAATGGCGAGACGCCGCTGATGATGGCGGCGCTGTCCGGCCGCAAGCCCATGGTCGAGCTGCTGCTCAAGGCCGGCGCCGACGTTACCACGCAGGACACGAAGGGGCAGGACGCCGCCGCGTGGGCGGCCACGGGCAAGTCGGCGTCGCTGGCCGCCGAGCTGACGGCCTTGGTCGAGAAGGAAGAGGACGCCAGGCGCAAACGCCGCGCAGCCGCGCAGGGCGCGCCCCAGCAAGCGGATACCGCGCCGGCGGCTGAGGCGCCGGCGGCGGTTCCAGCGCCTGCGGCCCCGTCGGCGCCGGCGCCGGCCGCTGCGGCGCCCGGTGGTGGTGTGAAGGGCGTCTCCGGCGTCGGGCTGTCGGATTACGAGAAGCCCCCCGCGCCGTGATGATCGCCGGTAGATGCGGAAACATCCCGCTGCCGGCCCATCAAAACCCGCCTCACGGCGGGTTTTTTACGCCCGGTTTTCGGGGTTTTCCCTTGCGATTCTCAACGGATGGGAAAAATCGGAAGGGAAACCTCCACAAATTGATAATCTCGCTCCCATATTGCTGGGAGTTGAATCTTCATGTCGGAATCGTCTGTCGGGGCGGGCGCGGATCGCGTCCTGTATGTGCTGGCCACCCTGGCCCGGCACGACGGCCCGCTCAGCATTGCCGCGCTGGCCGAAAAAACGGGCCTGGCGCAGAGCACGCTCTACCGGCAGATCGCGCTCCTCAAGCGCTGGGGATTCGTCGCCGAACACGAAGGCGAGTACGGACCCGGCCCGCTGTGCGTGCAGCTCGCCTGGGGCTTTGACCAGTCGTCGTTTCTGATTCACGAAGCGCAACCCGACATGGCGGCGCTGGCCGCGTCGTCCGGCGAAACCATCGGCCTGCTCGTCGCCGTGAAGGACCAGGCCGTGTGCCTGGACATGGTGGAAAGCCAGCATCCGCTGCGCTGCTCGTTCACCAAGGGCCGCGGGCTGCCGCTGGCGCGCGGCGCGTCGGCCAAGTCGCTGCTCGCGTTCATGCCGCTGGCCCGCCTGCAGGCCGCGCTGACCTACCTGGCCGACGAAGCCGGCGTGGATGCCGCCCGCCTGACCGGCGAGCTGGAGGCCATCCGCGCGCAGGGCTATGCGGTGACCGACAGCGAAGTCGACGCCGGTGTGTGGGGCGTGAGCGTGCCGATCTTTCAACGGGCGAACCAGGCCGTGGCCTCCATCACGCTGATGGCCCCGTCCACCCGCGCCGCGCAACACCCGGACGCGCTGATCGAGTTGACCCTCGCGGCCGCCCGCCGCATCTCGGAGCGCCTGAAGGCCGCCTGACGCCGTGTTGTCCGCCTTATCGAATACCTGTTTCACCTGCTTCATCGCTTAGCCCGTACCTAGCCGCAACGATCGTCGTACCCACCGTCGTACCACCTGTCGCACCCACCTCCATAGGACCCCACCATGACCACTCGCCGCACCCTGCTGTCCGCCGCCTTGACCCTGAGCCTCGCCTGGGCCGCCGGCGCCGCGCACGCCCAGGAAACGATCCGCGCCGTCACCGACGCCACCTTCCCGCCGATGGAATTCGTCAAGGACGGAAAACGCACCGGCTTTGACATCGAGCTGGTCGAAGCGCTGGCCGGCGCGATGGGCAAGAAGGTTGAATGGATCGACATCGATTTCAAGGGCCTGATTCCGGCGCTGCAGGCCGGCCGCGCCGACATCGCGGTGTCCGCCATCTACATCACGCCCGAGCGCAGCAAGGTCGTCGATTTCACCGATCCGTACTACGCGGGCGGCCTGGTGGTCCTGACCAAGGCCGACGGCCCCGTCAAGTCGATCAAGGATCTGGATGGCCGCAAGGTGTCGGTGCAGGTCGGCACGAAGTCGGTGAACTACCTGAAAGAGCATTTCCCAAAGGTGCAGCGCGTGGAAGTCGAAAAGAACCAGGAGATGTTCAATCTGGTGCAGATCGGCCGCGCCGATGCCGCGGTGACGGGCAAGCCCGCGGCCAAGCTGTTCGCGCAGAGCACCAACGGCCTGACCGTGCTGAACGATCAGGTCACGACCGAGGACTATGGCATCGCCGTGCCCAAGAACAAGCCTGAGCTCACGCGCGACCTGAACGCCGCGCTGAAGAAGCTGAAGGCCGATGGCAGCTACCAGGCCATCGTGAACAAGTGGTTCGAGGCGCCCGCGAAATGAACCTGGAATTTTCTCCCGTCTTCGCCGACTTCGACGCGCTGATGCGGGGCGCGCTGGTCACCATCGAGGTGACCGCCGGCGCCTTGCTGCTTGGCTGCGTGATGGGGCTGCTGGTCGGGATCGGCCGCCTCAACCCGCAGCGTCGCATCACGTACCACCTGTGCAGCACGTACCTGCTGTTCTTCCGGGGCACGCCGCTGCTGGTGCAGCTGTTCATCTGGTTCTTCGGCCTGCCGCAGTTCGGCGTGACGCTCCCGGCGTTCGCCTGCGGCGTGCTGGGCCTGGGTATGTATTCCGGGGCCTACGTGTCGGAGATCGTGCGGGGCGCGATCCAGTCGGTGGATCGCGGCCAGACGGAGGCGGCGCGCTCGCTGGGCATGTCGTCCGGCCAGGCGATGCGCATCATCATCCTGCCGCAGGCATTCGTGCGCATGATTCCGCCGCTGGGCAACGAGTTCATCGCGCTCATCAAGAACTCGGCGCTGGTCTCGCTGTTGACCATTCACGATCTGATGCACGAAGGGCAGAAGATCATCAGCGTGTCGTATCGCTCGCTGGAAACCTACCTGGTGGTGGCTTTGATCTATCTGGCGCTGACCACGACCGCCATGGTGATTTTGCGCAAGATCGAGCATCGTCTGCGCGCGGGAGGGATGGTGCAATGAGCCTCGTCATCGAAGGTCAGGAAATGATCCGCATCCGCGGCCTGCACAAATCCTACGGCGATCACGCCGTCCTGCGCGGCATCGATTTCGATGTGCTGAAGTCGCAGGTGGTGGTGGTCATCGGGCCCAGCGGCTCGGGCAAGAGCACCTTGCTGCGTTGCTGCAACGGGCTGGAAGTCGCCCAGCGCGGCACGGTCGATATCTGCGGCCAGACGCTGCAGGAAGACGGGGCGATGTTGCCAGAAGCCGAACTGAACCAGTTGCGCACGCAGGTGGGCATGGTGTTTCAGGGCTTCAATCTGTTCCCGCATCTGTCGGTGCTGGACAACGTGACCGTCGGGCCCCGCACGCTGCTGGGCATGGGCCGCGAACAGGCCAATGCGTTGGCGGCGGACCTGCTCAACAAGGTGGGGCTGTCGCAGAAGATGGCGGCCATGCCCGCCAGCCTGTCCGGCGGTCAGAAGCAGCGCGTGGCCATTGCGCGCGCGCTGGCCATGCAGCCGCAGGTCATGCTGTTCGACGAGCCGACCTCGGCGCTGGACCCGGAGCTGGTCGGCGAAGTGCTGCAGGTCATGAAGCTGCTGGCCCGCGAAGGGATGACGATGATGGTCGTGACGCACGAGATGGGCTTTGCCCGTGATGTGGCGGACGTGGTGGCCGTGATGGACGGCGGCGTCATTCTAGAATCCGGCCCGCCGGAGGTGATTTTCAGCGAGCCGCGCGAAGCCCGCACCCGCGAATTCCTGCAGGCGGTCCTGAGCGCTGGTCCGGGAGCCGCAGCATGAGCGCGCCGAAACTGGACAAGAGCCTCTGGAAGGCCCGCGACGACAGCGCCGAGCAGGGCGACACCCGCCGGCTCGCGCACATCGTCGAGGCCGAAGCGGGGCAGGGCGAGATGGGTGAGGCCGTGCTGCTGGGCTTTGCCTGCGATGCGGGCGTGGCACGCAATCAGGGCCGGGTGGGCGCCGCCGCCGGGCCTGCGGGCATCCGCAAGTATCTGGCGGGCCTTCCAGCGCATGGGCTGACGCGCCTGCTGGATGCCGGCGACGTCGACTGCCACGGTGACAAGCTGGAAGACGCGCAGGAACGCCTGGGCCTGCGTCTGGCCGAACTGATGGGGCGGGGCGCGCGCCCGGTCGTCCTGGGTGGCGGCCATGAAATCGCCTGGGGCAGTTTCCAGGGACTGGCCCGCTGGCTGGACGCGCGCGGCGACGCGGGCGCCGTGCTGGTGCTGAATCTGGATGCGCACTTCGATCTGCGCACGGGCCGTCCCGGCAGTTCCGGCACCCCGTTCGACCAGATCGCGACAGACAGCGAGGCACGCGGGCGTGAGCTGCAATACGCCTGCCTGGGCGTCTCGCGGCTGGCCAACACGCCAGCGCTCTACGCCCGCGCCGCGGAAATCGGGGCCGTGTGGATCGAAGACCGCGACATGCAGGAGCGGCATCTCGAAGCCCGTCTGGCCGACGTGGACGCGCTGCTGGCCAAGGCGCAGCACGTGTATCTGACGATCGATCTGGACGTGCTGCCCGCCGGCGTGATGCCGGGGGTGTCCGCGCCGGCGCCTTATGGCGTGCCGATGGCCGTGATCGAGGAAATCGTCCTGCGGGTCATGGCGAGCGGCAAGCTCCGATTGGCGGACTTGGCGGAGTTCAACCCCAAGTTCGACGTCGACGGCCATGGCGCGCGCGCGGCGGCGCGTCTGGCGTGGCAGTTGCTGTCGGTGTGACTCGGCGCGGCAGAGGTGTCCGACGCCTTTGCTTCGGTGGCACACCGTGAAAGCGCGCCTTACCCCGCTGTCCGACACCGGGGCGGTCTGCAAGGCAGGCGTGGATGTAAAGGGCGGTCTTCCAAAAGAGGCCGCCTTTTTTTCGCCCCGAGTATCCCGGCCGCAGGCTGGACGCCGCCAATTTCGCGGCTTAGGATAGGTGCAGCTTCCGGGCCCGCCTGCGACCCGTTCGGTATCCGCCACGTTAATGCGTCCCTATTTAAAATATTTAAACTTTAAATAGGGACGCTATAACTTTCGTGGATAAAATGGCGCAACTTTGTCAGGAGAGCATGCTCATGTCTCAAACTCCCACCCATGCCTTGCCGTCTTATCTGAATGCCGAGGACCTCGGCCCTTGGGGTAATTACCTGCAACAAGTCGACCGGGTCACGCCGTACCTCGGTTCCCTGAGCCGGTGGGTCGAGACGCTGAAGCGTCCGAAGCGCTCGCTGATCGTCGATGTGCCAATCGAACTGGACAACGGCACCATCGCCCACTTCGAGGGCTACCGGGTGCAGCACAACGTGTCGCGCGGTCCGGGCAAGGGTGGTGTGCGTTTCCACCAGGACGTGACGCTGTCCGAAGTGATGGCGCTGGCCGCCTGGATGTCGGTCAAGAACGCCGCAGTCAACCTGCCGTACGGCGGCGCCAAGGGCGGCATCCGTGTCGATCCCCGCAAGCTCTCCGCCTCGGAACTTGAACGCATGACGCGACGCTACACCAGCGAAATCGGCGTCATCATCGGACCGTCCAAGGACATTCCCGCCCCTGACGTGAACACCAACGCCCAGACCATGGCCTGGATGATGGACACGTACTCCATGAATGAAGGCGCCACCGCCACGGGCGTGGTCACCGGCAAGCCGATCGCGCTGGGCGGCAGCCTGGGCCGCGTCGAGGCCACCGGCCGCGGCGTGTTCGTCGTGGCGTGCGAAGCCGCGCGCGACCGGAACATCGATGTGGCCGGCGCGCGCGTCGTCGTGCAGGGCTTCGGCAACGTGGGCGGCACCGCCGCCCGCCTGTTCCATGAAGCCGGCGCCAAGGTCATTGCCGCGCAGGATCACACCGGCACCGTGCACAACGCGGCTGGCCTGGACGTGCACAAGCTGCTGTCGCACGTGTCGCAGACCGGCGGCGTGGGCGGCTTCTCGGGCGGCCAGGCGCTGGACAAGGCTGAGTTCTGGACGCTGGAAACCGAATTCCTGATCCCGGCAGCCCTGGAAAGCCAGATCACCGTCGACAACGCCGCCAAGGTGCGCGCCAAGATCGTGGTCGAAGGCGCCAACGGCCCGACGACCCCGGAAGCGGACGACATCCTGGCCGAGAACGGCGTCTACGTCGTGCCGGACGTGCTGGCCAATGCCGGCGGCGTGACGGTCAGCTACTTTGAATGGGTGCAGGACTTCTCCAGCTTCTTCTGGAGCGAAGAAGAGATCAACCAGCGCCTCGAACGCCTGATGCGCGAGGCCTACGCCGCGGTGGCGCAGGTGTCGCGCGAGCACAAGGTGACGCTGCGCACCGCCGCGTTCATCGTGGCTTGCACGCGGATCCTGCAGGCCCGCCAGGTGCGCGGTCTGTATCCGTAAAGACTGAATCGGCGATGCGCCCACGGGCGCGTCGCCGAGGAGGCAGAGAGAGACAAAAAAAAGGAATCGCTCCGCAAGGGGCGATTCCTATTTGTGGCGCAAAAAAATGCCGGGCGGATGCCCGGCATTTTCGTTTGCGGAGGCCGGCCCGGGCCGTGGATTCGTGAAGCCGTCCGCCGCGGGGGCTCTACGACGCCGGCAGCAGCTCCGGCTTGAGTATGCCGCGCAGATCCTGGTACGAAATCGCCAACTCAGGCTCGCCGTGCGAATACGGCGCGATGGAATAGGCGTCGTACTTGACCACGATGCCGTCCCGCGTCAGCGCGAAGTTGTCGCTTTCCTGGAACGGCCACATCTTGTTGTACGCCGCCGGGTCGCGTTTGGCGTCCGGGTTGCCGGTCAGCCATTTTGCGTGCGCACGCCGCAGGGCCGCGACGTACTCGGCGCGCCGCCCCGGGATCAGCGCTTCGTCCAGGCTCATGACGCGGCCGCGGCTGCGCTCCCAGTTCAGATATTGCGTGGCCGGAATGCCGTGCGCGGCGCCGGTCAGGTACTGCTCCGTATGCAGTTCGATGGCAACGATGTCGCCGACCGTGTCCTTCACGCTGGCTTTGAAGTAGGTCGCGTCGCGCGGGCGCGCCGTGGACCAGAAATACTTCGTGTATTCCGACA
Organism: Achromobacter sp. ACRQX; assembly: GCF_022346505.1. Classification (NCBI taxonomy): domain Bacteria; kingdom Pseudomonadati; phylum Pseudomonadota; class Betaproteobacteria; order Burkholderiales; family Alcaligenaceae; genus Achromobacter; species Achromobacter sp. ACRQX. The sequence goes on from NZ_JAKRML010000009.1 coordinate 183,277, forward strand.
GCGTGTCGTAGGGGCCGCGCCGGTTGGCGTCGGTGCCGGTCATGTAGGCGAGAACGTGGTCCACCAGCGCCGTCAGCTTCGGGATGCCCGGGAAGGCCACGCTGTCGATCTCGATGCGCGGGCAGTCGCCTTCGCAGCCCGGCTTGCTGGCGGCCCACTTGATGCGCTCGGTGGACAGGTCGCCCACCTTTTGGGGCGTGGCTGAAGATTGCGCGTTGGAATCGGCCAGCGTGATGTTCGACGGGGGCGTGCTGCTGCAGCCGGCGATGGCCAGCAGGGCGGCGCCCAGGATCAGACCGCGTATCGCGCCGGGCGGCGTGAATGTGCGACTCATGCAATTACCTCCAAAAACCGAGGCGCCGTCAGGGTACGACGCCTGTCCACTCGGCGCGGGAGAACTTTTCGTCCGCCTGCGCCTGGGCGCGCGCCAGCGTTTCGCTGCCTACGCTGCCCGGGGTCAGACGATGCAGGCCGGCGAAAGTTTCCACCATGCGGTCGATGATGACCTCGCGCGCCAGCCCGGTCTGCGTGCGCAGGGGGTCAACGCGCTTCTTGGCGCTGGTGGTGCCCTTGTCGGAAAGCTTCTCGCGGCCGATGCGCAGGACTTCGACCATCTTGTCGGCGTCGATGTCGTAGGACATGGTGACGTGATGCAGCACGGCGCCCGCGCGGCGGGCCTGCGCCGCGCCGCCGATCTTGCCGATGTCGGAGGCGATGTCGTTCAGCGGCTGATACCAGGCCTTGATCCCCAGGCCTTGCAGCGCGGTCAGCACCCAGGCGTCCAGGAAGGCGTATGACTCCTGGAAGCTCATGCCGTGGACCAGCGCCTGCGGAGCGCTCAGCGAATAGGTAATTGAGTTGCCCGGCTCGATGAACATCGCGCCGCCGCCGCTCACGCGGCGCACCACCTCGATGCCGTGGCGCGCAGCGCCGTCCGGATCGACTTCGTTCTTCAGCGATTGAAAGCGGCCGATCACGACGGCCGGCGCCGACCATTCCCAGATGCGCAGCGTGGGCGGCCGCTGGCCGGCGCCCACTTCGTCGGTGATGACTGCGTCCAGCGCCATGTGCAGCGCGGGCGGCTGAGGGCCTTCGTGGATCAGTTGCCAGTCGTAGTCGTTCCAGTCGGTACGGCTCATGCCAGCGCCCTCCGCAGCACCACGGCGATGGCTTCGGCCGAGAAGCCGAACATTTCGGCGTCGGCCGGCAGGGCCGATTGCACGGCCACCGCGAGTTCCAGTTCGCCGGCGTCCGCGGGCATGCCGTTCAGGCCGCGGTTGATGGCTTCAAGCGCTTCGGGCGGCTCAAGAAAAAAGTCGCCGCTGATGCGCACGTCGGCCAGGCGGCCATCGCGCACTTCCAGATCCGCGACCACCAGTTTGCCGCCGGGGACTTTGTATTCGCCATGCAAGGGCATTGGGCGCTCCTTTCGAAAATCAGAATCAGACGTTACAGGCTAAGCTTCATGCCATCGTGGCTGGCCTTGAAACCCAGGCTTTCGTAGAACCGGCGCGCATCGGGGCGCGCACGGTCCGTGGTGAGCTGGACCAGCCCGCAGCCCTGGCTGCGGCACTGTTCGATGGCCCATTCGAACATGGCGCGGCCCAGGCCCGCGCCGCGGAACGCCGACGCGATGCGCACGCTTTCGATCTGGCCCCGCCACAGGCCCAGCCGCGACAGGCCGGGTATGAACGATAACTGCAAACAGCCCACCAGTTGTGAATCCTGCTCAACCACGGCCAGGAATTGGTTGGAATCCTGCTCAATTGCCTTGAAGGCGGCAACATAGCGCGGGTTCAGCGGGACGGAGGCGTCCTCGCGACCGGCGCCCAGGTCGTCATCGGCCAGCATGGCCACGATGGCAGGCAGATCGGCCGCGCGCGCGCGGCGAAAGACGCGTTGCGGTGCGTTCATGGCACGCTCCTTTGGCGTTAGCGGACGTGTTGGGCGGTCTGGCCGAACAGGATGCGGCGCGCTTCGTCGTCGCTGAGCGGGGGCGTGGTGTTGACCGTGTCGGCCAGCGCGTAGGCGCGTTGCGTCGCGGGGCGCGCGCGGATGGCGTCGAACCAGCGCTTGAGGTGCGGAAAGTCGTTCAGGTCCTGGCCCTGCTTGGCGTGCGGCACGATCCAAGGGTAGGCCGCCATGTCGGCGATGGAATAGTCGCCGGCGACGAATTCGCGGTCGGCCAACCGTTTGTTCAGCACGCCGTACAGGCGATTGGTTTCGTTGACGTAGCGATCGATGGCGTAGGCGATGCGTTCCTGCGCATAGCCGGAGAAGTGGTGGTTCTGGCCGGCCATGGGGCCCAGGCCGCCCATCTGCCAGAAGAGCCATTGCGACACTTCGGCGCGGCCGCGCACGTCGGCGGGCAGGAACTTGCCGGTCTTTTCGGCCAGGTACTGCAGGATGGCGCCTGACTCGAACAACGGAATCGGCGCGCCGCCATCGGCAGGGGCCTGGTCGACGATGGCGGGGATGCGGTTGTTGGGCGCGATGGCCAGGAATTCGGGTTTGAACTGGTCGCCGCGGCCGATGTTGACGGGGTGAATCTTGTACGGCAGCCCGGTCTCTTCAAGGAACATCGTGATCTTGTGACCGTTGGGGGTAGTCCAGTAATAGAGATCGATCATGGGAGTGTCCTGTTCATCATGGCGCCGCGGGCAGCCGCCCGCGGATGGGAAGGGCCATGATAGCGGCGCGAACCGGACGCACGCCTGAATAACCGGGGACCGGGTGCGGGTTTGCCCGCAGGCTGCCTCGACAGCTCCTGCGGGCAAGACCCCGGCCATGCCGCCTGTTCAGACTGCACCGGCCCGCGGGCTGCGCGGCAGGCGCCAGTTCCAGTTCAGGCTGACGGCGGCAGCGGCCAGGAAGATCAGCGCCACGCCCGCCACCTGCGTCGCATCCATGCGATGTCCGTAGACCACGAAGTCCAGCAGGATGGCAACCGCGGGATAGATGAAGCTGAGCGCGGCGGTGGAGGTGGTGGGCAGCTTCTGGATGGCCGAGTACATCAGGATGTACATCAGGCAGGTATGGATGAGGCCCAGCGCCACCAGATACCCCCATTGCACGGGCTGGGCGGGCAGGGCGTTGAAGTCCGCCATGGGCAGCAGCATGACTGCGCCCAGCGTCACCTGCACCAGCGCCAGCACTTGCGGCGGGATGCCCTTCAGGCGCTTCACGATGATGGCCGTGATGCCATAGAGCGCGGCCGCGCCCAGTCCCAGCATCAGCCCCGAGAGATACGCGCCGCCGCCCGCGGCGCCGGTGTCGCCCAGACGCAGCACCAGCAGCAGGCCCGCAAAGGCCACGAGCGACCAGGCGACCTTGCCGCGCGAAGGACGTTCACCCAGGAACAGCACGCCCAGACCGATCAGGAAAAACGGCTGCACGTTGTAGACGGCAGTGGCCAGCGAAATGGACGCCAGGCGGTAGGCCGAGAACAGCAGCACCCAGTTCAGCACCAGCGCCGCGCCGGCGATCAGCGCCAGGGCCAGTGTTTTCGCGGTGAAAAGACCGGGCTTGAGCAGACCGCGCGCCCAGCAATACAGAAAGAGCGACAGCGCCCCGAAGACACAGCGAAAGAAGACGACGTTCCAGGCGCTTTGCCCGGACTCCAGTACGAAAACGCCCAGGGTGCCCGACAGGGTCATGGCGGCTGCCATCTGCAGGAGGCCGGTGCGTTCGGTTGAGGGGATCATGATGGTTCTCCAAGGGCCGTCTAGCCAGGAATTTGATGGAGAAATTATCCCAGGCGGTTCAATCCGCTTATATGATCTTGCCGTGGCACTTTCGCGATTCAACCTTGCTTTGGGTGGAATTTATGCAGAACGACCTAAAAAATGAAAGTCCGGTCCTGGACGGAATTGACCGCCGTCTGGTGGAGATGCTGTCGGCCAATGCGCGCACCACCACGGCCGATCTGGCGCGGCAGGTCGGCATGTCGGCGCCCAGCGTCGCGGACCGCATGCGGCGGCTTGAAGAGTCGGGGGTGATTCGCGCGTACACGCTGGATGTGGATCCGGTGGCGCTGGGTTATACGCTGGAGGCCATTGTGCGCATCCGGCCGCTGCCCGGGCAGTTGCGCCACGTGGAAGGCCTGATCCAGCAGATTCCGGAATTCGTGGAGTGCGACAAGGTGACGGGCGATGACTGCTTCATCGCCCGCATGGTGCTCAGGTCGATCACGCATCTGGACGGCATACTGGAGCGCGTGACCGAATTTGCCGAGACCAACACCGCCATCGTCAAGGCGCACACGGTGCGCAGGCGGCTGCCGCCGCTGCGTTAGACGGGGGCGGACAGGGCCTTCTCGATGTCCTCGCGCAGGCTGGCCGGCGTGTCGGTGGGCGCATACCGCTTGATGACGCGGCCGTCGCGCCCGACCAGGAACTTGGTGAAGTTCCACTTGATGCCTTCAGTGCCGAAGACGCCGGGCTTCTCGCCCTTGAGCCACTGATACAGCGGGTGGGCGTTTGCGCCGTTGACGTCAATCTTGGCGAACAGCGGGAAGGTGATGTCGTACTGGGTGCTGCAGAAATTCTGGATTTCGGCCTCGTCGCCGGGCTCTTGGTGGCCGAACTGGTCGCACGGAAAACCCAGCACGGTCAGTCCGTCGTCGTGGAACGACCGGTAAAGATCCTCGAGGCCCGCATATTGCGGTGTGAATCCGCATTTGGACGCGACGTTCACCACCAGCAGCACGCGGCCGCGGTACGTTTCTAGAGACTGTTCCGTGCCGTCGATGGCGCGGGCGGAGAAATCATGGATCGTGCTCATGCGGGCTCCTGAAATCGGGCGTCCGTGCGCGGCGGCGCGGGCGCGGGGCAGACCTGCGAGTGTAGCGCCGGACAGGGGCGTGGGGGCTTTGGCGCCGCGAGGCCATGCCGGTTCTATGATGCGGTGTTGCTGAAGATCAGAGATGAGAGGAGCCCCGCATGGAAGGAATGATCGAGCGGCTTGAGGCGATGCTGGCCAAGGGCACGGACAACCTGCTGCTGCGGTTTTCGCTGGGCAAGGCTTATGCGGAGCAGGAAAGCTATGCCGAAGCCGCCACGCATCTGCGCGCGGCGCTGGCGTTTGATCCCACGTATTCCGTCGCCTGGAAATGGCTGGGCAAGGCCTGCCTCGGGCTGGGCGACAAGCCGGGCGCGCGCGCTGCCTGGGAGTCCGGATTGCAGGCGGCTCAGGCGCGGGGCGACCAGCAGGTCGTCAAGGAGTTGCAGGTGTTCATCAAGCGCCTGGACAAGGAAGCGGCCGCTAGCGCCTGAACGCGCCGGTGGCGGACACGCGGAACACTTCGATGGCGTCACGCAACCGGGCGCCATCGGTGCGCAGATTTTCCACGGCCTGCGAGGCCAGCTCGGCACGCGCGGCGTTGTCCTGCGCGGCGCTTTCGGTTTCGGTAATCGTGCGGCTTACGGCGTCGATGCCGGCGTGCACGTCGCGGGTGATGCTGATGAGGCTCTTGCGCATGACCTCCAGGGAGAACTTCAGCTCGCCGATTTCGTCCCGGGGCAGGGCGCCGGGAAGCGGCGCGCTCAGGTTGCCCGCCGCGATCTGGCGCGTGAAGTCGGTTGCCGACCCCAGCAGCCCGCCGATGGACCGGGCAAAGCCCCAGCCCGCCGCAAAGATCAGGGCGACGCCGACCGCGGTCAACGCCGCGGCAAAGGCCAATGCCTCGGGGGTCAGGCGCGTGTGCAAACCGTAGATCGCCGCGCCGGCCGCGGCCAGGAAAAGGGATGACGACAGCACCGCCCATGCCAGCACGCGGGAGCGCACGCCGGTCAGCCGCCCGCGCGTCAGCCGTGCCAGGACGCCGCGCAGCCCGGTGGGCTGGACCTGGCCGCCGTGCAGGCGGATGCCCGGCGCGGTGGCGGTCTGCAGCCTGTCGTAGGCGGCTTGCGCGGCCTCGATCTGCGCGCGTGTCGGTTTGACGCGCACCGAGGCGTAGCAGACCGTCACGTCGCGCTCGATGATGGGGGTGACATTGGCCAACACCCAATAAAAGCCGCCGTCCTTGCGGCGATTCTTGACCATGCCCGTCCACGGTTCGCCGCGCTGAATGGTGCGCCACAGGTCGTCGAAGGCGGCGGGCGGCATGTCCGGATGGCGGACGATGTTGTGGGGCGCGCCGACCAGTTCCTCGCGCGAGAAGCCGCTGACCTCGATAAAGGCCGGATTCGCATAGATGATCCGGCCGCGGGAATCGGTGCGGGAGATCAGGTATTGCTCGTCGCGTAGTACATATTCCCGGTCATTGACCGGCTGATTGCTGCGCATGCGTTGCTCGTCCTGTGATGGGCGAGGGCATCATCGGGGACGGCCGCGGCGGCGGCAATGACGTACGTCAACGCCGCTCAGGGTTCAACGGTGTTCATAGCTCAACGCCCCTCAGGCGGCGGGCAGGTTGCCGAAGGCTTCCAGCGCGCGCAACCGGCTTTGCGCCAGGTCGACGATCGGCTCGGGATAGCCTGCGGCGGCGCGCTCCATCGGGTTGGGATCGTGGATCGCCTTGTCGTCCAGGTGCGCCAGCTCGGGCAGCCATTCGCGCAGGAACACGCCGCGCGGATCGAACCTGCGCGATTGCGACAACGGGTTGAAGACGCGGAAATAGGGCACGGCGTCGGCGCCCGTCGAGGCGCTCCATTGCCAGCCGCCGTTGTTGGCGGCCAGGTCGCCGTCCACGAGCTGGCTCATGAACCACGCTTCCCCCAGACGCCAGTCGATCAGCAGATTCTTGGACAGGAACATGGCCGTCACCATGCGCAGCCGGTTGTGCATCCAGCCCAGCGCCAGCATCTGGCGCATGGCGGCATCCACGATCGGGATGCCGGTCTTGCCCTGCTGCCAGGCCGCCAGGTCGTCGGGCGCGTCGCGCCACGGCACGGCGGCGGTTTCCGGCTTCATGGGCCGGTGCATGGACAGGGCGGGAAAGGCGGCCAGCAGGTGCTGGTAGAACTCGCGCCATAGCAGTTCGTTGATCCAGGTGGCGGCGCCGGCCTTGCCGCTGTCGATCTCACCCTGGTTGGCCGCCAGCGCGGCGCGTAGCGCCTGCCCCGGCGACAGGACGCCCGCGGCCAGGTAGGGCGACAGGCAACTGGTTGCGGGCAGCGACGGAAAGTCGCGCTCGTCCTTGTACGCAAAGATGGCGTCGTCGGCAAAGGCGGCCAGACGGTCGCTGGCCGCGGTTTCCCCCGCCGGCCACAGCGCCCGCACGGCGTCATTGGGCGCGTCGAACCCCTTGAACGATTCCGGCAGCGGATCGGCCTGCCAGCGCGGCGGCGTCTGGGCGCGCGGCGCGGGGATGGGACGCAGCGGCGCGCTGCGCAGTCGCTCGCGGCAGGTGCGGGCGTAGGGCGTGTAGACGCGGTAGCACTCGCCCTTGCCGTTGAGCACGGTGCCGGGACGCAGCAGCGTTGCGCCATGGTGCAGGGTCCAGTCGACGCCGATGTCCGCCAGGGCGCTTGCGACCGCGTCGTCGCGGCGCCGCTCGTTGACGCCCCATTCGGCGTTGGCATGGACCTGTTCGATCGCGTGCTCCTGGCAGAACCCGGCCAAGGCGCGCGGCGCGTGGCGCCAGTCGTCCACGGTCACCAGCTTCAGGGGAATGCCGGCTTGCGCCAGGTCGCGGGACAGCTCACGCAGGTTGCGCAGCCAGAAATCCACCTTGGCCGGGGAATCGCCATGCTGGCGCCATTGACCCGGGGCGGCCAGGAATAGGGCGGTGACCGTGCCGGCCTCGGCCGCCGCGGCCAGCGCGGCGTTGTCGTGCATGCGCAGGTCGGTGCGCAGCCAGAGCAGCGTATTCATCGGAAGGGCTCCAGGAGACGGGCCGGGCGGGCGGGCCGGCGAGGCTGCGATTCTATCCTGTGCCTACCCCTGCCCCGGGCGGGCGGCGCTTGGAAGCCGATGTAAAAACTACGAGGAGATGTGACGGGTGTTGCGGTGCAACCCGCTGCGCCGGGCCCGCGCGAGGGGCAGCGGCGGGCAGGCCTGCGGGAGGCCGGCGGGCCGGATTCTGCCGTCAAACCCCGAAACACGCTGGCGCGCGGGGCGTATTGACGCAGGGTGGGGCGCGCCATGTAATGCAAATAAACGACTAAAGCAGGCAAACGCTATGGGAAATCTGATGGACTTTCGCCCGTCCTTTCTGAAGGGACGAACACCCGCCGGCAAGACGACCCGGGATGTCTTGCAGAAGCTCTGGCAATCGGTCGATTTGCCGAGCGAGTCGCTGGAGCACGTGGTGCTGACGGGCGCCGACCCTGTCTTCCCCTCCTCGTTCGCCGTGGGCACCGCCGCGCAGGCCAGCATGGCGGCCGCGGCGCTGGCCGCTGCAGAGGTCTGGCATTTGCGCGGCGGCGCGCGGCAGCAGGTCAGCGTCGACATGCTGCACGCGGCGCAGGAGTGCCGCAGCCACTTCACGATCAACGGGGTCACGCCCAACATCTGGGATCCCATTACGGGTGTCTATCGCTGTGGCGATGGCGGCTGGGTGCGCATCCACGCCAATTTCGCGCATCACCGCGACGGGGCGCTGGCGTTGCTGGGCTGCCCGACCGGCGACGGCGCGACGCGCGAGGCCGTGGAGCGCGCGCTGAGCCGCTGGAAGGCGCTGGATTTTGAACAGGTTGCTGCCGATGCCGGCATGGTCGTGTCAGCCATGCGCTCTTTCGAGGAATGGGACCGCCACCCGCAAGGGCAGGCCGTCGCGGCGCAGCCGCTGCTGACCATCGAACGCATCGGCGAGGCCGACCCGCGCCCGCTGCCCAAGTACGCGCAGAACGCGCGTCCGTTGCAGGACATCCGTGTGCTGGACCTGACGCGCATCATCGCCGGTCCGGTTTGCGGCCGGGCGCTGGCGGCTTACGGCGCGGACGTCATGCTGGTCAACAGTCCGCAACTGCCCAACATCGACAACATCATTGACACCAGCCGCGGCAAGCTGTCTGTGCTGGCCGACCTGGACACGGCCGACGGGCGCATCGCGCTGGGCAACCTGCTGCGCAGCGCGCACATCTTTGTGCAGGGCTACCGGCCGGGCGGGATGTCCGCGCTGGGCTTCGGTCCGCAGGATGCGGCGCGCATCCGGCCCGGCGTCGTCTACGTGTCGCTTAGTGCGTATGGCACGACGGGCCCGTGGGCGAACCGCCGCGGCTTCGATTCCCTGGTGCAGACGGCCACGGGCTTCAACCACGCGGAAGCGCTGGCGGCCGGCCAGGCCGCGCCCAAAGCGCTGCCCATGCAGATCCTGGATCATGCGTCCGGTTATCTGATGGCGTTCGGCGCGCAGGTGGCGCTGGCGCGTCAGGCGACCGAAGGCGGCAGCTGGCACGTGCGCGTGTCGCTTGCTCAGACGGCGCACTGGCTGCGCGGCCTGGGCCGGGTGGACGGCGGGTTGGACTGTGCGATGCCTGGATTTGACGGACTGATGGAGACGTCGCCGTCAGGCTTTGGTGAACTGGTCGCCGTGCGCCATGCGGCGCGCTTCTCGGAGACGCCGGCGCGATGGACCCGGCCGTCCAGCCCCCCGGGCACGCACCCGACGGTCTGGCCGTTCAATTAAGGCTTGCAGGCGGCGCGTATCTTGTTTGCGCGCTGCCGTCCTACTGCTTTGCCTTCCAGTCCCGCAGCGCCCGCATCGTGTTCGCCACGTGCGATTCGGGACTCATGTCGGTGAATTCATACAGGATCTTGCCTTCGGGCGAGATCACGTACGACACGCGTTGCGCATACTCGGGCCGCCTGTCGTGCACAGCGTCATACGCCTTCATCACCTTGCCGTCGCTGTCTGCCGCGACGGCAAATTTGTTGCGGCATTCGCTGACGGAAAACTTCTTGAGCGTGTCGATGTTGTCGGTGGAGACGCCGACGACGGTGGCGCCCAGCGCCTTGTATTCGTCGGTGGCTTCGGCAAAGTTGTGGGCTTCGATGGTGCAGCCTTGCGTGAATGCCGCCGGGAAGAAATACAGCACCACAGGGCCTTGCTTGAGCGCTTCGTTCAGCTTGAACGTGTATTCGTTGCCGCCCAGCGAGGCGGGCACGCTGAAGTCCGGCGCGGCTGCGCCCACGGGAAGTGCCGCGTGCGCCGACGTCCCGGCCATCAGGCCGCAGACCAGGATCCAGGGGGCAATGCGCTTCATGGGTGTCTCCTATCGGGACCGCGGAAATGCCGCGGCAAGCTGCCTACTGTAGCGGCGAGGCGAACGAGGGTCCAGTTCAGCCGCCATCCGGTCCGCGCCCATTGCCCTTGAGCTGGTCGCGCACGGAGGGCGGGCGGGATTGCTGGGCATCCCGCTGCTGCTGCTGTTGCCGAGCCTGCTGGGCCTGCTGATCACGCTGTTGTTGCTGACGGGTCTGAATCAGCTGTTGCTGTTGCTGTTGGCGGGCTTGCTGAGACTGCTGATCGCGTTGCTGTTGCTGTCTGGATTGCTGGAGCAACTGCTGCTGGTCACGTTGCCGCTCCTGCCGCGCCTGCCGCGCCTGTTGCTCGTGCTCCTGCCGGTCGCGCGCCATCTGCCTGGCCCGCTCATCGCGATCACGCTGCTGGCGCGCCTGTTGTTCCTGTTGCCGCCGATCGCGCAGATCCTGCTGGTTCTGTTGGTCACGCTGCAGTTGCTGGCGCGCCTGCTGGTCCCGCATCTGCTGCTGCCTGAGCTGCTGTTGAGCCTGGGCGTCGTTCTGCAGGCGGTTGCGGTTGTCCTGCTCACGGACCTGTTGCTGCCGCCGCTGGTCGTTCTTGAGTTGATCGCGGACGAGCTGGTCACGGGCCTGCTGGTCACGCGCTTGCTGCTGGCGGTCCTGCGGCAGGCGGTCCTGCGGCAGGCGATCCTGCGGCGACGGCCCTTGCGTCCGACCGTCGCGGCCGCGATCATCCGTCAGCCCCAAGCTCCGCTGGACGGCGGTGGGGCCGCTGTCGGGACGGCCTTGCGCATTCCTGCCATCCCGACCTGGTCTGCCGTTGTCAGCATGATCCAGGTATGCCTGAGGCGGCCGTCCCTTGTTGTGTTCAAAGAACTGCGCACGGTTGCCGCCCGCATCGCGGATGTAGCCGCGTTGCACGTCCGTGGGGCCGGAATGGCGGTCGCGGCGCGCGGCCAGTTCACGCGGGTCGGCGTTGCGACGCACACCTTGAGGTCCGCCGTGATAGCTGACACGGCGGTTGTCCACATTGTTGACGATGATGTCGCGGTGGTAGACGTTGGTCACGCGCGTAACGTTCACGTTCGTGACGGACCGGTTGTAGTAGAAGCGGTCGCGCTTCCAGTAGCCGCCGACATACCCCAGGCCGGTGTAGCCGAAGCCATAGTTGATGCCGCCATAAAAGCCCACATGCGGACCCCAGTAGCCCGGATTCCAGAGGTACACGCCGTTTGAGAAGCCCCAGTATCCGGGCGTCCAGAGCGCACCCTGATACGGCGCCAGCACCCACGCGCCCGGGACCCAGAAGAAGCCGTAGCGGTTGCGGCTCCAGTAGCCGGGTACCCACATATAGCCGTCGGCCGGGGCGGGCGGTTGCACATAGAC